>CALGTB010000212.1 GCA_937902285.1 uncultured Actinomycetes bacterium | reverse complement strand
CGGTCGTATCGGTCGGCACGCCGTGGTCCCTGACGCACGCGCCCTCCGATGAACGCCCTCTCGGGGGCGTCGGCTCCCCGTCAGGAAGCGTCGAACCAGCAGGAGAGCGAGGACCGCTACCGGATGCTCTCGGAGAACGCCGAGGGCGCAGTCATGCTCGTGTCCGCTGAAGGGCAGCTCACCTGGGTGTCGCCGTCGGTCGAGCGACTGCTCGGTTACCACGCCGAGGAGGCGCTGGCCCTCCGCGGAGGCGACCTCGTGCATCCTGACGACATCGCGGAGGCGCAGTCGGCGCTCCGGCTCGCAGGCGATCGCCCGGTCTCGCTTCGGCTTCGCTTCCGTCACCGGGACGGGGGCTATCTCTGGATGGCCGCCACGTCACGGTGGCTGATGGACGCGGAGGGTCATCGCACGGGTCGGATCGACTCCCTGCGCGACATCGACGCCGAGGTACGGGCCCAGTTGCTGCTCGCCGAGCAGTCGCAGCGGCTCATGCTGGTCCTCGCCGCGTCGCGGCTCGGTATGTGGGACTGGAACCTCGTCACCGGCGAAACGGCCTTCGACGAGCGATGGGCCGAGATCGCAGGCTATCGCCTCGACGAGCTCGAGCCGACAAGCATCGACACCTGGCAACGCCTCGCACACCCGGGCGACCTGGCCGCGTCGGAAGCCATGATCGCCGAGCACCTTGCTGGACGCGCCCCCTTCTACGACCTCGAACTGCGCGTCAGGCATCGCGAGGGACACTGGGTGTGGGTGCATGACCGCGGCCAGGTTGTCGAACGGTCCCCGGACGGACGGCCCACACGCATGATGGGCACTCACGAGGACATCTCAGCCCGAGTGACGGCCGTGGAGACCCTCAACGCCAACCGGTACGACCTTGAGCAAGCGCAGCGCATCGCCCACGTGGGCAGCTGGCGCCTGGACCTCGCCACCGACCACGTGACCTGGACGGATGAACTCTTCCTCATGCTCGGCCTCGACCCTGCGGAGGCGCCGCCGGACTACCCCGAGCACCAGGGGCTCTTCACGGACGACAGCTGGACGCGGCTCAGCGCCGCCCTTGCTCGAACCCGGGCGACGGGGCAGCCGTACGACCTCGAGCTCGAGTTCGCACGGCTGCCCGACCAGCAGGCGTGGATGCATGCCCGCGGTGAGGCGGTGCGGGACGCGGCAGGGGACATCGTCGCCCTGCGAGGCGTCGCGATGGACATCACCCAGCGCAAGCGCGACCGCGACGCCCTGACCGCACTGGCCACGCACGACTAGCTGACCGGGCTTGTCAACCGCGCTGCCCTCCTCGAGGAGATCGCTCGTGCCCTCAGCGCGGGGCGCCGCGCGGGCCGCGAGACGGCAGTGCTCATGCTCGACCTCGACGGTTTCAAGGACGTGAACGACTCGCTCGGCCACCGGGGTGGGGACGACCTCCTCGTGGAGGCGGCAGGGCGGATCCGGGCGGCGATCAGGGCCGAGGACGTCGCAGCCCGACCCGGCGGCGACGAGTTCGTCATCGTCATGCGCGATCTCACCGACACCGCCGAGATCGTCTCCTGGCGGAGCTCGTCGGCGAGCTGCCGGAGC
>CALGTB010000211.1 GCA_937902285.1 uncultured Actinomycetes bacterium | reverse complement strand
CGAGGAAGCCGGCAAGGAAGGGGAAGAGGGCGCCGGTCGGCACCTGGGCGAGCCACAGCAGTCCCGCGCACAGGGCGAGGAACGCGCCCAGCCACTGGATCGCCAGCGCGGTTGACGCTGCGCGGCGCCAGACAGCGGCGTAGATGGCGGCCAGGATCGCCAGCCCGACGCACTGGACCGCCAGTCCCACCGCCAGGGGCAGCGGCGTGACCAGCAGCAGCGCTCCGACGCCCGTGGCGAGGGGGGCGCCGTAGGCCCAGGCCTGCCTCAACGCGATTGAGCGTTCCAGCGCGATCAGGGTGCCGAGGAACCCGACGATCATGAGCTGCCCGTGGACCTCGAGCAGCCGCTCGGTCGTGATCGGGGCCGGCAGGCCCAGGAGCATCAGCGCAGCCGAGAGCCCGAGGAGCATCGAGGCCCCACCCAGCAGCAGCAGGGCGAATCGGCCACGCACCCGTGTGCGCGGGCCACGGGTGCTGCCCCGGGGCGTCGTCAACGTGGAGACGGACTGACGTCCGGGATCGGCCTCGTCAACGTTCATGGTCGCCGCGCAGTCGTGGCGGCAGCCAGGCGCAGCCGGCAGGATCCGGGGTCGGAGAAGGGCTGCAGGTCGGCATCGGCAGGGTCTGCGCCGAGTGACTGGAGCAGCCCGCCGACCAGCCCGCGGTGAACCTGGCAGACCACGTCGGGGTACTGACGGGCGACATCCAGCAGTGGGCACTGGGTGAGGCGCACGGTCGTGTTGCGCTCGTTCGCGACGGGGGCGAAGCCGAGTGCATCGAGGATCGACACCACGGTTCGGCGGGCATCCGCCCTGGACGTGTCGCGGAGGTGACGCTCGCGCGCCTCCTGCTTGCCCCACTCCAGGCCCGCGGTGTACGCATCGTCGGCCGGCAGGCTGCTCGTCCGGACGATGTGGGCCGCGAGCGCACCCGCGAGCGCGCCGTACTCGCGCACTCGCCGGTCCGGCTCCTGACGGTCCGGGTTGGCGCGGTAGTGCCAGCTGGGCCTGCCCCGACCGGTGCCGGGTGCGCGCTCGCGCTGGGCGAGGCCGCGCTGGGCGAGGTACTCCAGGTGCAGGCGAACCGTGTTCACGTGCTGGCCGAACCGCAGGGCGACGTCCTCGGCGGACACTGGGGAGTCCAGCTGCTGAAGCAGTTCCAGCACCCGCGCACGCGGTCGGGTCAGCGCGGCGGCACCGTCGCTGTGACGGGCCGGCATCGGCCCCCTATTTAACACAGTAGATACTGTAG
>CALGTB010000210.1 GCA_937902285.1 uncultured Actinomycetes bacterium | reverse complement strand
ACCCTGCGCAACGACGCTCCCCTCGACCTGCCGCTCGAGAGCGGCAACTACAGCCGGGCCGACGACCCGACCGCTCCCGAGGGGTCGACCAAGCTGCTCATGCACGTCTACGCGCCGGTCGATGCGGTCTTCGGGTCGGCGACCATGGACGGCCAGCCGCTCGAGCTCTTCCTCGGCGAGGAGCAGGGCCGTCCGGTGTGGTGGACCTACGTCACTCTCGACCGGGGCCAGGAGCGGGCGGTGGTCATCGACTTCGAGGAGCCCACGGTCCTGGGCGTCGAGCCCACGGTCCTTCCCCAGGCGATGGTCATCGACGAGGTGGTGTCGGTCCGCCCCGTGACCGACTGCGCCTAGCGCGGGGCTCGCGAGTGCCCGCCCGGGCACCTGGTCGGGTATCCTCGAACTGGATCAAGTTGCAGCGATAGCAGGGAGCCCTCGTGGGCAGGTTCGGCGTGTCCGTGGCGACCCTGGCCGGTCTCGGCCTGGTGGCCGGACTCGTCGCGACCGCTCCGGCCTCGTACTCGGTCGACTACCCGCCGGACCCGACCCCCACGGCGACGGTCACCCCCACCGCCAGCCCGTCGGTCACGGAGTCGTCCACGGCTACCGCCACCGGGTCGCCGAGCCCGTCGGTGACCCCGACCCCCACCGAGACGATCATCCCGCCGCCTCCGGTCGGCGGCGCGACGGTCACCCTCGGTGGGGCTCCCATCGGCGTGTCGATCACCGAGGACCGCACTGCCGGCATCGTCATCCTGTCCAGCGGCGCCCTCGAGGTGACGGTCGATCCGCGGAGCCCCGGTGGCCGGCCGCTGCCGCTCGACGCCAGCGGCACGCCCATCGTCAACGTGGGCGGCGAGGTGCAGTCGACGGGGCGCGGCTTCGTTCCCGGCTCGCCGGTGAACTTCTACCTCCTCGCGGGCAGCCGGGTCATCTTCCTCGGCACGCTCGAGGTCTTCTCCGACACGACGTTCGCCGGCAGTCTGCCGATCCCGGGCGACCTCGCCCCCGGCACCTACACGCTCCAGGTGAACGGCCTCACGAACGCGTCGCAGGACAGCCCCATCACGCGCGCCAGGCCCGGTGAGGTCGTGACCAGGGTCATCTCGATCTCCATCAACGTCGTGGTCACCGAGCCCTCGGCTGAGACCAAGGCCGTGCGGACCCTGGTCTACTTCGACGTGCTGTCCTCCAAGTTGACGAACCAGGCGAAGAAGTCGCTGGACCGGCTGATCGCCAAGATCCCCGACAAGTCGCGCTCCAACCGGATCCGGGTGGTCGGCTTCGTCGGGCCGAGCCCCATCTCGTCGAACGACGAGTCGCTCTCCCGTGCGCGTGCGCGATCGGTGGCCGCCTACATGAGGTCGAAGGGCGTCAAGGGCACCTACCGGCTCGTGGCCGGCGGCGTCGCCAAGGGCGGGGCCACAGCGCGACGCGCGGATGTGACGGTCCAGCCCATCAACCGATGACGGTGACGTGAGCGCCGTCGGAGCACCCTGGTGCTGACGGCGTCGCTCGTCGGGAACATCGCTCACGGAGCCTTCGACCCGAGTGGGATGTCCGGGCAGGACGCGGCTGACATCGTGCGCCACGAGCTGGCGTTCGCCACCTGCGCCAGTGTCGATGGCCAAGGCCTGCCGCCGACCAGCGTTCCCGAGGTGCTGCGCACGGCTGCCCACCGGCAGGCGATGCGGAGCATCGCCGTCAGCGCGAGTGCCACGCGGGCGGCCGCGGTGCTCGACGCGGCCGGTGTGCGGAGCCTGGCCATCAAGGGGCCGGCGCTGGCCGTGCAGACGACCGGCTCCTGGCTGGGGCGCGGCAGCGCCGACATCGACGTGCTCATCTCGCCTGCGGACTGCGCGCCGGCGGACCTGGCGCTCCGCGACGCCGGCTGCTGGAGCCGGGCGGGCTACGCCGGCCCGCCGGGCCGCTGGGAGCGCTTTCACCGTGGCGAGCGCGTCTACCTGGGCCTCCCGGCGACCATCGACCTGCACTGGCGCGTCGACTCCGGTCCGGGCTACTTCTCGACGTCCTTCGATGACCTGTGGAGCCGGCGCGAGGCTGTCGAGCACGACGGCCTCGACGTGCAGTCGCTCGACCGCGTCGACGCCCTGCTGGTAACCGCGGAGCACGGCGCCAAGGAGCGGTGGGTCCGATGGTTCTGGGCGCTCGACGCCGTGCGACAGGTCGAGCAGCTCGACCCCTCGCTGTGGCCCGAGGTGGCCCGCCGCGCCACGATCGCCGGCTGTGTCCGGGCCGTGGACCAGTGCCTCGGCGTCGCCCTCGCGTGCGGCGCGCGACTGCCGGAGGGGATCAGGCCGACGGCATCGATGGAGGCGGCCGCGGCCGCCCTGCTCGAGGCCTCGGCCGCTGCGCCGTCCGTGGAGTGGAGCCGTCGCGCGGCCCTCGCGCGTCGTCGGCAGCGCTGGTCGATGGCCGATCGGCCCGCCGCCGCCACCGGCAGCCTCGCCCGGTCGGTGGCCAGGCTCATCGCCGATCGCCGTGCCCCCGGCGTGCCCCAGGTGCGGGCCACGCCGACGCCTCCGGCGTCCGACGGCACCGGCGCCCCCCGTGGCTAGGGTGCAGGCATGATCGTGCTCGTGACCGGCGGCGCCGGGTTCATCGGCAGCAACCTCGTGCGCGTCCTCGCTGCAGGTGGCGTCCGGGTGCGCGTCCTCGACGACTTCTCGACCGGCCTTGCCTCCAATCTCGACGGGCTCGACGCCGAGGTGATGGCGGGGTCGATCACCGAGCCCGCCACCGTCCGGGCGGCGATGGACGGGGCGAGTGCCGTCGTGCACCTGGCAGCGCGTGGCTCGGTGCCGAGGTCGGTGTCCGACCCGGTCGGCGCGCACGACACCAACGACACCGGCACCCTGAACGTCCTCGAGGCCGCTCGGGCGGCGGGCGCGCACGTCGTGTTCGCCTCGTCGTCGTCGGTCTACGGGGTCAACCTCGCCCTGCCCAAGCGCGAGGAGATGTGGACGCAGCCGATGTCGCCGTACGGCGCCAACAAGCTCGCCGCCGAGTCGCTGGTCATGGCCTACCGCGAGGTCTACGGCATGGAGGCGCTGGCCCTGCGCTTCTTCAACGTCTACGGGCCGTGGCAGCGCCACGACCACGACTACGCGGCGGCGATCCCGCGGCTGGCCTGGCGGGCCCTGCATGACGAGCCGCTGGTGGTCCACGGCGACGGCGAGCAGACGCGCGACTTCACGCATGTCGACTCCGTGGTGGGCGTGCTCGTCGACGCGCTGGACCGGCGCGTGTCCTGGGACCGGCCGGTCAACCTCGCCTTCGGCGAGCGCACCAGCATCAACGATGTGGTCGACGAGCTGTCGCGCCAGCTCGACCGTCCGCTCACCGTGGTCCGCGAGGCCGCCCGCCCGGGCGACGTCCGGCACAGCCAGAACGACCCGGCACTGCTGATGTCGGTGTTCCCCTCGGCCCGCGCGGTGGCCTTCGCCGACGGCATCGCGTCGACCCTCGCGTGGCTCGGCGGGGTGGCGGCGGGTGCCCAGGGCGGTGCCGGCGATGCCTGACCTGCCGGGATCAACTGTCCTGCGCCGGGTGGACCGGGTCGTGCAGGCCGAGGTCGACGGCGACCTCGTGCTCATGAGCCCGCGCGACTTCGCCTACTTCGGCACCGAGGGGGCCGGCGAGCCGGTCTGGGCGCTCATCGACGGTGAGCGCTCCATCGACGACATCGTCGCCGACCTGGAGTCGCGCTACGACGCGGAGCCGGGCGTGATCCGGGCCCAGACCGTGGAGTTCGTCGATGCCCTCATCTCGGTCGGGCTGGTCGAGGCCGGCTAGTCCCGTCTCGACGGGCTGGTCGAGGTCAGCTCGAGCTAGTCCAGCTGCACCACGTGGTCGGCCGCGGCGATGGTGCTGTGGCGATGGGCCACGACGAGAACCGTGACCTCGGGCCGGAGGGACGACAGGAGGTCGAGGACCTCCTCCTCGGTGCCGTCGTCCAGTGCGGAGGTCGCCTCGTCGAGGACGAGCAGGGCAGGGCGGCGCAGGAGCGCCCGGGCGATCGCCACGCGCTGGCGCTCGCCCCCGGACAGCCGCACGCCACGGTCGCCGAGGCGCGTGTCGAGTCCGTCCGGGAGGTCACGAGCGAAGCGCGCGGCCGCCTGGGCGAGGGCACGCCAGCACTGCTCGTCGGTGCGCTCCTGCGACACCGACCAGATGAGGTTGTCGCGCAGGGTGCCGGGGATGAGCACGGTCTCCTGCGGCACGTATGCCACATGGGTGCGCCACCACGGCAGGTCCGCCGGCAGCAGGGGCGCGCCGTCGACCAGGATCGTGCCGGCGTCCGGGCTGAGCAGGCCCAGGGCGAGGTCGACGGCCGTGGACTTGCCCACGCCCGAGGGTCCGGTGAGCGCCGTCATCTCGCCCCGCGGCACCTCGAAGGTCAGGCCGCTGACGACGCTCGGTCCGTCGGCGTAGGCGTAGTCGACGGCCGAGAACGCGAGCAGGGGCAGGTGCGGGTCGCCGGCGAGAGGCCCGCGATCGGTGGCAGCCTCCGGCGGCACCTCGACCGCGTCGCGCGCCTGCGTCGTGAGGTCGGCCAGGTCGCGCACGGCCGGGAGCGAGTTGGCCATGCCGGCGGCGGCGCCGACCCCCTGCCGCACGCTCACGGCCAGCCGGAACACGAGCACGAGGATGACGACGAGCGACGCGGGAGGGACCTCGAGCGCGACCGCCACGAGCACGAGCACGGCGGCGGCCAGGGCCGTGCCGACACTGGTGAGGCCGGTGACCAGTGACTGCCGGCGGACGTTGGCGACCTGCGCCTCGCGGGTGCCCGCGAAGGCGTCCGCCAGGCGGGTGGTCCACACGCCCGAGGCGGAGTGGGCCCGCACCAGGCGCAGGGAGTCGAGCGAGTCGGTGACCACCGACTGCACGGTGCGCTGCCGCTGGCCGAGCTCGACGCCGAGCCGGTACGACGGGCGGATCGACAGCGACTGCACGATGGCGATGACGGCGACCCCGGCGATCGCGATCGCACCGAGCGCGGGGGACAGCGCCAGTGCGATCACTGCGCTGACGACCGCGAGCACGGCGGCGACCGCGACCTGGAGCATCTGGTTGTAG
>CALGTB010000209.1 GCA_937902285.1 uncultured Actinomycetes bacterium | reverse complement strand
TCGGCGTCGCTGAGGATGCCACCGGCGGGGAGCGCATCGCCGTCGATCACGACGAGCTCAGCGACGTGCCCGGACCCGTGGTCGAGTCCGGGCCGGCACCACGTGGCGGATACCAGGACCCCGATGGGCGCGACGCCGCACGGAGGCGCACCGGGCCGCCAGGGAAGGGCTAGCGGCCCCGGCCACCATGCCGGGCCTGGCTCCTCGGCCGGCCCCCCGAGCGCGGCGCTGACGACCGAGTCGACGAGCGGGGCGATACCGCGGCGCTCGCGGTCTGCTCGCCCGCGCGCACCGGAATCCCCTCCCACGTGGCGGAGACGCCCGCCTTGCGCAGGAGCATCCGCACCTCCGCGACCTGGTCGAGAGTGGCGATGGTGACGACCTGGCCGGCAGCTCCGGCGCGGGCCGTGCGACCGGACCGGTGCGTGTAGGCCTTGTGCTCGATGGGCGGATCGGCGTGGACCACGAGAGCCACGTCATCGACGTGGATGCCGCGAGCGGCGATGTCCGTGGCGACCATGGCCGTCGCGGTGCCATCCGAGAACGCAGCAAGGTTTCGCTCGCGTGCGTTCTGCGAGAGGTTGCCGTGCATGTCGACCGCTCCGACGCCGGCGGCCTCGAGCTTGCGGGCGAGCTGCTTGGCCCGGTGCTTGGTGCGCGTGAACACCACGACCCGGCCCTGAAGCGCCATCCGGGCGATCTCGTTGACTCGCTCGCCTTCGTCGACGACGAGCACCCGGTGCTCCAGGAGCACAGGGGCCTCCACGCCCGCGGCGTGGGACACGGGATCGTGCAGGTAGCGCGACACGATGGTGTCGACCCCGCCGGCCAGCGTGGCCGAGAAGAGCATGCGCTGCCCTGAGGCCGGCGTCTTGTCGAGGATCTTCTTGACGGTCGGCAGGAAGCCCTGGTCGGCCATGTGATCGGCCTCGTCGAGCACGGTGATCTCGACCCTGTCGAGGTTCACGTCCCCGGCCTGCATGTGGTCGAGCAGTCGGCCCGGGCAGGCGACGACGATCTCGACTCCGGAGTGGAACGCCTTGCGCTGGGCTCCGTGGCCCACCCCTCCGAACACGGTGACGGTCGACATGCGGAACGCCGCAGCCAGCGGCTCGATGACTGCCGCGACCTGAGTAGCGAGCTCACGGGTGGGGACGAGCACGAGGGCGCGCGGACGGCCGCGCATGGGCTCCTTGGGAGAGGCAGCGAGCCGTGCCACGAGAGGCAGCGCGAACGCGAGCGTCTTGCCCGAGCCGGTGCGTCCCTGGCCGAGCACATCGCGTCCCGCGAGGGAGTCCGGCAGGGTCGCCGACTGGATCGGGAAGGGTGCGGTCACGCCCTGGGAGGTGAGTAGCCGGACGAGCGCGTCCGGGACGCCGAGCTCGGCGAAGCCGGTGACCGGCTCCACGGCAGGCGGGATGAGAGTTGCTGATGAAGCGGAAATGATGGGACTCCTCTAACAGGTTTTCGCGAACCTGTCTGACGAGGAGCACGCGCCGCTTGGGCGGCAATAACCCGAATTGATGAGCTGAGTCTACCGCGGATCGCCCGCGGCCCCCGACACGCCGCCTCACGGGTGCGGCGTCATGTCCCGAAGCGCTGCTCGATCACGGACACGACGGCAGCGGCGGCCGTCAGGGTGGGGACGTGACCGATGCCGTCCAGCACGTGCAGCGAGGAATCGGGGATCGCGGCGTGCAGGGCGTACGCCTCCTCCGCGGGGACGATGCGATCGCTGGCTCCGTGGATGATGGCAGTCGGCATCGTGATGCGGCCAAGGTCCGGGACCTGGTCGTAGCAGGCCTCAAGCAGGCGGGCGGCAGCCTCGGGCTCGGACTGGAGCAGGATGCGCCGGCCGAGACGTGCCAGGTGCTCCGTGTCGGGCTCGGGCAGGCAGGCGTCGACGAAGGCGGCCACGGTGGCGGGATAGTCCCGCCGTGAGCCGGCGGCCAGCGCGGCGGCCAATGCCGGCGTGATCGTCCGGCGTCCCGACACCAGCACCAGTCCGTCGACGCGCTCCGGTCGCTCCGCGGCGGCGGCCATGGCGACACTGCACCCCATCGACTCCGCGGCGAGCACGCAGGTATCCACCCCATGCAGGTCCATGACGGCCCAGAGATCGGCGACGAGTGCATCGAAGGAGATCTCCTCAGGCGCGACGACCGACTCGCCCGAACCGCGGTGGTCGTACCCGATGCACCTCCACCGATCGCTCATGAGCTCGAAGGGCTCCTGCCACAGCTCCCAGGACCCTGTCCAGCCGCCATGGGTGACGATCGTCCGCGGGCCGCCGCCGAACGCGAGGGTGTGCAGCCGGGAACCGTTCAGGATCGGGAACACCGCACCTCCACTCGACGTGACATGGTTCCCGATCCACCGTCGCCGCGCCTGCCGTTGCGGGAAAGTCGCGCCGTCGCACCCACAGGGCGGCAACGTCCCCCCACGCAGGTGACGCACGGGGGTACCCTGAGCCTTCGGCCTAACCACAGGGAGTCGATGATGTCGCGCCTTTGGGGCACGCCCGTCCTCTCCATCCCCGTGGACCCATCGTCGGAGGACGAGCCGTCGGTCGCAGCCGACCGCGAGGCGGTTCGGCTGTCGATCGCCGCCGGCGAGTACCCGCGCACGCTCCTCCTGGTGGGCTGCCTGCTGCTCGTCTTCACCGCACTCACCTACCTCGCGGGGCCGACGGACGACCTCGGACAGCACAACTACTCCATCCACGTCATCGACGTCGCCGTCGCGGCCGTCATCCTCGTCACTGCCTACCTCATGCGCCGGGGCACCATCCCGGTTCGGCGGCGACCGGCGCTGTACTCGGCCGTGCTGACGCTGTTCGGCCTCGCCCTGCTCTACGAGGTCGTCCTCGAGCAGACGCCGCTGTCCTACGCCTATGCGGTGATCCTCATGTGCTCCTTCGGGCCGTCCACGCTCGCGTGGCGACCGTTCCTCATCGCGTCCGCAGTCCTGCTCGCCGGCGCGGTCGCCGTGGCCGCCACCTGGTCGGTCGGCCACACCCTCGACTGGATCCTCGTCGCGGTGGCCGCCATCCTCGTCAGCTGCCTCGCGCTCACCGTGCGCATGCGCAGCATCTACGCGCTGGCCGATGCCACGGCCCTGGCCCGTCGCCTCGCCACCATGGACCAGCTCACGGGTGTGCTCAACCGCCACGGGCTCATGGCGCGAGTGCCGGCACTCTGGGCACAGGCCGAACGGCTGGATGAGTCCGTGTTCGTGGTGTTCGTCGACATCCGCGGGCTCAAGCAGGCCAACGACCGGTACGGCCACGAGTTCGGCGACCGGGCGATCCAGACGGCGGCACGAGCCGTGGTCAAGTCGGTGCGCGGCGGCGACCTCGTCGCGCGCTGGGGCGGTGACGAGATCGTCGTCCTGGGCCTCGGGCGGCTGCCCGACGCCGAGGCGTTCGACCAGCGGCTCCAGTCGCAGCATGAGTGGACCGGCGAGGATGAGGGCAAGTGGGCGGGCGGGCTGAGCGTCGGCTTCGCCGACGGGCTGCCCCAGACCGACTCGGTCGATGACCTCATCCGCAGGGCTGACGCCGAGATGTACCGCCGCCGGCTGTCGCACTGACGTCCGGACGGCCATGAGCGCGATGGAGTCCGTGGACGTCCGGGACGCGCATCGTCGCGACGTGCGGCTGGCCGTGGCGGCACGGGAGTACCCGCTCATCCTCATCCTCGGCGGCATCGTCCTGCTCGCCTTCCGGGCGGTGACCGTGGTGCTCACCCAGCTGCTCGATCCCGCTCGGCAGAACAGCGGTGAGAACATCACGTACCTCGTCATGGCCGCGGTGCTGTTCGCGGCGGGCTTCCTGCTGCGCACCGACGCGGTGCCGGTGCACGCTCGCCCCTGGGTCTTCGCCCTGGCGGCCATCCTCATGGGCATGGGCCTGTACGTGAACGTGATCTTCGTCCGGGATCCGCTCTCGTTCGCCATCATCCTGCTGCTCCTGTGCGCCTGCGGCGCGGCCACCCTCGCGTGGCTGCCCTTCCTCGCCGAAGCCTTCGTCATCGCGCTCGCGGGTCTGGTCGTGCTGGACCGCTGGCCCATCGGGCCGACCATGAACTGGTTCATGCTGACCCTGGGCGCCGCCGCGGTCGGGGCGATCATCCTGAACGTGAGGCTTCGCACCGTCTACGCGCTCGCGGACGCGACATCCGCCCTGCAGCGCCTGGCCGTCACCGACCAGCTCACCGGCCTGCTCAACCGTCACGGCCTGATGGAACGACTTCCCGCCCTGTGGTCGGCTGCCGGCCGCCTCGACGACGAGATATTCGTCGTCTTCGTCGACATCCGCGGCCTGAAGCAGGCCAATGACCGGTACGGCCACGACTTCGGCGACCGGGCCATCCAGGCCGCCGCGCGGTCGGTGCGGAACTCGATGCGCGCCCACGATCTCGTCGCGCGGTGGGGTGGCGACGAGATCGTCGTCATCGGCATGGGTCGGCTTCCCGAGGCGGAGGCCTTCGACGAGCGGCTTCAGTCCCAGCACGAGTGGACGGGCGAGGACCGGGAGAAGTGGGTGGGCGAGCTCAGCGTGGGCTTCGCCGAGGGACACACGTCCGTCGACTCCGTGGACGACCTCATCACGCGGGCCGATGCGGACATGTATCGACGCCGACACGCCCGCTGACCCTCATCGAGGGGTAGTTTGCCCTCAGCGGCGCGGAGTCGCTGCGACCCGGGGAGGCTGATATGCGTCGCGTGAGCGCGGCTTCGCCCCCGATCGCGCTGCCGGGAGTCGAGCACGACCTGCAGGTTCACCGCCACAACGTGCGGCTCGCCGTGGCAGCCTCGGAGTATCCGCGGACGCTGATCCTCGCCAGCGCGATGCTCCTGCTCTTCACGATCATCCCGTTCGTCATCAACGCCCTGGCTGACCCGCCCGAGCACACCTGGGGCGTCTACGTCGACTTCCTGGCCATGGCCGCCGTGATGCTCGTGGTCGGGCTGCTGCTTCGCGGCCCGACCGTGCCCCCGGAGGCGAAGCCCTGGGTGCTCGCGGCCACGGGCATTCTCATGGGCCTGGGCCTCTACATCAACGCCGTCCTCGACCCCAACCCGTTCTCGTACGCGATCATCTACCTCCTGCTCTGCGTGTGCGGGGCGGCGACCCTCTCCTGGTGGCCCTTCCTCGCCCAGGCCGGCGCCATCACGGTCGGCGGCCTCGTCGTCCTCCTGGTCTGGTACGAGGGAAGCGCCTTCGAGGGCTTCATGCTCACCCTCGGCGCAGCCATCGTCGGGGCGATCCTCCTCAATGTCCGGCTGAGGACGATCGACGAGCTGGCGGACGCCACGGCCGAGACCCAGCGCATCGCCATCACCGACCAGCTGACGGGTGCGTTCAACCGGCACGGGCTGATGGAGCACGTGACGCCCCTCTGGTCCATGGCCGAGCGGATCGATCAGAACGTGTTCGTGATCTTCATCGACATCCGCGGCCTCAAGCGGGCGAACGACCTCTTCGGCCACGAGTTCGGCGACCGAGTGATTCGCGACGCCACCGCGGCGGTCCTCACGACCGTCCGCCGGGGAGACCTCGTCGGCCGCTGGGGCGGCGACGAGATCGTGGTCCTGGGCATCGGCGAGGCCCCCGATGCCGAGGCCTTCACCGCGCGTCTCACCGGCCGGGCGGTGTGGCCGGTGGACATCACCGCCCGATGGGATGGCGACCTGACCGTCGGGTTCGCGGTCGGGAGCCCTCGGGCGGACACCATCGACGACCTGATCTCGCGGGCTGACGGCGACATGTACCGCCGCCGGGAGGCGCAGTAGCCTCCCGGTCGTCCGGCACGGGATACTGAGCGCACCCGCCCGCTCCTACGCGTGCAGCCAGATCCCCCTCGGAGGAACCGTGACCGCACTCATCGTCGTACTCGTGATCGTCGTGCTGCTGATCGTGATCGGCCTGTTCGTCGTCTCGCAGTTCAACAAGCTGCGCCGCCTCGACGTGGCCGCTCAGGGCGCCTGGGCCGGCATCGACACCCTCCTGGCGAAGAGGGCGGACCTGATCCCCAACCTGGTCGAGACCGTCAAGGGCGCCGCCGACTTCGAGCGCGGCACCATGGAGGACGTCACGAAGGCGCGGGCCGCCGCCGCTGGCGCCACGACAGTGGCCGAGACCGCCGCAGCCGACGGCATGCTCACTCAGGCGCTTGGCCGCCTCTTCGCCGTCGCCGAGGCCTACCCCCAGCTCACCGCGACCGCGAACTTCCGCGACCTGCAGAGCCAGCTGACGTCGGTCGAGGGCGAGCTCCAGTTCGCCCGCCAGTACTACAACGACTCGGTCGTCACTCTCAACACCGCCCTCGTCACGGTGCCGGCCATGTGGTTCGCCGGGATGGCGAACGTCAAGCAGCGCGAGATGTACTCCGAGCCCGACGCTGGGCGGCGCTCCGCCCCGACCGTCAACTTCGGCTCGTAGCCCCCTTGATGCCATCCACCCGACGCCGCGTCGCGGCGCTCGTCGGCACGGTCGGCCTGGGCCTCGGGCTGGTCGTCGGCCTCGCCGCTCCCGCCTCGGCCGAGGTCATGGACAGCATCACGGTCGAGGCGACCGTCTCCGCGGACACGTCGCTGCGCGTCGTCGAGACGATCGACTACGACTTCGAGATGGAGTTCCGTCACGGGATCTTCCGCGACATCCCCCTGTACGACGAGATGTCGGACGGCCGTCGTCGCGTGTACGACGTCACGGTGAACAGCGTGACCATGGACGGGCAGACCGTGCCCGTCGAGGCATCGGAGGACGGGCCCTACCTCAACCTGCGGATCGGCGACCCCGACGTCACGATCACGGGCCTTCACACCTACGTCATCGACTACACGGTGTCCGATGCCCTCCGCGTCATCACCGCCGAGGACATGAAGGACCCGCAGATGCCGGCCAGCATCTCCGAAGGTGACGTCGAGCTCTACTGGGACCTCGTCGGCAGCGCCTGGCAGGTCGACATCAGCTCGGCGACGGCCACGGTCAGCGGCCCCGGCGACATCCTCAGCGCCGCCTGCTTCACCGGTGCCTTCGGCAGCACCGACACCTGTCCCGTGACCGTCGACGGGGCCAGCGCCTCGTACGGTCCGGTGCGCCTCAACGCCTACTCCGGGCTCACCGGCGTGACGGTCTACCCGGCGGCGGCCTTCTCCCGCGTCCCCACCGAGAACATCAAGGATCCGCCGGCGAACCCCCTGCTCGGCATCCCGGTCGGGCTGATTCCCGCGCTGGCGCTCATCGTGGGGCCGGTCCTCTACGCCCGCTCCAAGCGCTCGGAGGACGCCGGCGTCGACCTCCCGGGGTCCCCGCCGCAGTACTCGCCCCCCGACGGCCTCGCGCCGGCGGCCATGTACGCCGCGTGGAAGGGCGACGAGAGCAGCGCCCACTCGCGCATGCTGGTCGCGACCCTGGTCGACCTGGCCGCACGCCGGTGGATCAACCTGTCCAGCGCCGGCGACGACCTCCAGGTCACCTGGGTCGGCACCGGCAGCGCCCCGATGCTCCCGTGGGAGGAGAGCCTCGTCGGCGCCATCCTCAAGGGGCAGCCCAGCGCCACGCTGAGCGGCTACGACGCGGCCATGGCCACACTGTGGGCCACGTCGTGCAAGCAGCTCGAGACGGAGTCGGAGCAGAACGGCCGTCGCAATCCCACGGGTGACGCGCCCGACCAGCGGTGGGGGTGGCTGGCCGCAGTGTGGCTGGTCTGCTTCGGCGCAGCCTTCGGCGCATTCATCTTCGGACTGACGCTCGTCGCCTTCATCCTGGGCACGATGGGCGTCGGCGCCCTGATCGGCTTCATCGCCGCCCGGATCATCACGCCGCGCAAGGAGACCGAGCAGTCCGCTCAGTTCCAGGCCAAGGTGCGGGGCTTCGCCGTCGTCCTCGGCACCGACGCGGCCGCGTCCCGCCGCGAGTTCGCGCAGCGTCTCGGGCTGCCCCCCGAGGCCGTGTTCGCGACCATGCTGCCCTTCGCCATCGTCCTCCAGCTGGAGAGCGCCTGGATCGGCGCCTATCCCGACCTGACCCCCGAGCAGCTCTCGAACTACGGCTTCTACTACGTGGGCTGGGGCTCGATGTACGCGATGGTGTCGAGCGGCACGTCGTCGATCTCGAGCGCCATGACGGCGCCCAGCAGCGGATCGGGCGGCGGTGGCTTCTCCGGCGGCGGCGGAGGCGGGGGCGGCGGCGGGTCGTGGTAGCGCCGGCCGGGGGCGCCGCGCCCGGAGCGCTCCGCGGGGGGCGCCCCGCCAAGGCGGGCATCATCCTGGTCACCCTGATCGCAGGCGCCATCGTCGCCAACGTCAACACCTCG
>CALGTB010000208.1 GCA_937902285.1 uncultured Actinomycetes bacterium | reverse complement strand
CCTAGCCGCTCCCTGCTCCGCTGGCCAGCGCCGGATGGGTGGGACAACGGCGCACGTCCGCCCGATTCCGCGCCCCATGTGCTCGTTTGTCCCGTTCTCCGGGACAAACGAGCAGTGGACCGGGGCAATTCGGGCACAACTGCACGCTTGTCCCGCTTGTCGTGGTTGGCCGATGCCCGGCACCCCTCGGTCAGTCGGACGGGGGACCCTCTTTGACGGGCCGGCCGGCGCGGCCGGTGCGCAGGGTGCGCCGCGGCGTCACGATCGCGTCGACCAGGCGGTCGTGGTCCTCGATCGGAACCTCGTCGACGACCTCGTCGTCGTGCACGAGGGCGACGAGCATCGGACCGCCGTCCACGAGCACCGGCAGGTCGGCCAGGGCACCGTCGTAGTACCCGCCGCCTTGGCCGAGCCGGCGTCCTGCCGGGTCCACCGCCAGGGCGGGCATGAGCACGACGTCGGCGAACTCCAGCGACTCCACGGCAGGTCCGATCGGCTCGCGGATGCCGAGCGGACCGGTGACGTACTCGGTGTCGGCGGTCACGTGCACCCACGACAGTGCATGGCCCATGATGCGCGGCATCCAGACGCGGTGCCCGCGCTCGAGGAGCCGTGAGAGGAGCGGACCGGTGCCCGGCTCGCCGGGCATGGACATGAAGCAGGTGATGTTCCCGGGCTGCTGGGGGAGGAAGGCCACGGCACGTGCGGCGATGGCGTCCGCCGCGATGATCTGCTCCTCCGCCGATCGTGCCGCGCGGCGCTGGCGGACGCTCTGCCGCAGTGCCTGCTTGTCCACGGGTTCATAGTGTCGGATCGTCTAGGGTCCATGCATGAGTTCCGTGCGCAAGGCAGTCATCCCGGCAGCCGGGCTCGGCACCCGCTTCCTGCCGGCCACGAAGGCCACGCCCAAGGAGATGCTCCCGGTCGTCGACAAGCCCGCCATCCAGTACGTGGTGGAGGAGGCCGTGGCCGCCGGGCTCGAGGACGTGCTGTTCATCACCGGGCGCAGCAAGCGGCCGCTGGAAGACCACTTCGACCGCAACTTCGAGCTCGAGCAGGTGCTGCGCGACAAGGGCGACGACGAGCGGCTCGCGCTGGTCACCGAGTCGACCGACCTCGCCACCATCCACTACGTGCGGCAGGGCGACCCGCTCGGCCTCGGGCACGCGGTGCTCATGGCCGAGAGCCATGTCGGGCATGAGCCCTTCGCCGTCCTGCTCGGCGACGACCTCATCGACCCCCGCGACGCGGTGCTGAGCCGCATGATGGACGTGCGCGACACGTTCGGCGGCTCGGTCATCTGCCTCATGCAGGTGCCCCTCGACCAGATCTCCCTCTACGGATGCCCGGCCGTCGAGGCCACCGACGATGCCGGCGTCGTCCTCGTGACCGACCTCATCGAGAAGCCGGACACGGCTTCGGCCCCCAGCGACTTCGCGGTCATCGGCCGCTACGTGCTGGACCCGGCCGTCTTCGAGGTCCTGCGCTCCACCGAGCCCGGTCGCGGGGGCGAGATCCAGCTCACCGACGCCCTGCGCACGCTGGCGGGCATGCCCGTCGCGGAGGGCGGCGGCGTGCACGGCCTCGTCTTCGACGGTCGCCGCTACGACACCGGAGACCGGCTGTCATACCTCAAGTCGGTGATCACCCTCGCCTGCGAGCGCGACGACATCGGCCCCGACCTGAGGTCGTGGCTCGACGACTTCACCGCGGGCTGATCGGTGGCCCAGCGCTCCCGACTCGCGACCCTCACCCACGGCGACGTCACCCTTCGTCCGCTGCGCCACTCCGACTCCCGTCGCTGGCGCGAGGTGCGGCGCCGCAACGTCGACTGGCTCCAGGAGTGGGAGGCGACGCTGCCCCCCGAGGCGGTCGCGGACGGCGACCTCGCCCCGACCTTCGGGATGATGGTCAGGCGACTGCGCCGTGAGGCGAGGGAGGGACGCACCCTGCCCTGGGTGATCAGCTACCAGGGCAGCCTCGTGGGGCAGGTCACGGTCGGCGGGATCGCCTGGGGGTCCCTGCGCGGGGGCTACATCGGCTACTGGATCGACCGGCAGGTGGCCGGGCGCGGGATCGTGCCGCTCTCCGTGGCGATGGCCACCGACTACTGCTTCGACGTGCTGGGGATGCACCGCATCGAGATCAACATCCGGCCCGAGAACGCGGCATCACTGAGGGTGGTCGAGAAGCTCGGCCTGCGGCACGAGGGGGAGCGGGCGGCCTACCTCCACATCAACGGGCAGTGGCGCGACCACGTCACCTACGTCGTGTATGCCGGCGACGTCCCCGGAGGCCTCGTGGCACGGCTGCGCGACGCCGGTCAAGCGCACTAGACGTCGGGCGACACGCCGAACGCTCCGCCGCTCGCATCCATGATGTTCCTCACGTGACGCCCTAACGTTACGTTCCGTGACGGGCCTGATCTACCTTGTGATCATTGCCCTTTGGGCCGCTGTTCTCATCCCGATGTGGCTGCGGCGCCATGACCAGATCAGCGAGGTCCGGTCCACGGCCCGATTCAGCTCCGCCATGAAGTCACTGGGCGGACAGGGGCAGCCGCAGTTCGCAATGGAGCCGCAGTACGCGATGGAGCCGCAGTACGACCTGCAGATGCCCCGTCCCGCGTCGCGCTCGACCGTCCCGGAGGTCCGTGGCATGCGACAGACGAACGAGAGCCGTACCCCAGGAATGGACCCCTCCTACGAGCGTGAGCTGGCCCGACAGTCGGCCGCCACGCGCCGCGCCGTCGTGCTGGGCGTGCTCACCGCGCTCCTGGCCGTCTCGCTCATCCTGGCCGTCATGGCCATGGTGCCGCGCTGGGTGCCCGCGCTCGCGGCGATCCCGGTGGTGGCCTTCGTCATCGCGTCGGCCATGACGGCGTCCTCCCGCACCGCATCCCGGCCCGCCCGGGCCGAGCGTGGCCAGCGGTCCGAGCGTGCCGCCCGTGGCCGTCGGTCCGGCGCCCCCGAGGCGCAGGCGAGGGAGCAGTCCGCCGCCCCGGCGACCGCGCAGGCGGCCGACGACGACTGGGAGACCTGGAACGCCTGGGACGACGAGGACTCGTGGGACGCGGTGCCGACGACCCTGCCCACCTACGTCACGGCGCCGCGGGCCTCGGCGGTGCCGCGCGGCATCGACCGGTCACGGCCGGGCGAGTGGACGGGCGAGGCGATGGTCGAGACGGCCCAGTCGATGCGCACCCGGGGCCGCTCGGTGCCCCTCGAGCAGATGGCGGTCGACCACGGCGCCGAGACGGCCGAGATGCCGGCGATCTCGGACGAGTACGGCGACCGCAGGGCGGTCAACGAGTAGGCGTTGTTCCCGGCCGTCCCGCACTTGCTACTCTGTGCGAGCCCAATTCGGGGCTGTAGCGCAGCTGGTAGCGCACCTCGTTCGCAACGAGGGGGTCAGGGGTTCGAATCCCCTCAGCTCCACCATCTCTCCTATCCCACCCGGAACAGCAGGGCGGCGAAGCCGCCCTGTGACTCCGGCACGGTGAACTCGCTCACGAGAACGCCGCCGTTGGCGAGCACCACGGCCTGAGACGGGACGTTGTCGACGTCCGTCACGATGTCGACGTAGGGCATGCCGCGCTCGCGGGCGATGACGAGCATCTGGGCCA
>CALGTB010000207.1 GCA_937902285.1 uncultured Actinomycetes bacterium | reverse complement strand
GCGGGCGGGCAGTTCCTGGCACCCGCCGAGTCGGTGTCGGCGAACGGGTTCCGCGCCGTGACGCGCCTCAACCTCGACGCCCCCTGGTACCTCACCACCCGGATCGCGGCCCGGTCGATGATCCCGAACGGGTACGGCAAGGTGGTCAGCGTCACGATGACGCCGCTGCGCGGGATCCCCTACATGGCCCACTCCTCGGCGGCCCGCGCCGGCGTCGAGAGCCTCACGCGCACGCTCGCCGTCGAGTGGGCGGGCCACGGCATCCGCCTCGTCGCCGTCGCGCCGGGCATCGTGCACACCGAGGCGTGGGAGGGCTACGGACTGGCACCGGAGGCCGTGGCCAAGGTCGTGCCCGCCGGACGCCTGCAGACCCCCGAGGACGTCGCCTCGGTGATCGCCTTCTTCCTCTCGCCGGGCGGCGACTACGTCACCGGCGCCACCATCGTCGCCGACGGCGGCTGGAACCTGGTCGGCCCCAACCTCGTGGACTGACGCTCCTACTGCGGCCGGATGACGGCGATGCCCGTGGCCGCGAAGTCGTCTCCCTTGCACAGGATCGGGCAGTCCAGCGCCCGGGCCAGGGCATACGTGAAGCCATCGCCGAAGTTGAGGCGCGACGGCGAACCGCGGAAGTCGACGACGGCCGCAGCACCCAGGACCGCGAGCTCGCCGGTGACAGGAGCCACGTCGATTCCCAGGGATCCGACCATCGACCAGGCCGCGGCCAGGATGTCGGCCGATCGTTGTGGCAGCCGAGGATGCATCGCCGACACCAGGAGGAACTCCTGCACCGACCCCGCGCTCATGACCCTCTCGTCCGCCGCATACAGCGCCTGGGCGAACCACTCCTCGTCCGGCTCACCGACGACCATCGCGATCAGCGCCGATGTGTCAACGACGATCCGTCCCGCCATCACTTCGGCAGACCGTCGTTGTCGTAGAGGTCGTCCACCGTGAAGCCCGAGGCGACCACCTCCGGGTACGCGCGGCGGAACTCCGACAACTGCCACATCATGTCGCTGACGGTCGGCCGACCCACTGTCCGCGCCCGCGCCAGTCGCTCGTCGAGGGCCCGGGTGACGGCCTCCGTGATGCCCTCACCGGTCAGGGACATCAGCTCGCGCAGCAGCTCGTCCGCGCGGTCGTTCTTCACACTGAAGGCCACGGCGGAATTCTAGAAAGTTCTAGAAACACCGTCAATGGCGACGTGCTCCGGCCACGAGGTCCCTACGAGCGCGCGTCGTCGATGAGTCGATGCCCGAGTGCCACGGCGTGGTCGCCGCCCTCCACCACGTAGCCCAGGTGCTCGTAGAACGCGACCGCCTCGACGTTGTCGGCCCGCACCGAGAGGTTGACCTTCGGGCACCCGCGTGCCAGCAGCAGCACCTCGGCCCGCTCCATCATGCGGCGGCCGAGCCCCGTGCCCCGCTCGCTCGGCACCACGCCCAGGTAGTTGACGCTGCCCCGATGGCCGTCGTACCCCACCATCATCGCCCCGACGAGCCGGCCGTCATCCTCGGCGACGAGGAACCCCCACGACGAGTCGGCGACCTTGCGTGCGATGTCGCGATGCGGGTCGTTCCACGGGCGCAGCAGCCCGCACTGCTCCCACACCGCGACCACCGCCTGCTCGTCGTCGGGCTCGTACGGCCGGATGGTCACGGCACTCGCCTCGGTCACGGGTGCCGCGCCAGGAAGTCGGCCGCGGACAGCTCGTAGATGAGCTCGAGGCCGTCCTCGGGATCGTCCTGCTCCCCCACGTGCACGAGACCGGCCCCGCGGATGATCCGCAGGGACGCCTCGTTGTCGGGCCGCACCGTCGCCCGCAGGACGCGCACGTCCGCGCGAGGCGCAGCGGCCCGCCACATCGTCATGGCGATCTCCGTGGCGTAGCCACGACCCCGATGGCGTGGCAGCACGCTGTAGCCGATCTCGACCATGCCCTCAGCATCGGGCCGGTCGTGGAAGTTCGCCTGGCCGACGATGACGGGCGCATCGCCGCGCAGGACGGCGAGCCGGATCAGCCAGGGGTTGAGCGACGGGTCGGCGATCACCTGCGGGATCCGATAGCGCAGCGGCGAGTCGGCCGGGTTGAGCACGTCATCGGGATCGTCGAACCCCAGCGGCACAGGCGTCGAGTGTCCGTCACGGCTCAGCAACTGATCGACCGTCACGAGCACGAGGTCGAGTCGAGGTCCGGCCAGCACGTCCGGCAGCGAGTCGGGCGATACGTCGGGCATCCTCGATCACGCCGTCGGTGAGGAAGCCGACAGGACGCAGAACTCGTTGCCCTCAGGATCCGCGAGCACCACCCACGCATGGTCGCCGTCACCCAGTTCGACTCGGGAGGCGCCGAGCTCGATGAGCCGCTCCACCTCACGCGACTGGTCGGGCGGCCTGAAGTCGAGATGCAGCCTGTTCTTGACCACCCGGCGGTCTGGCACGGGCACGAACACCAGCCCCGGCAGCCGCTCCGGCGACTCGCGGATCTCGAGCTCGTCCTCCGACTCGAACGTGACCACCCAGCCGAGCGCCTCGGCCCACCAGTGCCCGAGGGCCACCGGATCGACGGAGTCCACGATGACCTGCTCCCAGAGGAGTCCCATGGACGTAGAACCTACTGGGGCGTGCCCTCGCGCAGGTCGCGGCGCTCCACGCCCTTGAAGCGCGACTCCGCGCCCACGTTGATGCCCCAGCTCCAGACGACCTCGGGCGTGATGCGGATGCGCAGGCCCCCGGCCTCGCCCTCGATGGCAGCGGCACCGCGCACCTTCACGCCACGGGGCGACCACGGATTCACGGAGGCGAGGTCGTCGATGACGATCGTCGCGCGCGGGTTGCGGAGCAGGTTGCCGTACCGCACCGTCTTGGTGATGTCGAAGCCGCCGCTGACGATCGTGTCACCTTCCACCGCGAAGGTCACTGCGGCGACATCGGGCTCTCCGGCGGCCGAGGCGGTCGCCAGCCGCGCCATGCGCTGCGACCGCAGGTACACGAGCTCGCCGTCCGTGAAGGCACCCATGGCCGCAGGCTAGTAGGTGCTCGCCGTCACGGCAGACAGCGGAACGGCCTTGCCGTACAGCCAGCCCTGCCCCGTCTCCCATCCCTGGCTCGCCAGCACCGCCGCCTGCTCGGAAGTCTCGACGCCCTCGGCGACGGTGCGCAGCCCCAGGCCCTCGGCGAGTCCGGCGAGGCCGAGGGCGAGACGGGTCGCGTGGTTGTCGCCGTAGGACACGCCGGCGGTGAACGCGCGATCGAGCTTGAGGCCGACGACCGGCAGGTCCCGGATGTGGCTGATGGAGGAGAAGCCGGTGCCGAAGTCGTCCATCCACCAGGTGACGCCAAGGTCGGCGAGTGACTGCATGCTGTCCCGCACGCTGCCCGTGACGTGGAACAGGGCGGTCTCGGTGACCTCGAGGTGCAGCCGGCTCGGGTGCACCCCTGTGTGCGCGAGCTCGGCGCGGACCCACTCGTCCAGCCGGCCGCTCGACAGGGTCGCGGCAGACACATTGACCGCGACCGTGGCGCCCGTGGGCAGCGACTCGATCGCGTCCAGCGCCTGACGCAGCATCGTCCGGTCGACCTCCAGGATGAGGCCGGTCCGCTCAGCGACGTCGAGGAAGGCGTCCGGGGGCATCACGGTGCCGTCGTCCTCGATCCAGCGCACCAGTGCCTCGTACCCCACCGTCCGTCGATGGGCGAAGGAGACGATGGGCATGAACCACGGAACGACGCGGCCGTCCGCGAGGGCGTCGCGCAGGGACCCCTGGACCGCGAGGGCATGCCGGGTCTCGCGGCCGACGTTCCCGTCGAGGAACTCCCAGCGGTCGGTGCCCTTGGCGCTGGCCTGCCGCATGGCCGCCGTGGCATCCCGGAGCAGGTCCTGCGGATCGACTCCGCCCGCTATCGCGACCCCCACGCATGCGGTCACGTCGACCTCGGTGTCGGCCACCGGCATCCGGCCGTGGACCGCGGCCAGGATCCGCTCGGCCGCATTGGCCGCATCCGTGGCCGTCACGACGTCGTGCAGCATGACGACGAACTCGTCGCCGGCGATCCGTGCCACGCGGTCGGCCGCCCCCGCGGCTGCCACGAGCCGTCGGGCTACCTCCGTCAAGACGCTGTCGCCGGCAACGTACGTGTACGCCTGGTTGATCGCGGTCATGCCGTCCACCCCGACGCACAGCAGGGCCCACGAGCGGTCGCCGCGGGTCTGCAGGATGTCGGCGATGCGGTCGAGGGCCAGGGCCCGCCCTGCCAGGCCGGTGAGCGAGTCGAACTGCACCTCATGGCGCAGGGCGTCGTGGGCGGTCACCTCAGCCTGGATGTCTCGGACGCCGATCACCCCGCCGACCAGCTGCTCCTCGTCGTAGAGCCCACGCGGGGTCGCCTCCACCCACCTGCTCGTGCCGTCCTTGGCCACCATGCGGATGCGGCACGACGAGGGGTGGCCGGCACGGGCCTGCGCGGAGGCGTCCAGGAGCAGGGGGAGGTCCTCGCTGTTGATGAGCGTCCCGCCGAACACCCCCACGAGCTCGTCCGGCTCGTAGCCGAGCAGCGAGGTCGTCGACGAGGAGACCCACTGCACCATGGCGTGCATGTCCAGGCTGATGACCATGTCCATCGTGTTCTCGGCGAGGAGCCGGTATCGCGACTCGGACTCGGCGAGCGCCAGGGCGGCGCGGACCTCGGCATCGACGAGCCGGAAGCTGACGGCGAAGTCCCCGGCGGGCAGGCGCCTGGCAACCGCAGACATCCAGGCGACATCGCCGTCGGGGGTGATGAAGCGCAGCGTCATGGGCACCGGGTGGTGGTCGGCGTCCCCGGCATGGGCGAGCGCCGTGATCGCCTCGTCCCGGTCGTCGGGGTGGATGAGGTCCCACGGGGCCGTGCCCACCGGGGATCGCGAGGATCGACCCAGCACCCCCGTGACCGACGGGGACACCCAGGCGATCATCCCGTCGGCCTCGACGCGGGCAACGATGTCGGATGCGTTCTCGGCCAGCATCCGGTACTGGTCCTCGCGCTGCAGGACCCGCGCTCGCCATCCGGTGATGGTGACCGCGAACAGCACGATGATGCCGATCCCGATGACCTGCCCCGCCAGTTGCAGCCAGCCGTCCGTGGACGAGTAGCCGCCGTGGCGCGCCTCCACCAGGACCGACAGGACCAGGGCGAGGACGCCCAGCGCAATGACGACCTTCGGACGGGTGAAGAGCGCGGACACCGCGAGCGCCGGCACCATGAACAGCACAAAGTTGAGGCTGGGATAGGCCAGATCGAGCACCGCGACCGCCACGAGCGCCACCGCGACGACGACAGCGACGGTCCTCTCGCGATCGCGCTCGGACGTGCCACGCCTGTCCACGGCCCCATCGTCGCAGACGGCGAGGGCGCACGCGGTCCTGTGAGCGACTCCGTACGGCCTGGTCGCCAGGGCTTGCGGCCTGTGCCACTGTTGTCGATCATGGCCGTCGTTCTCTCCGTTGCGCCCCACCCCGACGATGAGGTCATCGCGGCCGGACCCGTCTGCATCGACCTGATCGCCGCCGGGCACGACGTCCACGTGCTGCTTGCCTCGCTCGGCCGGCCTGAGCAGCGCGAGCGACGACTGCTCGAGGCCCGCGCCGCTGCGACGGTGGGCGGATGGAGCCTCCACGCCCCCGACACGACTGCCGCCATCGGAGCGCACGACGACCTCGTAGGCGCCCAGTCGTTCATCGCGCAGCAGGTGCAGGCCCTGGCCCGGGAACTGAACGCCGACATCGTCATCGCACCAAGTCCGCACGACGCGCATCACGGGCATGAAGTCGTGGGGCGCGCGGTCACCGCGGCACTGCGCGGGGACGACGGTGTGCGCTGGTGGGCCTGGGCGCTGTGGGGCCACCTTCCGCTCACCTCCCTCATCCATCCGGTGGACGCAGGCACGATGCAGGTCGCGGTCACGGCGCTGGCCGCCTACCGGGGCGAGAACGAACGCAACGACTACCGGCGCCTGCTCGCGGGCGGCAGCGAGGCGGCGGCTGTCCTGGGCCCCGAGCGCGTCTTCGGCTTCGGAACGTCCCGTGTGTCGGACCTCCCCTACGCGAGCCTGTTCCTTGAGCTGGAGGCACGGGGCGGCTCCTGGGAGACCTGCTCGCCGGGCGTCCTCGACGTCACCTCAGTGCGCGCGGGACGTGCGCCGACGGGACACGTCGCCGCGTGGCTCGACGAGCCATCCCCCTACGCGTCGCCGCACAGCCCCTAGTCAGGAGCACCTAGCGGTGCTCGACCGAACGACCGCCGTCGCGGCCGCCGCCGACGAGCAGGTTCTGGCCGGTGACCCAGTCGGACGCCGGGGATGCGAAGAAGAGCACGGCCGCGGCCATGTCCTCGGGCCGTCCCATCCGGCCGAGGGGCACGGTGCCCGCCAGCCGCTCGAGGTCGTCCTCCGTGAACTGCAGCACGCGGTAGAACGAGTCGGTGGGCACCATCCCCGGCGACACGGCATTCACGCGGATGCCCTGCGGAGCCAGTTCGGCCGCCATCGTCTGGGTGAGGTTCAGCAGGGCCGCCTTCGACGCGGCGTAGGCGCCGGTGTTCGGCGCCGCGCGCATTCCGGCGCCCGAGGCGATGTTCACGATGGCCCCGCCCCGCGTCATCCGCAGGGCCGCCTCCCTCGAGCCCGCCGCGGCAGCGATCACGTTGAGCTCGAGCATGTCGCGCATCTGCTCGTCCGTGGTGGCCGTCAGGGGCTGCACGTGGGCGTCGTCGGTGCCACCCGCGTTGTTGACCCAGATGTCGAGCCTGCCGAAGTGCGCCAGGCACTGCTCCGCGAGCCTCTGGGGCATGCCCTCCTCCCTCAGGTCGCCGGGCATCTCGACCGCCCTGCGCCCCACGGCGCGCACCTCGGCGGCGACCACCGCCACGTCATCAGCCCGCCGGCTCGTGATGACCACGTCGGCGCCGGCCTCCGCCAGGGCCAGGGCGATGGATCGCCCGATGCCCCGACCGGAGCCTGTGACGACGGCGGCTGATCCGTCGATGCGGAACATGTCGAGGATCGTCACCACGCATAGGCCTCGGGTGCCGTGCCTCCCGGGCCCGGGAAGATCTCATCGATGCGGGCCAAGGCATCCGCGTCCAGCGTGATGTCAAGTGCGCGCAGCGCACCGTCGAGCTGGTCGACCGTGCGCGGGCCGATGATGGGGGCCGTCACGGCCGGCTGGTGCAGCAGCCACGCGAGGGCGACGTCGCCCGGTGCCTCGCCCCGGTCGTCGCAGAGGGCCTCCCACGCCTCGATCGCGGGACGATGCTTCTCCAGCGCATCGGCAGCCCGGCCCGAGGTGCTGCGGCTCGCCGTGCCGTCGGCCTGCTTGCGCAGGATGCCCCCGAGCAGGCCGCCGTGCAGCGGCGACCATGGGATGACGCCCAGACCGTATCCCTCACACGCGGGAAGGACCTCGAGCTCCACCGTGCGCTCGACGAGGTTGTAGATCGACTGCTCGGCGACGAGGCCGAGCTGCCCGCGCCGCCGTGCCGCCTCCTGGCCCTGCGCGATGTGCCAGCCCGCGAAGTTGGACGACCCGACGTAGAGGATCTTCCCCTGCATGCGCAGCACCTCCATCGCCTCCCAGATCTCGTCCCACGGAGTGGCCCGGTCGACGTGGTGCATCTGGTAGAGGTCGATGTAGTCGGTCTTCATCCGTGCCAGGGATGCATCGCAGGCACGACGGATGTTCAGTGCGGAGAGCTTGCCGTCGTTGGGCCAGTCGCCCATGTCTCCGTAGAGCTTGGTCGCGATGACCGTGCGCTCTCGCCGGCCGCCGCCCTGGGCGAACCAGTCGCCCACGATCCGCTCCGTGAGGCCCTTGTCCTCCCAGCCGTAGACGTTGGCCGTGTCGAAGAAGTTGATCCCGTGGTCGTGGGCGTGGTCCATGATCACGTCGGCGTCCGCCTGACTGGTGACCGGTCCGAAGTTCATGGTGCCGAGGCAGACCCGGCTCACCGACAGGCCCGTGCGACCGAGGTGCGTGTACTCCATGACTGGCCTCCTGCATGCTGCGTCGGGCCTCGACCCTAGCCGCCTGCCGCGTCTGCGGTGAGGCGCCCAGCCAACCAGACCTTATGCGGAGCGCACCGCGTTGCGCCCGCTCGCCTTCGCCTCGTACAGCGCCCGGTCGGCCCGGCCGAGCCACGCGTCCATGCTCTCGCCGACGGTGTACTGGGCGACGCCGATGCTGCACGTCACCGTTCCGTCCTTGACCATGGGCGTCGAGGACACGAGTTGGCGCAGTGACTCTGCGAGCGCCATCGCATCGTCGACGGCGGCGTGCGGCATGAGGACGATGAACTCCTCGCCGCCCCACCGCGCCAGCACGTCGGACTCGCGCAGCCGTGATCCGATCCGCTCCACCAGCTCGACGAGGACCTGATCGCCCACGAGGTGGCCGTGCTCGTCGTTGACGGCCTTGAACCGGTCGACGTCGAGCATCAGCAGGGACATCGACTGCCCGTACCGCTGCGCCTTTGCGACCTCGACTGCTGCGACGAGCTCGAACTGCCGCCGGTTCCAGGCCCCCGTCAGGGCGTCCGTGGTGGCCAGGCGCATGAGCTCGAGGTTGACCTCGGTGAGCGCCCGGTTGGCGGCCTCCGCCTCCTCCCGCGCCTGCCTCAGCTCCTCCTCGTGCCGCTTGCGATCGCTGATGTCCCGCGTGACGCCTAGGATCTCGACCACCTGACCATCAGGTGCGATATGCGGGATGACCTGAACCTCCGTCCAGACGGTCGAGCCGTCCTTGCGGTAGTACTCGAGTTCACCGCGGAACTCCTCCGGAGCACGGCCCGCGGCCATCTCCTCGTAGAGGCGGGTGAAGTAGGCGAGGCTCACGGCCTGCGACTCCGGCGGGTGGATCTGGTCGAGGGTCTGGCTCATGGCCTCGGCCTGCGTGATGCCCCGCATCCTCTCGACCGCGGGGCTCACGTAGGTGATCGATCCGTCGAGGCCCATCGTCCAGATGACGTCGTTCGCCTGCTCCGCGAGCAGGCGATGGCGCTCCTCGCTGATCCGCAGGGGGTCAGCATCATCGGCAGGCTCAGACACCGGTCAGCCCCTCAGCACCAGCACAACGCCGGCGCGCCCGTCCATCGCGTATCGCCACAGTAGGCCGAGGACGGCACCGTTTGCCTGCGGATGACAGTCCGATACCGCGCAGGATCGCACGACGTCCACTAGCATCCGCGCGACGGCATCGATAGGGGATCCCATGATCGGACGCACGACCGCACTCGCCGCACTCGTCGTCGCCGTGGCGGGATCGGCGCTGACTGCGCCCAGTGCCCACGCCGCGGCACCGAGTGTCATCGGGGGAACCGCGGGCTCGGCGCTCGCTGCCGCCGCCGTGTACGTCGACACCGACGACAACGACTGCACGGGCGCGCTGTGGCTGCCGAATGTCGTGGTGACGGCGGCGGACTGCATCGTCGGCGAGTCGGTCCCCGACATCCAGGTGACCGGCCCCGGCAACAACCTCAACAGCCCGGCGATCGTCTCCGACGTGCAGCAGGCGATCTTCGAGCCCACCTACGCCAGCACCTCGGGCTACGGCGACGACGTGGCCTTCCTCATCCTCGTGACCCCGCTGGGGACTCCGATCATCACCCGCCTGGCGACGCAGTCCGAGGCGATGGCGCTCTCAGCGTCGCCGACGACCCAGTTCCAGTTCGCCGGCTACGGCCAGACGGCGCCGGACTCCGACCAGAGCGCGCCACTGAGCCCCCTGCCCCTGGGCATGACGACCGTCGCGGCCGCCCCCGCCTACGGGGGCGGCACGGGCGTGGTGAACCTGTCCATCAACGGCGTCACCGCACCGTGCGACGGCGACGAGGGCGGCCCGTGGATGGTGCAGACCGGCGACGAGGTCCTTCTCATCGGTCCGGACGTCGGCGGCTGGGGCGGGCCGTGCTACCCGCAGGATCAGGGCCACGGCGAGCAGGCCGCGATGGCCTCGGGCGAGCCCGGACTGGTGGCCCAGGCGCTCGCGGCAGCCAATGTGTCGCCACCGCCTCCGCCCACGACCTGCATCACTGTCCCCGGGACGGCGCAGAGCTGCCTTCCCGGCGTCTCCTGGACCTACGACTACTGCTGGGCAGTCCCCCACGTGCTCGTCCAGCAGCAGTCGGGGTCAGCCTGGGCCACCATCGGAACGGTCACCGGCACGTCGGGCACCGGATGCTCGGGGAAGACCCCGTACCTGATCAGGTACGCCGGCCAGAACAGTCCCGGGACGGGGACGTACCGCATCCTCGCGCCGAGCCAGGCGGGCTACGCGCAGCAGACGAGGACGTTCACGGTGACGACGACGGCCTAGGAGCTCCGCGCCCACCGGGGCGGCATCTGCCGGACGCTCAGCTGCTGGCCGCGAGAGCCCGCGGGGCCTGGTACGCCATCGCGAACGTGACCAGCACGGCCAGGACTCCTGTGAGCACGAGGATCCACTCGACGGAGATGGTGTCCGCGAGCGGACCGAAGAGGAGCATTCCCAGCGGCATGGCCAGCGCCATGACGATTCCCAGCAGGCCGAACACGCGTCCCTGCACCTCCGGCTCGACCTGCTCCTGCAGGAGCGTGGTCACCGTCGTCGAGAACCACGCCACCCCGACGCCGATGAGCAGCATGAAGCCGAGGAAGACGGCGAAGGACCCCGGCAGTCCGAGGATGTCCCCGGACAGTCCCATGCAGATCGACAGGATGCCGAAGGCGAAGGAGGTCGCCACCAGCATGCGCATCCGGTCGTGGAAGCCGCCCCACGCCGAGATGATCACCCCGCCGGCGAGCATGCCGACCCCGAACGCCAGCTCGTTCACCGTGAGGCGCCACACATCGTCACCGAACGTGCGCACGACCAGGAGCGGGGTGAGGTAGCCCGGCGGGGCCATCAGGACGAAGACGATCGCGAAGAACCCGAGCACGCGCAGGACGATCGCGTGATGCCGCACATAGCTGAGGCCGGCACGTAGGTCGGTCATGTAGCTCGCCGCGGCGTCGGACCGCACGATGCGCGCCACCGGGATGACCGCGACCAGGCTGATGCCGATGACCGCCGTCACCACGTCGACGATGAGGACGGCCTGCAGCCCCATCAGTGCGAAGAGCGCCGCAGCGACGGCGGGGGCCAGCAGTGTCATGGCGGACTGGATGCTCATGTTGATGCCGTTGACCCTCATGAGCTTGTCGGCGGGGACGATCTGGGGAAGCAGTGCGCCGACGGCGGGCGTCTGGATGCCGGCGCCGAGGGAGCGGATCGCCAGGGTCGTGTAGACCAGCCAGAGGCCGTCGAAGCCCTGCCACAGCATGATGGCGAGGATCAGCGTCGTCGTCGCGATGGCCGCGTCGGCGCCGATGAGCAGGTACTTGCGGTTGTGCCGGTCGGCCCACACCCCGCCGAACACCGACATCACCGCCTGGGGAAGGAACCCGAACGCCGTGGCGAGGGCGAGCACCACTCCGGACTTGGTCTCGAGGGTGAGGTACCACAGGATCGCGTACTGCACGAGCGACGAGCCGAGCAGCGAGATCGTCTGGCCGGACAGGAAGAACGTGGTGTCGCGCACCCACCGGCTCGACGCCGGGGCAGGCGGAGCGTCCTCTGATGCCGTCACCGCGTCAG
>CALGTB010000206.1 GCA_937902285.1 uncultured Actinomycetes bacterium | reverse complement strand
AGAACATCGCTGCGGGCTTCGTTGTCCCCACGGTGGCCGGCTGCGTCGACCTCGTCGTCCATCTCGCGATCGACCCGTCGGGGCGACGGCGCGTGCGTGAGATCTGCGCCCTGCCCGGTCGCGTCGAGGAGGGCATCATCGAGATGGCCGAGCTGTTCGTCGACCGGGGTGAGGGCCTCGTCCGGGCCAGCGGTCAGCCGGGCGCGCATGAGCGGTTCGCCCGCCACGGGTTCGACGTTCACGCCCTCCTCGATTCGGGCCGGCGGGCGGCATGACGACCGTGCCCGTTCTCGGAGCAACGCTCGGACTGGCGGCGGCCTGCGGTGTCATGCTCGTCGTCGTTGCCCTCACCTCGCCCGGTCGCCCTCGACGTCGTGCCGAGGGGCGCCTGCGGCGCCTCCTCGTCGACGCCGGACTGCCGCACCTGTCCCGCGCATCGGTCGTGGTCGCCTGCCTCGCCTGCGGCGTGGTGGCGGCGATCGTGGCCATCGTGGTGTCCGCCCTCCCCGTGGCGGCGCTCCTCGCCGGCATCACGGCCGCGGCCCTGCCCGTCCTTGCGCTCCGGCGACGCGCCGCCCGGCGGCGACGCGCCATGCGCGCGTCCTGGCCCGACGCCGTCGACGTACTCGTGTCGGGGGTGCGCGCTGGCATGTCCCTGCCGGAGGCCCTCGGCGGGCTCGCCGTGCACGGCCCCGAGCCACTGCGACCGTCGTTCGCGGGGTTCGAGGCCGAGCACTGGGCCACCGGATCGTTCCCGGTGGCCCTCGACCGGCTGCAGTCCCGGCTCGCCGATCCGGTGGCCGACCGGGTCATCGCGTCGCTGCGGATCGCACGCGACGTGGGCGGCAGCGACCTCGGCCGCGTGCTGCGCACCCTGAGCACCCTGCTGCGCGAGGACGCGCGGATGCGGGGCGAGATCGAGGGCCGTCAGAGCTGGACGGTGTCGGCCGCACGCATGGCAGTGGCAGCACCCTGGGTGACCCTGGCGCTGCTGTGCACGCGACCGGAGGCCGTGCAGGCGTATCGAACGCCTGCAGGCGCCGTTGTGCTCGTCGCGGCCGCGCTGGTCTCCGTCGTCGCCTACCGGCTGATGATGCGCATCGGACGCCTGCCGGCGGAGCGGCGGCTCACGTCATGAGGGACCTGGGCGCTGGCGCGCTTCTGGGCCTGGCTGCCAGCGTGGGCGTGATCCTGGTCGCGGCCTGGCTGCTCGCGCGCCGCCCGGTGGGGGTCGCCGAGCGCATCCGGCCCTTCGTGGGATCCGTGGCACCCCCGTCCTCCGGCTCGACCGGGTGGGGTCTGTCGACCCTTCGCCTCCAAGCGCCGAACGCTGCCGTGGGCGGCGGCCTGGCTGCCCGCCTGGCCCGTGCGGGAGCTCCGGGCAGCGTCAACGACTACCGGCTCGAGCGGCTCGCATGGGCGGCGGGCGGCATGTGCATGGGAGGCCTGGTCGCCCTGGTCATCGGGGGAGCCGATGTGGTCGCCACCGCCCTGCTCGCGACCATCGGTGCCGTGAGCGGCACGGTCGCCCGCGACAGGGTCCTGGCCCGCCGCGCACGCCAGCGCCGCGAGCGCATCGACGATCAGCTGCCCGCGGCCGCCGAGCTGATCGCCTTCGCTGTGGCTGCCGGGGAATCCGTCTTCGGTGCCCTGACGCGGGTGTCGACCAGCCTCGAGGGTGACCTCGCCGGGGAGATGCGCAGGACAGTGGCCGACATCGGCGGTGGGATGCCGCTCGAGGCCGCGCTCACCGCCATGGCAGAGCGATCGGGGAGCTTCGCCGTGTCGCGCTTCGTCGACGGCCTCGTGCTCGCGGTTGATCGCGGGACGCCGCTGGCCGAGGTGCTGCGCGCCCAGGCGGCCGACGCGCAGGCCACAAGCCGTCGTCGGCTCATGGAGCTCGCCGGGCGGAAGGACGCGGCCATGCTCGTTCCCGTCGTCTTCCTCGTGCTGCCGACGGTCGTGGCAGTCGCGCTGTTCCCGGGCCTGCAGGGCCTTCGACTTGTGGTGCCGTGATCGATCGAGAGGGGATACGAGATGAGGAGAACGGTGACCGGGCTGTGCCGCGGCCTGCGGCGGTCAGCGACGCGGTCTGGTGGCGACCGGGGCGACGTCCCGGGTTGGGTGCTCGTGGCCGTCATGACGGCAGGCCTGGTCACGGCGATCTGGCTCGTGGCCGACGACCAGCTGACCGGCGTGCTCGACCGCGCCATCAGCTCCATCTCGCAGCCGTAGCCGTGACCGGACGCCCGGCTCCGGCCCGTTGCAGGGATTCGCTGACATGCGGCACGGGCGCCGCTAGTTTCGTCGCGACCGCACGACGACGTCCGGACACCGGGAGATCGCATGAGGGCGCTGACCTACCACGGCAGCAACGACGATGGGCGCGGCGACTTCCGGGTGGAGGACGTTCCCGATCCCTCCGTCGGGCCGGGGATGGTGCGCCTCGACGTGGAGTGGTGCGGGATCTGCGGCTCGGACCTGCACGAGTTCGAGGCGCACACGGTGTCGGGCTACGCACCTCCGATCATCATCGGACACGAGTTCGCCGGCACGGTGGCGGAGGTGGGCGAGGGTGTCGAGGCTGTCTCGGTGGGCGATCGCGTCGCCGTCGAGCCGTTCCTGCGCTGCAACGCGTGCGAGGCCTGCCTGGCCGACCAGTACCACCTGTGCCCCAGCCTCACGGTCGTGGGCGCGCAGGCCACCGACGGGGGCTTCGCCCAGCGGGCCATCGTTCCGGCCTACGCGGTCCACGTGCTGCCCGCGTCTGTGCCGACCGACGTCGGCGCGCTCGTGGAGCCGCTCGCGGTGGGCTGGCACGCGCTCCGCAAGGGGCACTTCTCGGCCGGCCAGTCGGTGCTCGTGATCGGAGCCGGCCCGATCGGCCTGACGTCGCTGCTGTGCGCGCAGGCGATGGAGGCGTCCCTCGTCGCGGTGAGCGTGCGACGGGCAGGGGCGCGGGCCGAGGCGGCCAGCGACCTGGGTGCCGACGCCGTGCTCGACTCGAGTGCCGACGACGTCGCGGCGCGGATCATGGAGCTGACCGACGGTCGCGGTGTCGACGTCGTGATCGAGACGTCGGGTGCCCCCGAGGCCATGACGACGGCCATTGGTGCCGTGCGGGCGGGCGGGACGATCGTGAGCGTGGCCGTATGGCTGGCCCCGGCCCCGTGCGACTACATGCAGCTGCTCCTGAAGGAGATCACCATCGTGGGCAGCAAGGGCTACAACAGGCCCGACTTCCCCGAGGTGATCGCGGCCCTGGCCGACGGCCGCATCACCGGAGCGGAGCGGATCATCACCACGCGGATCGCGCTCGATGACGTCATCACCGACGGCTTCGCCGTCCTCGAGGCCGACCGCTCCCGGCACGTCAAGGTGCTCGTCGCCCCCTAGTCGTCGCCTGAGCGAGCGACGCCTGCCGGATGCCGGCAGTGCCGTCCTCGACTTCGTGCTGGTCGCGCCATTGGTGCTCCTCCTGGCCGTGGCCGTCGTGCAGGTGGGCCTGGCGCTGCACGTGCGCAGCGTCCTGTCGCTCGCCGCGTCCGAGGGAGCGCGCGCGGCAGCCCTGGCTGGCTCCGATCCGTCCGCGGGCGTGCGGAGAGCCAGGGCGCTGGCCGCTACCGGCGTCGCGGCCGGCGTCGTCGGCGACGTCACGGCCGAGCGAACGGTCGTCGACGGACTGCCCGTCGTCACCGTCCGCATCACCGCCGACCTGCCCCTGGTCGGGCTGCTCGGCCCCGAGGCCATGACGGTCGAGGGCCATGCGCTGAGCGAGGGCTCGTGAGAGGCCGGGCTGCGGGGGGCCGGGATGGACGGAGCGGCGACCGGGGCTCGGCTGTCGTCGAGTTCGTGGTCGTCGGCGTCGGAGTGCTGGTGCCGCTCGTCTACCTGCTGCAGGTGGTGGGGGTGCTGCACTCCGGGGTGCTGGCAAGTGGGGCGGCGGCGCGCGAGGCGGGTCGAGCCTTCAGCACGGCATCGACCGTGGCGGAGGCCCGGGCCCGAGCCGAGTCCGCGGCACGGCTGGCGTTCGCCGACCAGGGTCTGTCCTTTCCTGCGGGATCGCTCCGGGTGCAGTGCCTCGATGGAGCCTGCCTGAGCCCCGGATCGGCAGTCGTCGTCTCGATCGACTGGACGGCCCGGCTGCCCTGGCTGCCCGACGCCTGGGCTCACCACACGGGGGTGCCGGTGTCGGCACGCCAGCAGGTGCCGGTCGACGACTACCGCAGCAGCCCAGACGACGACGACTCCCGCAGCAGCCCGGACGACGAGGCGCGATGAGACCGTCGACGAGGCCTCGCGGCGACCGGGGCAGCGTGCTCCTCCTGGGCCTGGGGCTCACCGTGATGTGCGTGCTGGCGGTCACCGTGCTCGCCGACGTGTCGGCGGTCCTGCTCCAGCGACAGCGCCTGCTGGCCCTCGCCGATGGGGCCGCCCTCGCGGGGGCGCAGGCCATCGACCTGCCCGCCTATTACGCCCAGGGGGCCACCCCGGCCACGCGGCTGGATCCAGGCGCCGTCTCCAGGGAGGTCCGGGCCTACCTGGAGGGGGCGGGAGCGTCGATCACGATCCCCGGTCTCGCCGTCGAGCGGGTCTGGTCCGACGGCCGGCAGGTGGTGGTGGGCCTGCACGCACCTCTGCGACTGCCGTTCCTTGCCGGCCTGTTCCCGGGCGAGGTGGAGGTGGAGTCGTGGGCACAACTGGACTACCGGGAGTACCGGAACCCGGCCTAGGGCCGTCCCCGTACCCTGTGACCACCATGCCTCCCATTGACGTCAACGAACGCATCGCCGCCATCGAGACCACGCTGGGCAGCATCGAGACCGTCCTCGACCTCCCGGCCATGAAGGTGCAGCTGGGCCTGGTCGAGGCCGAGGCCTCTGCTCCCGACCTCTGGGACGACCAGGAGAAGGCGCAGAAGGTCACCTCCCGCCTGTCGTTCCTCCAGGGCGAGATCCGCAAGGTCGAGGCGCTGCGCAGCCGGCTCGACGACGTGCCCATCCTGTTCGAGCTCGCGGAGGGCGAGGACGACGAGGCCGCTCTCGCCGACGCGATGAAGGAGCTCGACGCGCTCGAGACGTCGGTCGCCGAGCTGGAGGTGCGCACCCTGCTGTCGGGCGAGTACGACTCGCGCGAGGCGTTCGTCTCGATCCGTGCCGGTGCCGGCGGCGTCGACGCGGCCGACTGGGCCGAGATGCTGCTGCGCATGTACACGCGCTACTGCGAGCGCCACAACTGGCCGTTCGAGGTCAACGACACCTCCTACGCCGAGGAGGCAGGCATCAAGTCGGCCACCTTCCACGTCAAGGTGCCGTACGCCTACGGGACGCTGTCGGTGGAGCAGGGAACCCACCGGCTCGTGCGCATCTCGCCCTTCGACAACCAGGGCCGGCGGCAGACCTCCTTCGCCGAGGTCGAGGTCATCCCCGTGGTCGAGCAGACCGACCACATCGACGTTCCCGACGACGACCTCCGCGTGGACGTCTACCGCTCGTCAGGTCCCGGCGGCCAGGGGGTCAACACGACCGACTCGGCGGTGCGGATCACCCACATCCCCACCGGGATCGTCGTCTCGTGCCAGAACGAGCGCTCGCAGATCCAGAACCGTGCCTCGGCGATGGCCGTCCTGCAGTCGAAGCTGCTCGAGCGCCGGCGCCAGGAGGACCAGGCCAAGATGGACGCCCTCAAGGGCGACTCGGCCGGGTCGTGGGGCAATCAGATGCGCTCGTACGTCCTCCATCCGTACCAGATGGTCAAGGACCTGCGCACCGAGGAGGAGACGGGCAACACGGCCGCCGTCCTCGACGGCGAGATCGACAGCTTCGTCGAGGCGGGCATCCGCTGGCGCAAGCAGACCGCCTCCTCCTAGGGGGCCGTGGCACCCGCCCGCAGGTCGGTTGACCGGGGTTTCCGACCCGTCGGCTTACACTGTCGGGCGTGATCCTCTTCGACCACGTAACCAAGGTCTACGCCAGCAGCCAGGCCAGGCCGGCCCTCGATGACGTGTCCCTGGAGATCGAGAAGGGGGAGTTCATCTTCCTCGTGGGTCCGTCCGGATCGGGCAAGTCGACCTTCCTGCGCCTCGTGCTCCGTGAGGAGCGCCCCACCCGCGGACAGGTCTGGGTGCTGGGCAAGGAGCTCAACCGGCTGTCCAACTGGAAGATCCCGGCGATGCGCCGCCAGATCGGCACCGTCTTCCAGGACTTCCGCCTGCTGCCGAACAAGACCGTCTTCGAGAATGTGGCCTTCGCCCTCGAGGTCATCGGCAAGCCCTCCTCCCACATCAAGAAGGTCGTGCCCGAGGTTCTCGAGGTGGTCGGGCTCGAGGGCAAGGAGGGGCGCCGTCCTGACGAGCTCTCGGGCGGCGAGCAGCAGCGCGTCGCCATCGCCCGCGCCTTCGTCAACCGGCCCATGCTGCTCATCGCCGACGAGCCCACCGGAAACCTCGACCCCGGCACGTCGATCGGCATCATGAAGCTCCTCGACCGCATCAACAAGCTGGGCACCACCGTGGTGATGTCGACCCACGACTCGCAGATCGTCGACCAGATGCGCCGTCGTGTCATCGAGCTCGAGGCAGGGCACGTGGTCCGCGACCAGTCCCGTGGCGTCTACGGGTACGCGCGATGAGGGCGACGTTCGTCGCCAGCGAGGTCGGCACCGGCCTGCGGCGCAACCTGACCATGACGCTCGCCGTCATCATCACCGTGGCGGTGTCGCTCGGCCTGTTCGGCGCAAGCCTCCTCGTCCGCGCGCAGGTGTCGACGATGAAGGACTTCTGGTACGACAAGGTCGAGGTGTCCATCTTCCTGTGCAGCAAGGGCAGCGACACGCCCTCGTGCGCGGGCGGCGCCGTCACCAACGCGCAGCGCGACCAGATCGAGGCCGACCTCGAGTCGCTCCGCCCGCTCGTCGAGGACATCTACTACGAGTCCAAGGCGGAGGCCTACGCCCGATTCCAGGAGCAGTTCAAGAACTCGCCGATCGTCGACAACGTCACCGAGAACGCGCTCCCCGAGTCGTTCCGCGTGAAGCTGTCCGATCCGACGAAGTACGACGTCGTGGCCTCGGCGTTCGCCGGAAGGCCGGGCATCGAGCAGGTCAACGACCAGAGGCAGATCCTCGACAAGTTCTTCCGGCTCCTCGGCGGGCTGCAGCTCATCGCGCTGCTGATCGCGATGTCCATGCTCATCGTCACGGTGCTCCTCATCGTCAACACGATGCGCGTGGCGGCGTTCAGTCGACGCCGGGAGACCAGCATCATGCGGCTCGTGGGAGCCTCCAACTTCTACATCCAACTGCCGTTCCTCCTCGAGGCGGCGCTGGCCGCCGGCCTCGGCGCCCTCCTGGCGATCGGCACGCTCATCGCGTCGAAGGCGATCCTCATCGACCAGGTGCTGGCGCCGTCCTTCCAGTTCACCGCCTTCGTGGGCTGGGATGCGGTCGCCGGCATCGCGCCGCTCATGCTGCTCACCGGCGTCGGACTGGCGGGGCTCGCGGCCTTCTTCACGCTCCGCAAGTACCTGCGCGTCTGACACCGGCCTGCGACCAGCCTCCCGAGCCATGGCGAAGAACTCCGACTACGCCCTCAACCCCGTGCCGCGGGAGATCACGAGGCGGGGATGGGTGCTGCTCGGCATCGTCGCCGCCGTCGCTCTGGGGATCCTCGCCTTCGTCCTGTACTTCTACGACGCCGAGGGCGGCAGCCGTGTGAACGGGGGAGTGGGGACGACGAGCGCGTCCGGGCTCATCGCCACCCTCGACCCTCAGGCCGTCGATCCGGGCTCAGGCAAGGCCACCATCCACCTCGTCTTCACCCCGCAGGGCGCTGGACTCGTCGACGACAAGGGCCGCATGGTGGCGAACGCCCGCGTCGTGGTGGTCAGCTCGCTCGGTGTCCAGGAGGCGAAGTTCATGGCGGGCGATCCTGTCGGCCAGTTCGATGCCGTGATCGGGATCGACGGCGAGGAGGCCAACTACCCGTTCGATGTCCACACCGGGTTCCTCGACATCTCGGCGGAGACGTTCGTGGTGGATCCTGACGGATCCGAGGTGTCGGGGGACGAGGTCGCCATCGGCGTTCAGGGCCTGGGGGGCGTGAACGGCTGGGACACCACGATGGACCTCGATTCCGGCATGAGCACCACCCCGTTCGCGGTGGTCACCTTCCACCGGGCCTTCTCGACGCAGGTGTTCGCACTCCTGCTCCTCGGCCTGTCGGTCATCCTCGCGCTCTGCTCGGTGGTCGCCGGTGTGCTCGTCGGCAGCAATCGGCGTCGCCTCGAGGTGACCATGCTGTCGTGGGCCGCCGCCCTCCTGTTCGCGCTCCCGCTGCTGCGCAACTACCTGCCGAACGCGCCGCCCGTGGGCGCGTCGATCGACATCTACGTCTACCTGTGGGTGATCGTCGCGGCCGTCACCGGCCTGGTGATGCTCGTCGTCGCCTGGATCCGACAGAAGCGGGCCGAGCTGCTTCACGACGCGACTCAGCGCGCCGCTGCCGCGCCCCCTAGGGAGCCGGGCGGCGCTCCCAGATAGCGCGCACGTCCGCCGCCAGCGTCATCGGGTCGAACGGCTTGGAGATCACGGCCACGGCTCCGAGCGAGGTGTAGTACTCCACCTCGCTCGTCTGCACTTTCGCGGTGATGAAGATGACCGGCACGTCGGCGAGCGAGGGCTCGCGGCGCAGCGCGGCCAGCGTCGCCGGACCGTCCATGCCCGGCATCATGACGTCGAGCAGGAACAGGTCGGGCGCCTCGGCGACCGCCGCCGCGAGGGCCTCCTCGCCCGACGAGCACACGGTGACGGCGAAGCCGCCCAGGGCCTCGAGCGCCATCCGGGCGACCACCTGGATGTCGGGATCGTCCTCGACGTACATGATGCTCTGCAGGTCAGGCATCGTGGCCTCCCTTGGCTTCGCAGATCGGCAGGTCGACGTGGAACGTGGCGCCCTGGCCCTCGACTGACTCGTAGCCGATGGTGCCGTGCATGCGCGTGACCAGCTCCTTCGAGATGGCCAGCCCGAGGCCGGTGCCCCCTCGGGCACGGGAGTCGCTGGCATCGGCCTGCGAGAACTTCTCGAAGATCGACGAGCGGAACGAGTCCGGGACCCCTGGTCCGTGGTCGGAGACGCCGATGCGCACGACCGGACCTCGGCGATGGACGCGCACCTCCACGGTGGTGCCGGTCGGGGCGAACTTGGCCGCATTCGACAGCAGGTTCGACAGCACCTGGATCAGGCGCAGGCTGTCCACGTCGACCAGCGTGTTCTCGACACGCTCGACGCAGGAGATCTCGACGTCGTGCTTCTGCGCATAGGCCTGGTTGTCGGTGACGGCCCGCTCGACGATGGCCATGAGGTCCTGGACCTCCGACTCCATCGGCACGCCGCCCTCGATCAGCTTCTCCATGTCGAGCAGGTCGTCGATGAGGGAGGTCAGGCGCTGACTGTTCTTGAGCGCGATCTCCACCATGCCCATGGCCCGCTCGGGGATCGCACCGGCGACCCCGCCTGCGATCAGCCCCAGCGAGCCGCTGATGGCGGTGAGCGGGGTGCGCAGCTCATGGCTGACGGTCGAGACGAACTCGCCCTTCATGCGCTCCACTCGGCGTCGGTCGCTGATGTCCGTCGTGATGACCATGAAGCCGACCGGATGGTCGTGTGCATCGACGAGGGGAGTGGACTCGAGGGACACCCAGACCTCGCTGCCGCTCTTGTCGTAGGCGAGCAGCTCGGCCTGGAAGGGCTCGTGCCTCTCCATCGCGGTGCGGATCGCCAGTTCGGTCTCGCCCGATGTTCCTGCTCCGTGCAGGACGTTGCGCGGCCGCTGTCCCAGGACCTCGTCGCGGGTGTACCCGAGCAGGCGGGTGAAGCCGTCGTTGACCCAGTCGATGCGGCCGTCGAGGTCGGTGATGAGCACCCCGCTCGGCATCTGGCTCGCCACCATCGACAGGCGCCTGATGGACGTCTGGTCGTCCTCATGCTGCTGACGGATGGTCGCGGCCTCGAGAAGCTGGCCGATGGTCACGAGCAGCGGCTGGAGGTAGTCGACCGTGTCCTGCGTGAACCCGCCGGGCTTGTTCGCCAGCCCGAGCATGCCGATCAGCTGCCCGCCACGGTGGATCGGCATCCCCAGGTAGGAGTCCATCGGAGGGTGCTCGTTCGGCAGGCCACCGCTGCGCTCGTCGCCGTAGGGATCGTTGGCGATGACGGGCTCGCCGGTCGCGAGCACGGCGCCGAGCAGCGTGCCGGGGTTGTCGAACTCGATTCCGCGCCCGCCGGTCGTCGCGTAGAGCTCGCGGGTCGCGTCGTTCCAGGCGATGTTGGTCAGGGCCCGAGTGATGAGGACCGGCGTGCCGTCGGGGCGGAGCTGCACCTCGCCGATGAGCCCGTACGCGCACTCGGTCAGGTCCAGGATGTCGGTCAGGAGGCCCTCGAGCGCACTGGAGCTCACCTCGTGGAGGATGAAGGTCGACTGGGCCTTGGTGATGAACGCGGAGATGCGCTGCTGCCGCTCGAGCTCGTCGTCGAGCTGCCAGCGGGTGAGGGCTGCCGCCACCCAGTTGCCCAGCAGTCGGACGAAGTCGATGTCCGCCTCGCCGAAGGTGAGGGACGCCCTCGGTTCGGGGGACGTGAACACGAGCGTGCCGAAGACGTCCCCGTTCACCATCAGCCGGACCCCGATGTAGCTCTCGAGGCCGTAGCGCGCATGGCTGGCGTGCTCGGCGAACTCGGACCGGGCGACGTGTGGGATCGCCAGGACGTCGTCGCGGGCGAGGGTCACCTCGCAGTAGGTCTCGCCGAGGGCGTAGTGCTCACCGTCGGCGAGGAAGCCATCGGGTGATGACTGCACCAGCACCTCGTAGCCGCTGCCCTCGACCCGGCTGACCAGCCCGAGCGGCATCCCGAGGAACTGGCAGCCGAGGGTGAGCGCGCTGCGCAGGAGCTCGGTGCGGTCATCGACCGTCAGCGCTGTGACCGCCGTGAGGGCCAGCAGCGCCCGCTGCTGGTTCTGCACGCGCGCGTGATTGAGCTCGATCTCGACGAGGTCGGCGATCCCCCGAAGCGCCCGCTCCTGGAGGTCCGTCCACGCGCGGGGCTCGCTGTCGATGACGCACAGCGTGCCGACGGCGTGCCCGTCAGACGTCCGGAGCGGGGCGCCGGCGTAGAAGCGGATGTCAGGGTCGCCCGTGACCAGCGGGTTGTCGGCGAATCGGGGGTCGGTGCTCGTGTCGGGCACGACGAACACGTCCTCCTGGAGGATCGCGTGGGAGCAGAAGGCGATGTCGCGCGCGGTCTCCGTCGCCGCAAGGCCCTGCCGTGACTTGAACCACTGCCGGTCGGAGTCCACCAGCGAGACCAGGGCGATCGGCGTCTGGAACAGGTCCTGGGCGAGCAGTGTCAGGCGGTCGAACCGCTCCTCGGCATTCGAATCGAGGATCGCCAGCTCACGCAGAGCGCGAAGCCGATCGGCCTCGTTCATCGGCAGAGGGGCAGGGATCATCGTCCGATTCCAGGGTGGAGGTGGTCGTGGGGCGGTGTCATTGTGGCAGAGACGCATGAGGGCGATCCCCGCTCGAATGGGGTTTCCCGAACGTTGAGAGGCCGATGTGAGTGAGTTGTGAGTGTGTGAAGCCTCGTATGATCGAGCAATGCCGCGTGAGAAGGGCCGCAAGCTCATAGCCCAGAACAAGAAGGCCCGGCATGACTACTCCATCGAGGACGTGTTCGAGGCCGGGATGGTGCTCACGGGCACCGAGGTCAAGTCGCTGCGCGCCGGTCGGGCGTCCCTGACCGACGGCTACGCGACGTTCGACGACGGCGAGATCTGGCTGCGCGGTGTCCACATCCCCGAGTACACGCTCGGCACCTGGACGAACCATGAGCCCCGGCGGGCCCGCAAGCTGCTTCTCCACCGCGAGGAACTGCGGCGGATCGCCGGCAAGGTCAAGGACACCGGCGTGACCCTCGTGCCCCTGGCCATGTACTTCCAGGACGGCTACGCCAAGGTCGAGATCGCCGTGGCCCGCGGCCGTCGGGCCTACGACAAGCGCCATGCGATCGCCGAGCGCGAGTCGAAGCGCGAGACCGAGCGGGCCCTGGGCCGTCGGGGCTGATCGCCGCCCCTCAGGGGGTTTGTCGCAGTCACCCGGGCGGCGTACCATCGAAGCAGTTCGCTGGCTCGACCTTGATAACTGAACATGGGGGTGACAGGTTTCGACGTTCAGATGTTTTGACCGGAGAAGCGTGTCGAGAATCCAGGGTGATCTCGTTAAGAATCCTTGGAAAACAATAACTGCCAAAAACACGCAGTCTGCTGAGTCCTACGCCCTCGCGGCGTAGTACATAGATCAGCCGTCAGCCCAATGCGTCCCCGAATTGGGGTCTGACGTCGCTAGGGGACTCACCAACCGCTCCGGTCACGGGAGCGCGAGGAAAGCCAAACAGTGACTGGGCCGTCACGGAGCAGTGCCGCACGAAGCTCCGGGGCCGAGTAGCGACAGCGCGGCTACACACGTAGAAGGACGGAAGAAGCCTGCACGGACCCGGGTTCGATTCCCGGCACCTCCACCAACGCCAGTGGCCGTTTCTCCCGTTCTCCGGGAGAGGCGGCCACTTTCGTGTCTGAGCCCGCTCGAAGTGCACTGTTGTCCCGGTGCTCTTGCACCGCCCGCCGTCGTACTCCAGATGCGTGCTCCATCCGCTCAGCGTCCCCTGCCCTTGACGCAACTGGCTGCGCGCATGTGCCTTGTGCCCATACGTTCTCGGCATGACCCCGTCTGCGGTTGTCTCGGTTCGTCGGACCACGGGACTGCTCACGGCAGTCGTATTGGCTTGCGGCCTGGCGGGGGTGCCGCTGGCGGGAGCCGCACCGGCGGCGGGTGTCGCACCGGATCCCTCCACGCTGGTGACGTTCTACGTGGGGCTGCCCCTCGACGCACGTGCCCTGACCGCGGCTGCACGGGACGTGTCCACCCCGGGGTCGCAGGTCTACCGCCAGTACTCGTCGCTGCGCGATGTCGCCCGGGCGTACGGTGCGACGACCGAGGCGACCGGCGCTCTCACCGATGCAGCAGCCAAGCGTGGGCTGGTCGTGCGACCCGACTTCACCCGGACGTTCGCGCGCGTCACGGGCACGGTTCAGGCGTGGGAGCGTGCCATGGGCACGTCCATCACGTACATCCCGGCGGCCCGGGGGTCGGCGGGCGCCGACCCGCCCACTCCCGATCAGCCGTTCGCGCAGTACGCCTTCCAGGATGCGACGGGGCTTCTGCGCGCACCCGCATGGATGCGGCCCTTCGTGACCGCCATGGATGCCGACACCGAGGTGTATGTCCCGTCCCTCGACATTCCAGGCCCGGCGCCGAGTTGCGTCCGGCAGAGTGGTGTACGGATCCCGGTGAGCGTGTCGCGCTGAGGTA
>CALGTB010000205.1 GCA_937902285.1 uncultured Actinomycetes bacterium | reverse complement strand
TGCTGCCGCACCCAGGCGTGCATGGCGATGGCCGCGGCCGCACCGGCGTTGATCGACCGCGTCGAGCCGAACTGGGTGATCGAGAGCACGGACTCGCAGGCGTCGTGCGCCGCCGGCGTCAGGCCGTCGCCCTCCTGCCCGAAGAGCAGAACGCAGGACCGCGGGAGCGACGCCGTCTCGATCGGCGTACTGCCGGGCAGGTTGTCGATGCCGATCAGCGGGAGCCCCTCGGCCGCCGCCCACGCGGCGAGGGCCGTCGCGTCGTCATGGTGGCGGATGTGCTGGTAGCGGTCGGTGACCATCGCCCCGCGGCGGTTCCAGCGACGCCGGCCCACCACGTGGACCTCCGCAGCGAGGAAGGCGTTGGCCGTGCGCACGACCGAGCCGATGTTGAAGTCGTGGTTGAAGTTCTCGATCGCGACGTGGAAGGGGTGCCGCCGCTCGTCGAGATCGGCGACGATCGCCTCGAGACGCCAGTAGCGATAGCGGTCGACGACGTTGCGGCGGTCGCCGTCGGCGAGCAGCGCGGGATCCAGTCTCGGGTCATCGGGAATCACCCCGGACCACGGGCCCACGCCAATCGGCAGACTCATCTCCTCCACCGCAGTGACGATAGCCTCCGTACATGCACACGGCGATGACGGCTGTTCTCACCATCGGCCCGGATATCCAGGCCACGCTCGAGGGCCTCGGCGATATCGCCTTCTGGGTCGTCGTCGGCATCATCTTCGCCGAGTGCGGGATCCTCATCGGGTTCTTCCTCCCGGGCGACTCCCTGCTCTTCATCACCGGCCTGCTCATCGCGCAGGGGACCATCGGCATGAACATCGGGCTCGCCTGCCTGATCCTGTTCCTGGCGGCCGTGCTGGGCAACATCACCGGCTACTGGATCGGCTACAAGGCGGGGCCATCCCTGTTCAACAAGCCCGACTCCAAGCTCTTCCGCAAGGAGTACGTCGACAAGACGCACGAGTTCTTCGAGAAGTACGGCGCCCGCGCCATCGTGCTGGCGCGCTTCGTGCCGATCGTCCGCACGTTCATCACCGCCGTGGCGGGCATCGGCCGCATGGACTTCAAGCGCTACCTGATCTTCAGCGCGATCGGCGGGCTGCTCTGGGCCGTCGGCGTGACGCTGGCCGGCTACTGGCTCGGCAACATCGAGTTCGTGAAGAAGAACATCGAGATCATCCTCATCGCCGTGGTGCTGCTGAGCGTCATCCCCATCGTCATCGAGTTCATCCGCCACCGTCGCGGCCAGCGCGCCGCCTGACAGGCGCGGACGGCGCGGTGCCGCCGCGCAGCGCTGCTACTCCAGGCCGAGGTCGGCCAGCGAGTAGGCCGCGCGGTAGTCGAGTCCGCGCTCGACGACGGCCGGGCCCGCCCCGCGGTCGACGATGACGGCGACGCCCACGACGGTGGCTCCCGCGGCGTTCAGGGCATCCACGGCGGTCAGCACCGATGCGCCCGTCGTCGACGTGTCCTCGACGGCCAGCACCGTGCGGCCCGTGACATCGGGGCCCTCGACCCGTCGCTGCAGTCCGTGGTCCTTCTCGGCCTTGCGGACGACGAACGCGTCCAGCACGCGATCGGAGCCCGACGAGTCATGGAGCATCGCGGTGGCAACGGGGTCGGCACCGAGCGTGAGCCCGCCGACCGCGGAGTAGTCCCAGTCGGCCGTCAGCTCGCGCATGACGCGGCCGACGAGAGGGGCGGCCACGCCGTCGAGGGTCACGCGGCGAAGGTCGACGTAGTAGTCGGCCTCGCGTCCGCTGGAGAGGATGACCTTCCCTCTCACGACGGCCTTGCTGATGATCTCCTCGCGCAACTGATTCCATGCATCGCTGGCCATGCGCGCAGCCTAGGCTGCCGAGCGTGACGACGGGGACGGTGGTGTCGCTGCCCGACGGGGACGGGCCGGACTCGATCGCGCGGCGCCCCGGGCTCTCGTCCGGCTGGCCCATGTGGGAGGTGCTGCCCGGTCCCGGGCCGGAGTCCACCCGGGCCGCGCGGATCTGCGCGGCGATCAACCGTGAGGATCCCGCCTCCCCGATCACCCTCATGGCGTTCGGTGCGACCGCCCTGCTTCTCCCGTCGATCGCGGTGGCGCAGCGAGCCGCGCATCGGCGCGTGATGGAGTACGTCCTCGTCGAGCCGGAGGTGCCTCCGGTGTCGGAGGCCTGGCCGGACGCACCCGTGACCGTCTTCACCGACGGCGAGAGCTCCCCCGCCGCCCTGCGGGGCTGGACGGTGCTGCCGACCGCAGACCTGTCGACCTGGGCACCGTCGGGCTGACGCGTCGCGACCCGACGGGCTAGTCGCGGGCGAAGCGCGGGTTGCTGCGACGTGAGGCCGTGCTGAGGCGCACCAGCGACCTCGGTCCGTGCCGCAGCACCGCTGCAAGCGCCCGGTACTGCATCCCCGCCACGCTCACTGACCTGCGGAGGGCGAGGTCGCGCATCGCCTGGTCGACCACCTCGGGCACCTCGAGCCACATCCACGGCGGCAGGCTGGCCATGTCGATCCCCGCCCGCGCATGGAACTCCGTGCGCGTGAAGCCGGGGCACGACGCCGTGACCCGCACCCCCGTGCCGGCGAGGTCCTGCGCCAGCCCCTCGCTGAAGACCGTCACCCACGACTTGGCGGCCGAGTAGGTGCCGCCGGTGATCCACCCGGCGACGCTGCTGACGTTGATGATGAGGCCCGTTCCCCGCCGCACCATGCCGGGCACGGCCGCGTGCGTCAGGCGCATGACGGCGACCACCAGGACGTCGAGCATGCGCTGCTCGTCCTCGACGTCGTCGCTCGCGAACGACGCGTTGAGGCCGAAGCCGGCGTTGTTGACGAGGGCCGTCACGGGGCGCTCGTCGTCGGCGAGACGTGCTGCGACGCGGTCGACGTCGGACCGATCGGCGAGGTCGGCCGGAAGGACCTCGCAGCGGACCCCGTGGCTGCTCGTGAGCTCCGCGGCCAGGGAGTCGAGTCGGTCGCGGTCGCGGGCGACGAGCACGAGGTCGAACCCCCGCCGGGCGAACTCCTCGGCGAATCCACGGCCTAGGCCCGCGGTCGGTCCGGTGATGAGCGCGGTGGCCATGTGCTGCTCCCGTCCTGCCCGGGGAATCTCCCCCGGGAATATCGACCCAATGGTGCACGGGGGCGGTTCGCCAACGTACCGTGATCCCGTGACTCGACGCGGCTCCGCCTTGACCTCTCTCCTGTGCGCCCTGGCGCTGACCGCACTGACGGTGAGCCTCGCCCCCTCCGGGCAGGCCCAGCCGGCCGCCGTGGGGTCGCCCGCCGCCGCCCCGCGCGTCATCAACGGCGACAACGGTGTCGCCGGACAGTTCCCCTACCTCGTGCCGCTCCTCGACGCCAGGACGTACGCGAAGGAGGGGGCCTTCCAGGCCCAGTTCTGCGGCGGCACCCTCACGACCCCCACCACGGTGGTCACGGCCGCGCACTGCGTCGTGGCCGAGGAGTCAGGGGAGGTCACCGATCCCAGCGACATCCTCATCGGATTCGGCCACGACCTGAAGTCGCCGGGCCTTCGGGTGGTCGCGGTCTCCGCAGTGACCCCCAGCCCGGCCTACCAGCGCCGCTCGGCCATCAATGACGTCGCGGTGCTGACGCTCGCGGAGCCGGTCACCGACGTCCCGACCCTTCTGCCGCTCAGCCCCGAGGAGGCGGCCGCCTACCTCACTCCCGGCGCCGTCCTGCAGGTCGCCGGCTGGGGCAACGTCTCCACCGACGGTCGCCAGTTCCCGGCCATTTTCAAGGTCGGCAACCTCGTGCTCTTCCCCGACTCGACGTGCGGCGGCGGCGAGTCCTTCGTCCTCAACGGCGTGAAGTTCCTCGGCTTCGGACCCGGCGACGCCGACGTCGCCTCGATGCTGTGCGCGGCCGGCACGACCGCGGCCGGCAAGCGCGTCGACAGCTGCCAGGGCGACTCCGGCGGTCCCGTGATCGCCGGCACCGGCGCGGCGGCGCGTCTCATCGGCATCGTGAGCTGGGGCGAGGCGTGCGCGAGCGACTACCCCGGCGTCTACACCCGTGTGCCCGCGGAGTACGCGTTCCTCGCCGAGCAGGGCGCAGCGACGGCCAAGCCACCGACCGTGGCCCCGGCTATCACCGTCACTCCGGCCTCGGGTGCGATCGACGTCTCCTTCACTGCGGCCGCCG
>CALGTB010000204.1 GCA_937902285.1 uncultured Actinomycetes bacterium | reverse complement strand
GCCGCGACCGCGGCCTGACCCCACCACGACTCCCCACCCCTCATGGACACCCTCCTCGACGGGATCTTCCACGGCCTGTTCACCGCGGTCGATCCCCTGGGCATGGTGCTGCGCACCCTGATGGCGCTGCTCGCCGACGCCCTCGCGCAGGTCGCGACCGGCATGTACTCCTCGCTGTTCGCGGTCACCACGGTCGACCTTCAGCAGGCGGCGGTGGCGAATATCTGGCGCATCACCACGGGCCTGTCCGCGTCGCTGGCGACGATCCTGCTGGTCATCGCGGCGTTCCGCTCCATGTTCGCCCAGTCCAACCGGTACCTGATGGCGGCGCTGCCCGGAGTTGCGCTGGCGCTGCTCGGCCCGCAGGCGATGACCGTCGTCCTGCCCGCCGCGACCGCGGTGTTCACCTCCCTGGCGCAGGCCATCGTCGACTCCGCCACCCCCGACCTCGCCGCCTCGATCCGACTCGTCGCCGGCGTCGGGAACAACGCCCTGTACGAGGGGCTCGGTTTGATGGCTCCGATCATCGCCGTGATGCTGCTGTTCGGGCTGACGACGGTGTTCTTCGTCCTGCTGTTCTGCATGGCCGCCGCCGTCGTGCTGTACGTGCTGTCGCCGTTCGCGTTCGCCGGCCTGATGATGGCCCCGACCCGGGTCTGGTTCACCAAGTGGGCCACGAGCATGTTCGCCGTCCTGTTCGCGAAGGTGCCGATCGCGATCCTGCTGGCCCTGTCGGTGTCGCTGTTCGCGAACTCCGCGAACGCCGGTCTTGCGCAGTCGTTCGCGAACGCCGGCGCCGGACTGATCCTGGGCCTGGGGGCGCTGCTGTCCCCGCTGCTGGCGTACGGCCTGTTCTCGTTCATGGGGTCGGTCGCCGTCCGGCCCGCCGTGCCGTCCGGCAGCCCCACCCGCGCGCTGGGGTCGGCGTACTACGGCACCCAGATGGGCCGCGCCGGCATCAACGGCGTCCGCTCCGCCGTCGGGAAGACCAAGGACCCGGTCACGGGCACGAGCCAGCGCGACAGCAGTTCCACGTCTAGTGGTTCCTCCGCGACGGCACCGGCCCCGCACGAGCCGACGGCTGCTGCCCGCGCCCACGGTGCACCCGTCACGACCCCGCCAGCCAACGGCTCACCGTCAACCTCACCTACCACCGTCGCCACCCCGACGACTCCGTCACCCGGGGTCGGCGCGGGCTCCTCTACCGCGGGCGCGGGCACGTCGGGGGTCAGCGCGGGTGGGTCGGGCACGGCCGCCGCCGGCAGCGGGGTTGGGGCAGGGGGCACGGCCGGAACCGCAACGGCAGCAGGAGCGGCGACCGCCGGGATCGGAGCGGGCGTCGTCGTCGCGGCCAACGGTGCCAAGAAGGCCAGCACGAACGCGAAGACCACGGTCACCGGCGCCACCGGCGGCCTCGCCGGATCGAGCGGATCGACGGCGTCGAGCACGCCTGCTGATGAGGCGGCGCCGCGTATCGATCCCCGCCGCACCACCTAGCCCCGTTCCCCAGCACTGAGTCGTCACCACTCGTCGCCACCGACCTTCTCGAGACCTGGAGCCCCTCATGCCGCCGACCACCGTCACCGACCCCGACGTCACCGCCGCATTCCCCCGACGCCCTCGGCCCGGGATCGTGATGGGCCTGCGCGGCGGACAGGTCGCGCTCCTCTCTACCGCGGGGCTGCTGCTCCTGCTGGTGACGTTCACCGGCGCGTTCCCGTCGCTGTCCCGCGGCGCGGTCCTGGGGATCAGTGGGGTGCTCGTCCTGCTGGCGGTCGCCACCGTCCAGGACCGTCCCGCCTACCGGTGGCTCGCCGGACGGATCTCGCACGCTGCCCGGGCACGCCGCGGCAACACCACCATGGCCCGGCCGATCAAGGCCGGCACCATCCGCGAACCACGCGTCGACCGCGGACTGGGCCTGCTCCCTGGACGTGCGGCGGCTATCACCGTGCATGAGCTCGACGGCGTCGGCTACCTCTACCACCCGCACGCCGGCACCCTGACCGGCATCATCGAGGTGACCTCCCCGGAGTTCCTGCTGCGCGACCCCTCGGACCGCAACGCCCGCGTCAACGGCTGGGGCAGGGTCCTGGCCGCCGCGACCCGCACCGGCGCGGTGCGGCAGGTGCAGCTCCTCGAGCGGTCGATACCGGACGATGGCTCGGCGCTGGCCGCCTACACCGACACCCACCTCACCACCGCACACGAGCAGCTCACCCTGGCCGACGCCTACCGCGACCTTACGGGCCACCTGCGCGGCGGCGCGGACCGGCACCAGTCGTTCCTCGCCATCACCATCGACCGGTCCGCCGCCGCCCCACGGGTGAAGGCCGCCGGCGGGCAGATCACCGGCCTGGTCGCGACCTGGCGGCAGGAGTACACCCAGCTCGCCCGGCTACTGCCCGCCGCAGGACTGGACGTCATCGACGAACTGTCGCCGCGCCGGATCGCGGAGGTGATCCGCACCGGCTACGACCCCACCACCGCCCTGCACCTGTGCGGCGATGGCATCGACCCCGACAGCGCGGGACCCTCGGGTGGGCGGGAGGAGTGGGATCACCTGCGCACCGACGGGTCGTTCCACGCGGTGCTGTGGGTCGCCGAATGGCCGACCTCCCACGTGCCCGCCGACGTGCTGTGGCCGATCGTGTTC
>CALGTB010000203.1 GCA_937902285.1 uncultured Actinomycetes bacterium | reverse complement strand
CTGCGCCCGTGAAGAAGGCTGCGCCCGTGAAGAAGGCTGCGCCCGTGAAGAAGGCTGCGCCCGTGAAGAAGGCCGCGCCGGTCAAGAAGGCCGCGCCGGTCAAGAAGGCCGCGCCGGTCAAGAAGGCCGCGCCCGTGAAGAAGGCTGCGCCCGTGAAGAAGGCTGCGCCCGTGAAGAAGGCTGCGCCCGTGAAGAAGGCCGCGCCGGTCAAGAAGGCCGCGCCGGTCAAGAAGGCCGCGCCGGTCAAGAAGGCCGCGCCCGTGAAGAAGGCTGCGCCGGTCAAGAAGGCTGCGCCGGTCAAGAAGGCGCTCGTCGTCCGCGAGGACGAGAGTCCGTGGACGAAGAAGGAGCTCACCGAGGTCCGTGCAGCGCTGCACGGGGATCAGGCGATGCTGCTGGCGGAGATCGCCAACGCCGAGGTGGGGCTGGCCGACCTGATCCGCGATTCGGGCGACGGCGCCGGAGACGACCAGGCGGACGCCGGGAGCAAGACCTTCGAGCGCGAGCACGAGATGTCGCTGGCCAACAACGCCAGGGCCATGCTCGACCAGGTGCGGCACGCCCTCCTGCGCATCGACGCCGGCACCTACGGGATCTGCGAGTCGTGCGGCAAGCCGATCGGCAAGCTGAGGCTCCAGGCGTTCCCCCGGGCCACGCTGTGCATGGCCTGCAAGCAGGCCGAGGAGCGGCACTAGCCCCCTGCTGGTCGGTCGGCCGGTCGTCGGAGGCGTCGTAGAGTTGGTGGCGTGTCCCTGCCCTCCGAGGTCCCCGCGTCCTCCACGCCCGAGCCGGTGACCGACGTCGACACCGGCGAGCGGCCCGACGAGAGGGCGCCGGTCGATCCCGCGCGCCGCCGCCGGGCGCTCATCGTCCTTGGCCTGGTGGCCGTCAGCGTGGTCGTGGCCGACCAGCTCACCAAGTTCTGGATCGTGACGTCCATCAAGCCGCGCATGGAGTCGGGCGAGGGACCGATCGTCCTCCTCGGCGGCTTCCTCAAGATCACCTATACCGAGAACACCGGTGCCGCGTTCAGCATCGGCGCCGGCTACACGTGGATCTTCACGATCATCGCCGTGATCGTCGCCATCGTGATCCTGAGGTCGGCCCGTCGCCTGGGCAGCATCGGCTGGGCGGTCGCCTTCGGCGGGCTCCTCGGGGGACTCCTCGGCAACCTCATCGACCGCATCGTGCGGGAGCCCAGCCCGGGCCTTGGCTACGTGGTCGACTGGATCCAGCTCCCCAACTTCGCGGTGTTCAACATCGCCGACTCGGCCATCGTGTGCTCCGCCATCCTCATGGTGCTCCTGTCCCTTCGCGGGGTGGACTTCTCGGGTCCGCGGCTCGCGCCGTGACCGAGCGGCTGCTGCCGGTCCCCGAGGGACTGGCGGGTGAGCGGCTCGACGTCGCACTCACCCGGCTGCTGGGGCTGTCACGGGCGAAGGCCGCCGACCTCGTGGCCGGGGGCGCGGTCCTCGTCGACGGCCGGGTCGGAGGCAAGTCCGACCGGCTGCTGCCCGGCTCGGTGCTGCAGGTCGACCTCCGGGAGCCCGAGGCGTCCCCCGCGCTCCCCCCGGAGCCGGTCCCCGGCATGCGGGTCCTCTTCGACGACGACGACGTGGTGGTGGTCGACAAGCCTGTCGGCGTCGCGGCCCATCCCAGTCCGGGATGGAGCGGCCCCACGGTCGTGGGCGGGCTGGCCGCGGCCGGCTACCGCATCAGCACCTCCGGCGCCGCGGAGCGCCAGGGCGTCGTGCACCGGCTCGACGTGGGGACGTCGGGGGTCATGGCCGTCGCCAAGAGCGAGGCGGCCTACACCAGCCTGAAGGCGCAGTTCCGCGACCGCACCGTCGACAAGACCTACCACGCGGTCGTGCAGGGGCACTGCGATCCGCTCAGCGGCACCATCGATGCGCCCATCGACCGGCACCCGCAGCACGACTACAAGTGGGCCGTCGTCTCGAGCGGCAAGCCCAGCGTCACCCACTACGACACGCTCGAGGCCTTCCCCCACGCGTCGCTCCTCGAGGTGCACCTCGAGACGGGCCGCACGCACCAGATCCGGGTGCACATGTCGGCCACCCGGCACCCCTGCGCCGGCGACCTCACCTACGGCGCCGATCCCGCCCTGTCCAAGCGGCTGGGCCTGACGCGGCAGTGGCTGCATGCGGTGAGCCTGGGGTTCGACCACCCGTCGACGAGGGAGCGCATCGTGGTGTCCAGCGACTATCCGGAGGACCTGAGCACTGCTCTCGATCGGCTCCGCGCCGGTGTGTGAGCGCGGGAATGTCGGCCGGAAAGTTAGGGTGGGACCGTGTCGTCGAGTGAGCAGTTCGTGCATCTGCACGTCCACACGGAGTACTCGATGCTCGACGGTGCCGCCCGGCTGAACGACCTCTTCGACGAGGCCCAGCGCCTGGGCATGCCGGCCATAGCGATGACCGATCACGGCAATCTCTACGGCGCCTACGACTTCTACAAGGGAGCGAAGAGCCGCGGCATCAACCCGATCATCGGGCTCGAGGGCTACTACGCCCCGCAGGGCCGGTTCGAGCGGCGGCCGTTCGACTTCGGCGGGGGCTTCGACGAGGGCACCCCGGAGGACACCGGCGCCGGCCGCGGCAAGCAGAGCTACACCCACATGACGCTGTGGGCCGAGAACACCCCCGGGATGCACAACCTCTTCCGGCTCTCGTCCCTGGCCAGCCTCGAGGGCTACTACCACAAGCCGCGCTTCGACCGAGAGCTCCTCGAGCGCTACGGACGCGGGCTCATCGGCACCACCGGCTGTCCCAGCGGGGAGGTCAACCGGTGGCTCCAGGCCGGCCGCTACGAGCAGGCCCTCGCCACGGCCGCCGACATGCGCGACATCCTCGGGGCAGGCAACTACTTCTGCGAGCTCATGGACCACGGGCTCCCCATCGAGCGGCGGTTCCGCGACGACCTCCTGCGCATCGCGCGAAGCCTCGACCTCCCGCTCGTGGCCACCAACGACCTGCACTACGTGCACGCGGCCGACGCCGACAACCACGACGTCCTCCTGTGCATCGGCACCCGATCGACGATGGACGATCCCAAGCGCTTCCGGTTCGACGCACGCGACTTCTACGTGAAGTCGTCGGCCGAGATGCGGGCGGTCTGGGCGGAGCTTCCCGAGGCCTGCGACAACACCCTGCTCATCGCCGAGCGGTGCCACGTCGAGTTCACCGAGGGCGCCAACCTCATGCCGCAGTTCCCGGTTCCCGCGGGTGAGAGCGAGGAGTCGTGGCTGGTCAAGGAGGTCGAGCGCGGCCTCGACGCGCGCTACCGGGGCGCCGTGCCCGACCCGGTGCGCGCCCAGGCCGACTACGAGGTGGGCGTCATCGCCCAGATGGGCTTCCCGGGGTACTTCCTCGTGGTTGCCGACCTGGTGCGGCATGCCAAGGAGACCGGCATCCGGGTGGGTCCTGGGCGCGGCTCGGCGGCAGGGTCGATGGTGTCCTACGCGCTGGGGATCACCGAGCTCGATCCGATCAAGCACGGACTGCTGTTCGAGCGCTTCCTCAACCCCGAGCGCATCTCGATGCCCGACATCGACATCGACTTCGACGAGCGTCGGCGCTCCGACATGATCCGCTACGCCACCGAGAAGTACGGCGAGGAGCGGGTGGCGCAGATCATCACCTACGGGTCCATCAAGGCCAAGGCCGCGGTCAAGGACAGCGCCCGGGTGCTCGGCTACCCCTACGCGCTCGGCGACCGCATCACCAAGGCCATGCCCCCGTCCGTGATGGGGAAGGACATCTCGCTCGCCGGCGTCTTCGACCCCAAGAACTCCCGCTACGGCGAGGCGTCGGAGTTCCGTGCGCTCTACGAGAGCGACCCCGACGCGCGCCGGGTGGTCGACGCCGCGAAGGGCCTCGAGGGACTCAAGCGGCAGCCCGGAGTGCATGCCGCGGGCGTCATCCTCTGCCGCGAGCCCCTGCTCGACGTCATCCCCCTGTGGCGGCGCGACCAGGACGGCGCGATCATCACGCAGTTCGACATGGGCGTGTGCGAGAAGCTCGGCCTGCTGAAGATGGACTTCCTCGGGCTGCGCAACCTCACGGTGCTCGACGACTGCCTGGCCAACATCGAGGCGAACCGCGGCGAGGTCGTCGTGCTGGAGACGCTGGGGCTCGACGACCGCGTCACGTACGACCTGCTGACCCGGGGCGACACGCTCGGGGTCTTCCAGCTCGACGGCGGCCCCATGCGGGCGCTGCTCCGGTCGATGCAGCCGGACAACTTCGAGGACATCTCGGCCGTGCTGGCGCTCTACCGCCCCGGCCCGATGGGGGCGAACGCGCACAACGACTACGCCGACCGCAAGAACGGGCGCAAGCCCGTGGTGCCGATCCACCCCGAGCTCGAGGAGCCCCTGTCCGAGATCCTCGGCGACACCTACGGCCTGATCGTGTACCAGGAGCAGGTCATGGCCATCGCCCAGAAGTTGGCGGGCTACTCGCTCGGGGCTGCCGACCTGCTGCGCCGGGCCATGGGCAAGAAGAAGAAGGAGATCCTCGACCAGGAGTACGTGCCGTTCCGCGACGGCATGCGCGCGAACGGCTACAGCGACAGCGCCATCGCCACCCTCTGGGAGATCCTCGTCCCGTTCTCCGACTACGCCTTCAACAAGGCGCACACCGCCGGATACGGACTCGTCTCCTACTGGACCGGGTACCTCAAGGCGAACTACCCGGCCGAGTACATGGCGGCGCTGCTCACCTCGGTCAAGGACGAGAAGGACCGGTCGGCGGTCTACCTCAACGAATGCCGCAAGATGGGCATCAAGGTCCTGCCTCCCGACGTGAACGACTCCGACTTCGACTTCACCCCGCGCGGAACCGACATCCGGTTCGGGCTCTCGGCCATCCGCAACGTCGGGGCCAACGTGGTGGCCTCGATCATCGCGACTCGCCGGCGCGTCGGCCGGTTCGCCGACTTCCACGACTTCATCGCCAAGGTGGACGCATCCGTGTGCAACAAGCGCGTGGTCGAGTCCCTGATCAAGGCCGGGGCGTTCGACTCGCTGGGGCACACGCGCAAGGGCCTCGTGACGATCCATGAGCAGGTGGTCGACTCGGCCGTCGACATCAAGCGCGCCGAGTCCCACGGCCAGTTCGACCTGTTCGGCGGGCTCGAGGCCACCGAGGGGGATGCAGGCGTCCCTCGCGGTGACATCCCCCTGGGCGAGTGGGAGAAGTCGACGCTCCTCGCCCACGAGCGGGAGATGCTGGGGCTGTACGTCTCCGACCACCCCCTCACGGGTGCCGAGCGGGTGCTCGCGACGCTGACCGACCGCACGATCGCGGCGGTGCTCATGGACGACCGCATCGACGGCATCGTCGTCACCATCGGCGGCCTCGTCACCGGTGTCCAGCGCAAGACCACGAAGGGCACGGGCTCGCCGTGGGCGATCGTGACCCTGGAGGACTTCGAGGGAGCCGTCGACATCCTCGTGTGGCCGAAGATCTACGAGTCGGTCAGCACCATGCTCGTCGACGACTCGGTGCTCGTCGTCCGTGCCCGCGTCGAGCGCACCGACGACGACGGCGTCCGGGTGACCGCCGTGGAGGTGACCCAGCCCGACCTGAGCGAGGCGGGCACCGGACCCGTGCGGCTCACGATGGCGGGATCGCGGTGCATCCCGCCCCTGGTCGACAAGCTCAAGGAGGTCCTCGCCGCGCACCCGGGCACGACGGAGGTCCACCTCCACCTGGTGGGCGGCCCGTCCACGACGGTGCTGCGCCTCGACGACCGGCTCCGGGTCACCCCCTCACCAGCCCTCTACGGCGACCTGAAGGCCCTTCTCGGCCCGAGCTGCCTCGCATGAGCGAGCCGGATCGCGGACGGCGGGTCACCGCGAGGCGGGCCTCGGCCGTCGTCGTCGCCGGCCTGGTGGTCGGACTGTTCAGCGGCCTCGCGCTCGGCGTCGTGTGGTGGCAGCTGGCACCCAGCGTGCCGGTCATCGTGCGGCCCGGCGACTCCTTCCCGCAGGGGTTCCAGCCGGAGGGCTATCTCGCCGCGGACGCGACCTTCGGACTCCTCGGCGTCATCGCCGGGATCGCCATCACGATCGGCCTGGCGAACATGCGGCGCGACCGACTCCTCAGCGTGCTCATCGCCGGGCTCCTGTCGGGCGTCGTCGGCACGGCGGCGATGTGGTTCGTCGGCACGCGCCTCGGCTCCGTCGACATCGAGGGGCTGAGTGCGACGACGGACACCGACCTGGTCATCGAGGCGCCCCTCCAGGTGGCGATGCCCGGCATGTTCCTCATGTGGCCGCTGGCGGCCGCCCTCGTCGTGACCGTGCTGGCCCTCGGCGACTGGATCGTCGAGGTCAGGAGCGCTCGGCGCGCCCGATAGCCGCGTACGCCCCGCCGGTCACGGCCAGGAGGTCGTCGGGAGCCAGGCCGATGTCGAGCCCGCGCCGGCCGCCGCTCACGTAGACGGTCGCGAGCAGGATGGCGCTCTCGTCGAGCAGGGTGGGCAGGGGTCGCCGCTGCCCGATGGGCGAGATGCCGCCGACGACGTACCCGGTCAGCCGCTGCGCGGTCGCGGCCTCCGCCAGGTCGGCTCGACGGCCTCCGCAGGCGGCGGCGAGCGCCTTGAGGTCGAGAGTCCCGCTCACGGGCACGATCGCGACCACGGGCGAGCCGTCGACCTCGGCGACGAGCGTCTTGAACACGGCCGCCGGATCAAGGCCCAGCGCGGCGGCGGCCTCGAGGCCGTACGACGAGCTGCGCGGGTCGTGGTCGTAGGCGTGGGTTGTGAAGGGGATGCCGGCCCGGGTGAGTGCCAGGGTCGCGGGAGTGCCGGCGTCGCGAGGAGCCACGGCTAGTTGGGGGACGGCTCGACGGATGCCAGGTCGATCGCCGGCACTGCCCCGAGCGCCTGGATCAGACCGGTCTCGCGCCGCAGGAGGCCACGGGCGAGGGCAAGCCGCTCCGACGTGGTGCCCGCGGCCAGCAGGAGCTGACGCTCGTCGGCGGGAAGCACCATCGCGGCCGTCACGAGGTAGCCGATCACCGTGGGGTCGTCGGGCAGCTCCTCTGCGGCGTCGGTGGGGATGTCGTCATCGACCTGGCCGCTCAGCGCCGCACGGTAGGCGACGAACAGCCGTGCCACCTGCGCGGCGACGACGGCATCGGCCGGATCGTCGACGTCGTCGAGGAACTCCACCTCGCCCCGCAGCAGGGGCTCGGACACGTCGAGGCCGACGAGGCGGAAGCGCCGGCTCCCGGTCGCGACGATGTCGAAGCGGCCGTCATCCAGGCGCTCCACCTGGCGCAGCACGGCCGTCGTTCCGACGGGGTAGAGGGCGGGCAGCCCGTCCTGCTCGATGTCGCAGCCATCACGAACGGCGATGATGCCGAACTCGCGACCGTCCTCGTCAGGGTGGGCGAGCAGCTCCTCGACCATGGCCCGGTAGCGCGGCTCGAAGATGTGCAGGGGCAGCACCAGTCCCGGCACCAGCGCGACGTTGAGCGGGAAGAGCGGAAGGGGTGAGGGCACCACGGCAGCGTAAGGTAGGGGAGTGATTCGTCGCATCGACCTCCGCGGTTCGCAGGCCGACCCGCGTGACGCTGTGCCCCGCGCGGCCATGGACGTCGCCGACGCCGGCGAGCGCATCCGCCCGATCCTCGAGGACGTGCGCGCGGGCGGAGCCGAGGCCGTCCAGCGGTGGTCGGCCGAGCTCGACGGCGTGCGCCCCGCCTCGCTGCGGGTGCCAGCCGAGGTGCTCGCCGGCGCGGCCGCCGCCCTCGACCCGGATGTGCGCGCGGCCCTCGACGAGTCGATCCGGCGGGCACGGCTCGTCCACACCGACCAGCGCCGCGTCGATGTCTCGACCGTGGTGGTTCCGGGCGGGACCGTCACCGAGCGCTGGCTCCCGGTCGACCGGGTAGGCCTCTACGTTCCGGGCGGACGCGCCGTGTACCCGAGCAGCGTGGTCATGAACGTGGTGCCCGCCCAGGTGGCGGGCGTCGCCTCGATCGCGGTCGTGTCGCCTCCGCAGCGCGACTTCGGGGGCTGGCCGCACCCGACGATCCTCGCGGCCTGTGCCCTGCTCGGCATCGACGAGGTCTATGCGGTCGGCGGTGCCCAGGCCGTGGCGATGCTGGCCTACGGCGTCGACCTGCCCGACGGCGGCCGCTGCGCGCCCGTCGACCTCGTCACCGGGCCGGGCAACATCTACGTGACGGCCGCCAAGCGGGCCCTGCAGGGGGTCATCGGCATCGACTCGGAGGCCGGCCCCACCGAGATCCTCGTCCTCGCCGACGACACGGGCGACGCCGCGCACATCGCCTCAGACCTCATCAGCCAGGCCGAGCACGACGTGCTGGCGGCGGCGGTGCTCGTGACCACATCTCCCGAGCTGGCCGATGCCGTCGAGAGCGAGGTCGTCCGTCAGGTGGGCACGACCAAGCACGCTCAGCGCATCACCGAGGCGCTGTCCGGGCAGCAGAGCGCGGTCATCATCGTCGACGATCTCGACGCCGGCCTTGCCCTCGTCAACACCTATGCGGCGGAGCACCTCGAGATCCACACGCGGGAGGCCCGCGACGTCGCCATGCGCGTGCGCAACGCCGGCGCCGTGTTCGTCGGCACCTGGGCCCCGGTGTCGCTGGGCGACTATGCGGCGGGCTCCAACCACGTCCTGCCGACGGCCGGCTCGGCTCGGCACTCCTCCGGGCTGTCGGTCCAGTCGTTCCTGCGCGGGATCCACATCGTCGAGTACGACGAGAGCGCGCTGCGCGACATCGCCCCCCACGTCATCGCCCTGGCCAACGCCGAGGACCTCCCCGGCCACGGCGATGCCATCACGGCCCGCGTCGGCCCGACCGGCTGACATGGACCCGGTCTTCACTCCGCCGGTCCGCGACGACCTGGCCGGGACGGTCGCCTACGGCGCTCCCCAGCTCGACGTGCCCGCGCGGCTCAACGTCAACGAGAACCCCTTCCCGCTGCCGCCGCACGTCGCCGCAGCCATGGGCGCGGCCGTGGCCGACGCCGCTGCCGGCCTGAACCGCTACCCGGATCGGGACGCGGACGCCCTCCGGGCGGCGCTCGCCGACTACGTCGCGCGGGAGTCGGGGGTGCGTGTGCCCATCGAGCAGGTGTGGGCCGCGAACGGCTCGAACGAGGTCATGCACCACCTGTTCCTCGCGTTCGGGGGTCCCGGCCGGCTGGCCATCACCTTCGACCCCACGTACTCGATGTACCCGGAGTACGCGCGCGACACCTTCACCGGCTACGAGGCATTCCCACGGCTGCCCGACCACGGGATCGACGTCGCGCGCGCGATCGAGGTCATCGGCTCCCGGCGGCCGTCGATCGTCGTCCTCACGTCCCCCAACAACCCGACGGGCACGGCGCTGCCCGCGCCCGACCTGCGGGCCATCGCCTCGGCGGCGCTGGCGGTCGGGGCCATGGTGATCGTCGACGAGGCCTATGCGGAGTTCCGGCACGATGGCGTGCCCAGCGCCTGCGAGCTCCTCGACGAGTACCCGAACCTGGTCGTCACCCGCACGATGAGCAAGGCGTTCTCCCTCGCCGGTGCCCGGCTGGGGTATGCCGTTGCGGCAGATCCGAGGGTCGTCGACGCGCTGCGCGTGGTGCGGCTGCCGTACCACCTCTCGGCCGTCACGCAGGCGGTGGCGCTGACGGCGCTCCAGTACGCCGACGACCTCCAGGCCCAGGTGGCACTCCTGCGGATCGAGCGGGATGCGCTGGCGGCGTGGCTCGTCGAGCGGGGTTTCGACGTCGCAGCCAGCGATGCCAACTTCATCCTCTTCGGCACGTTCGACGATCGCTCCGCCGTCTGGCAGTCGCTGCTCGATGACGGCGTCCTCGTGCGCGAGACCGGGCCGCCGGGGTGGCTACGCGTGAGCATCGGCACGCCGGAGGAGAACGCTATGTTTAGGCGGGCGCTCGACGGGGCCACGCGTCCGACTCGGGAAGAGGACTGACATGGGGCGCACCGCGCGCATCGAACGCACCACCAAGGAGAGCAGCGTCCTGGTCGAGCTCGACCTCGACGGCAGCGGCACGAGCACGATCGAGACCGGCGTGCCGTTCTTCGACCACATGCTGGCGCAGCTGGCCAAGCACGGTGGCCTCGACCTCGTCGTGCGCACGACCGGGGATCTCGAGGTCGATGCCCACCACACGGTCGAGGACACGTCGCTCGCCGTCGGCCAGGCCATCAACGACGCCCTCGGGGACCGTTCCGGCCTGCGTCGCTACGGCGATGCCCTCGTGCCGCTCGACGAGTGCCTGGTGCAGTCGGCCGTCGATCTCTCCGGGCGTCCGTACCTCGTGCACGAGGAGCCCGACCTCGTCGAGCTCATCGGCAGCTACGACACCACGCTCACCCGCCACATCTGGGAGTCGATCGTCGCGACGTCCCAGATCACGCTGCACGTGAGGGTCCTGTCCGGACGCAACGCCCACCATGTGGTCGAGGCGCAGTTCAAGTCGGTGGCGCGCTCCCTGCGCGAGGCCGTGGCACGGGATCCCCGGGTCGTCGGCGTGCCGTCGACCAAGGGCACCCTCACGGGCGAGTGAGGCGACGTGGCCGCTCCTGACGTCGTCGTCCTCGACTACGGGTCCGGCAACCTGAGGTCCGCGCAGCGGGCGCTCGAGCGGGTCGGTGCGACCGTCACCGTCACCAGCGATGCCGACGCGGCCATGGAGGCCGACGGCCTCGTCGTGCCCGGCGTCGGCGCCTTCGCCGCCTGCATGGCCGGGATCGAGGCGGTCCGTGGCGGCATGATCATCGATCGCCGGCTCGCGGGCGGCCGTCCCGTGCTGGGCATCTGCGTGGGGATGCAGGTCCTGTTCGAGCGGGGCGTCGAGCATGGCACCGCGACCGAGGGCCTGGGGGAGTGGCCCGGCGTCGTCGAGGAGCTGCAGGCCGACGTCCTGCCGCACATCGGCTGGAACACGGTGTCCGCCCCGGACGACTCGCTCCTGTTCGCGGACGTGCGCGACGAGCGGTTCTACTTCGTGCACTCCTATGCGGTCACGACGTGGGCGATGGGCGACTCCGACCCGCTGCTGGCGCCGCCGAGGGTCACGTGGTCGCATCACGGCCAGGACTTCGTCGCCGCCGTCGAGAACGGCCCGCTCTGCGCGACGCAGTTCCACCCGGAGAAGTCCGGGGACGCCGGCGCCGCCCTGCTCCGCGCCTGGGTCACCTCGCTCGCCTGAGCCCGCTGCCCCGCGAGCGGAGAGGGACCCACGTATGCGCGGGATAGGCTGACGCCGTGATGACTCCACGACCTCGCCAGCTCGTCCTCCTGCCCGCCGTCGACGTCGCCTCCGGCCAGGCCGTGCGCCTCGTGCAGGGCAAGGAGGGCACGGAGACGGCCTACGGGTCACCGATCGAGGCGGCCCACACCTGGGTGAACCAGGGGGCCGAGTGGATCCATCTCGTCGACCTCGATGCCGCGTTCGGACGGGGCAGCAATGCCGGCCTTCTCGCCGAGGTGGTGCGCGAGGTGCACGGCCGCGTGCACGTCGAGCTCTCCGGCGGGATCCGCGACGACGAGTCGCTCGCCAAGGCACTCGCCACCGGCTGCGACCGGGTGAACCTCGGCACGGCCGCACTCGAGGATCCCGAGTGGACCGCGACGGTCATCAAGAAGCACGGAGAGCGCATCGCCGTCGGCCTCGACGTGCGCGGCACGACGCTGTCGGCACGGGGCTGGACCCAGGACGGCGGTGACCTCTGGGAGACGCTGGGCCGGCTCGACGAGGCGGGCTGCGCGCGCTACGTCGTCACCGACGTCACCAAGGACGGCACCATGCACGGGCCGAACTTCCACCTGCTCAAGCAGGTGTGCGACGCGACCAACCGGCCGATCGTCGCGTCGGGCGGCATCGCCCGGCTCGAGGACCTCCACAAGCTCGCCGACATGGTTCCGCATGGCATCGAGGGCGCGATCGTGGGGCGCGCGCTCTACGACGGCGCCTTCACGCTGCCCGAGGCGATCGCCGCGATCGAGCCGCGGTACGACCCCTACGAGTGGGGACCTGCACGTCCGTGAGCGTCGCCGTTCGCGTGATCCCGTGTCTTGACGTCGACAACGGCCGGGTGGTCAAGGGCGTGAACTTCGTCGAGCTGCGCGATGCCGGCGATCCCGTCCAGCTCGCGCGGGCCTATGACGCCGCCGGCGCCGACGAGCTCGTCTTCCTCGACATCACGGCGTCCAGCGGCGACCGTGAGACGACGTACGACGTCGTGAGGCGCACTGCCGAGACCGTGTTCATCCCGCTCACCGTGGGCGGTGGCGTGCGCGAGCCCGAGGACTTCAACCGGCTCCTGCGTGCGGGAGCGGACAAGGTCAGTGTGAACACCGCGGCCCTGCTCGACCCGCGGCTGCTCAGCGAGGCCGCCGAGCGGTTCGGATCGCAGTGCGTCGTGCTGAGCGTGGACGCCCGTCGCTGTCCGGACGGAGTCACCACCGACAGCGGCTTCGAGGTCACGACGCACGGCGGACGTCGCAGCACCGGCATCGACGCCATCGCGTGGGCCGTCGAGGGCGCCCGCCTCGGGGCGGGCGAGATCCTCCTGAACTCCATGGATGCCGACGGTACGGAGTCGGGCTACGACGTCACGCTGATCGAGCAGGTGCGCAGGGCGGTGTCGGTGCCGCTGATCGCGAGCGGGGGAGCCGGGCAGGCCTCCGACTTCGTCACGGCCGTGCGCTCGGGAGCCGACGCTGTGCTCGCGGCCAGCGTGTTCCACTTCGGGACCCTGTCCATCGGTGCGGTCAAGGACGAACTGGCCCGCAGCGGCTTCCAGGTTCGCTAGCAGCGGGTACGTGCCGCGATCATCAGGCCCGCGTGGCCGGGGGGACGAGGTAGGCCGACTCGAAGGCGGCCACGGCGTCAGGGTCGCCGTCGACCGTGACATCGACGGCGCGTCGTCCGAAGGCCAGCATCAGGAGCTCCAGAGCTGATCCCCGGACCGTCACCATGGGCTCGCCGGACCTCACCACGCCGAGTCCGCCGCGGCCGTCGGTGCGTTCGAGGGTGACGCCGGTGACGGCATGCCGGAAGGCCCCGCGAGCGGGCACCCGGAGCCGGCGCCACAGCTCGTCGGACAGGTCGTCGGGAAGCTCGCGCGCCGTCCACCCCGGCTGGGCGCGGATGACGTCCTCATGGTGGACCACGTACTCGATGAGGTTCATCAGGGATGCGGCTCCGGGCAGCGAGAAGACTGAGAGCAGGGGAGGCCCCGTGCGCACCTTGTCGACCAGGACCTCGTAGTCGTTCTGCGCCTCGCGGTTCTGCACCTTCTCCGTCCACCCGGCCGTCGGCCCCCCGACGACCCCGATCGCCGCATCGGGCCGTGCCTCGCGAACGATCAGGTGGGCGGCGAGGTCGCGAGTCGTCCAGCCCTCGCAGAGCGTCGGTGCGTCAGGACCCACGGCCTCCAGGAGATCGGAGAGCTCGGCTCGTTCGCGATGCGCGTGGTCTGAGGCACTCATGGACCGATCATCGCCTATGGGCACAATGGGCGCATGTCCACCGACGCCTTCGTCGCCCGCACCCGATTCGACTCCGCCGGACTGGTGCCGGCTATCGCCCAGCAGTGGGACTCGCGCGAGGTCCTGATGATGGCGTGGATGGACGCCGACGCCCTCCGCGAGACCCTCGACACCGGTCGCGGGGTGTACTTCTCGCGAAGCCGCGGTGGCCGGTGGGTCAAGGGCGAGACATCCGGTCACGTCCAGGCCGTCCGCGAGGTGCGCCTCGACTGCGACGGAGACACGGTCCTGCTCCTGGTCGACCAGACCGGCGGCGCCTGCCACACGGGCGATCGCACGTGCTTCGACGCCGACGGCGTCGTCGTGTCCGGTGCCGGCGGCACGTCATGACCGACTTCTCGGGCGCATCCGAGCCGGACCTCGCCGGCTTCCGCGAGTTCGCCCGCCATCGGCGCGTCATCCCTGTCGTGCGGCGCCTTCTGGCCGACGGGGTCACGGCCGTGGGCCTGTTCGAGGTGCTCTGCCAGGACCGGGCCGGGACCTTCCTCCTCGAGTCCGCCGAGCAGGGGCGCAACTGGTCGCGCTACTCCTTCATCGGCGTGAGATGCGCCGCGATGCTGACCCAGCGAGACGGCGAGGCGGTCTGGCTGGGCCGTGCCCCGCGGGGCGTGCCCGAGGGCGGCAGCGCCGTCGAGGCCTTGCGCGACACCGTCGACCTGCTGCGCACCGACCCGCTCCCCGGCCTGCCACCGCTGACCGGCGGCCTCGTCGGGTACCTCACCTACGACGCCGTGCGCTCGTGGGAGCGGGTGCCGGACGACAACCCCGACGAACTGGGCATCCCCGATGTCGGCTTCCTGCTCGCCACCGACCTGGCAGTGCTCGACCACGCCGACGGCTCCGTTCTGCTCGTGGCCAATGCCATCAACTACGACGCCTCCGACGACGGAGTCGACGAGGCCTGGCGCGATGCGGTGGCCAGGCTCGACCGGATGGAGTCCGAGCTCACCGCGCCGCACACCATCGGGATAGCCACCTACGACGCGAGCGCCCCGATCGAGGTCCGGTCGTCGACCTCGCGGGACGACTACCTGCAGCAGGTCGAGCAGGCCAAGGAGTACATCCGCAGCGGCGACGCGTTCCAGGTGGTGCTCTCGCAGCGGTTCTCGACCCCGTGCAGCGCGAGCGCCTTCGACGTCTACCGGATCCTGCGCGCAACCAACCCGAGTCCCTACATGTACCTCATCCGCGTGCCCGAGGACGACGGCGGCGATCCGGACCAGTACGGCGGGGCACTGCCCGAGCGGGTCGCCTTCGACATCGTGGGCTCCTCGCCCGAGGCGCTCGTCACGGTCACCAGCGGCCACTGCGTCCTGCACCCCATCGCGGGCACCCGGCCCAGGGGCTCCTCGGCCGAGGAGGACGCGGCTCTCGCCGAGGAGCTCAGCAAGGACGTCAAGGAGCGGGCCGAGCACGTCATGCTGGTCGACCTCGCCCGCAACGACCTCGGCCGCGTGAGCGAGCCGGGATCGGTGTCCGTGGTGGACTTCATGAGCGTCGAGCGCTACTCGCATGTCATGCACCTCGTCTCGACGGTGACCGGCACCCTCGCCGACGGACGGACCGCCTACGACGTGCTGGCGGCGACCTTCCCCGCCGGCACGCTGTCCGGGGCTCCGAAGCCGCGCGCCATGGCGATCATCGACGAGCTCGAGCCGCTGCGGCGGGGCCTGTACGGAGGCTGCGTCGGGTACTTCGACTTCGCCGGCAATCTCGATGCCGCGATCGCCATCCGCACCGCACTGATCAAGGACGGCACGGCATACGTGCAGGCGGGCGCCGGGCTCGTCGCCGACTCCGTCCCTGCGACGGAGGCGGATGAGTGCAGCAACAAGGCCGCCGCGGTCCTCCGTGCCATCGCCGCCGCGCACACGCTCGCGGAGGCGCGGTCGGGCGGGACGGGCGGCCGTGGCTGACCGGTCCGACGGACGGTCGTATCGGATGGCCCTGTCGGTCCTGGGTGTCGGCGCCGTCCTCCTCCTCGTGGGCTTCGCCCTTCCCTGGGCCACGGCTCAGGTGCCCCTGGCCACCGGCGTCGACACCGCGACCCGCGCGCAGGACTTCACGGGTCGCGACCTCTTCCCGGCTGCCGCGACATCCGGATGGGTGTGCCTGGCGGGACTCGCGGGGATCCTGGCCACGCGGTCGTGGGGCCGGATCGCGGTCGGCCTGATCGTGGCCGTCGCGGGACTGGCCGGAGCCGCCGTCGCGGTGGCCTTCGCCGCGGTGCCCGCGACGTACGTGGACTCCGCCGCACGGGAGATGCTGGGCGCGGAGTCCCCGCTGGTGAGCTCGGCGACCGGCTGGTGGGCGCTGTGCCTGCTCGGCGGCCTGCTGAGCGTCTACGCCGGCGCCTGGACCGTGCTGCGCGGGCGACGCTGGCCGACCCTGGGCAGCAGGTACGAGCGCACACCGCGTGCCGCAGCCGCCGTGAGCCCGTGGGATGCGCTGGACAAGGGCGAGGATCCGACGGCCGATCTGGTTGAATGACGGCATGTCGCAGCAGCAGGCCTCCCCGGTCCACCACGAAGACCACGGATCCACGCCTGCCGCGTGGACTGTCGTCGTCCTGGTCACGATCGCGTTCATCGTCGGAACCCTCGCGATCATCCTCGCCAACTGGCCCATGTTCTGGGTCGGCGTGGGGATCCTCGTCCTCGGCGCGATCGCCGGCAAGGTGCTGGCCATGATGGGCTTCGGCAAGAAGCGGTAGCCCTGGCAGGGCCCTCGGCGGGCCCGGCTTCGCCGGGTGCACGGACCCGGTCCGTCCCCTTTACAGAGAATTGACGGAAGGCTGACCGCGCTCGCACCGGTGTGAGCCGAAGCAGCCGCGGCGTCTGACAGGCTGGGCACGTGACTTCCGATGGCACCCGCGGCCTGATCCTCGTCGTCGAGGACGAGCGGGCGATCTCCGACCTCCTCCGCCTCTACATCGCGCGCGAGGGCTTCGGCGTGCACGTGGCCACCGACGGCCAGTCTGCGCTGTCGGCGGCGCGCACCCTCCACCCGGCGGCCATCGTCCTCGACGTGGGCCTGCCCGTGATGGACGGCACCGAGGTCTGCCGGCAGCTCCGGTCGGAGGGCAACTGGGTCCCCATCCTCTTCTGCACCGCCCGCGACGACGAGGTCGATCGCGTGCTGGGCCTCGAGCTCGGAGCCGACGACTACATCACCAAGCCGTTCAGCCCCCGCGAGGTCGTGGCCCGCATCAAGTCCGTCGTCCGCAGGGCCGCGCTCGTGTCGGTCGACGACCGCCCGCTGGAGGTCGGAAGCGTGGTCCTGGACCCGGTCACCCGCCGCGTGACCGCCGGAGGCGAGCCGGTCTCCCTCACGGCGACCGAGTTCGACCTCCTGGCCCACCTCATGTCGAACCCCGGTCGGGTCTACTCGCGCGAGCAGCTGCTCTCCGAGGTCTGGGGCTATGCGGCGATCGTCGGCACCCGCACCGTCGACGTTCACGTCGCCCAGGTGCGCAGCAAGCTCGGCGACAGCTGCCCCATCCGCACCGTGCGGGGTGTCGGCTACTCGGCTGAGGCGTCAGAGTCGTCGTGACCCCCAGCACCACGCCTGCGGCCCCCGCCCAGCGGATGAGCATCGTCACGCGGACGGTCCTGCTCACCGCGGGCATCGCCGCCATCGCCGTGCTGGTCGCCGGGCTCATCTCCTTCCCGCTGGCGCGTTCCGCAGCCGACTCCCAGGCCCGGGCCGAGCTGAGCTCGCTGGCCGACCTGACCGCAGCCGCACTCGACCGCGGAGTGACCGACAGCCGCGGCGGCGAGCCGCTGCCGCGCCGCCTCATCGAGACGCTGGAGTACAAGCAGATCACCGGCTACATCGTGGTCGACGGGAGCGTGCCGCCACCGGGCGTCTCGCAGCGCGAGCTCGAGCGCGCGCTGAGGGGCGAGAACGTGTCGGCACGTGGCACGACCTCGGAGGGCGACGTGCTCATCGAGACCAGGCCGCTCGCGGCGGGCGGGGCCGTCATCCTCGAGCAGCCCTACACCGTGGTCGGCGTGGAGGCCGGCGACGCGGTCAAGCGCATCGCGGCATCCCTGCTCATCGGCCTCCTCATCGCGGTGCCGATCGGGTTCGTCGCCTCGCGGCGACTGACGCGACCCCTGCGCGCCGCCCGCGACGCGGCCAACGAGATGGCCGACGGCTCGCGCGACGTGACCCTCCGCCCCGAGGGACCGGTGGAGATCGCCGACATCGCCGTCTCCCTGAACCGGCTCAACTCGGCCCTCGTGATGTCCGAGGCCCGGCAGCGCGAGTTCCTGCTCTCCGTGTCGCACGAACTGCGCACGCCGCTGACGGCTGTCAAGGGCTATGCCGAGGCCCTCTCGGACGGGGTGATCCCCACCGACGACGTCGCCCGCACCGGTGCGACGGTCGCTGCGGAGGCGGCGCGGCTGGACCGGCTCGTCAGCGACCTCCTCGACCTTGCCCGGCTGGGGGCCGTCGACTTCCACGTGTCGCCCGTCGACGTCGACCTCGCCGAGATCGCCGAGGATGCCGCCGAGGTGTGGCGCGACCGGGCGACCCCGGAGGGCGTGACCTTCGTCCTCGACGTCCCGTCGGCACCGGTCGCGGTCCGCACGGATCCGATCCGCGTCCGCCAGATCATCGACAATCTCGCCGAGAACGCCCTGCGGGTGTCGCCGCCGGACTCGGTCATCGTCCTGGCCGTCCGGTCCGAGGGGCCGTGGGGCGTCGTCGAGGTGCGCGACTCGGGCCCGGGGCTCACCGCGGACGACGTGGCGGTGGCCTTCGAGCCCGGTGTCCTCCACGAGCGCTACCGCGGCGTCCGCCCGGTCGGAACGGGCCTGGGACTCGCGCTGGTGGGCCGCCTGTCCATCGGTCTGGGCGGCTCGGCCGAGGCGGGCACGGCGGCCGAGGGCGGGGCCCGGTTCACCGTGCGCATTCCCGCCTGAGATCGGCACGGGACAGCCTCGCGCGCTCGGTCGCGCGGGTATCGTCACCCTGTGACCGCTTTCGCAGACGAGGACGTCGTCGAGCAGGCGCATGTCGACGGCCGCACCCGAGCACGGCGGCTCGCCGGGCCGCTGGCGGCACTGGCCGGCACCGTCGCGGCACTGGCCTACCTGGCGGCCGTCGATCCGAACCAGCCGGGCCACTACCCCGTCTGCCCCACGCAGGCCATCCTCGGCATCGACTGCCCCGGCTGCGGCCTCATGCGCGGCTGCCACGACCTCGTGACCGGCAACGTGGCCGGGGCACTGGACCACAACGCCCTGCTGGTCGTGATCGTGCCCCTGCTGGCGGTGCTGTGGTTCCGCTGGCTGGCGCGGTCCTGGCGAGGTGAGCGGCCCGCCGTCACCTACGAGCAGTTCCGGCGCCGCAACGTGATCATGATCGTGGCGATGGTCGGCGTGCTGGCCTTCGGCGTCGTGCGCAACCTCGTGCCGTATCTGGGGTCGGGCATCGGCTGAGGGGTCGGGCCGCGTGCTGGCGGCTCACCCTGCGAGGGCGGGTCCGCGCTTGCTCGTTAGTCTTGGCGCGTGACCGTGCTGGACGACATCGTCGACGGCGTCCGCGAGGACGTCGCGGTGCGCATGGCCGCCGTGCCCCTCGACGAGCTCAAGGCTCGCGCCCAGCAGGTGCCTCCCGCGCGCGACGTCGCGGCGGTGCTGTCGGACGAGGATGTCAGCGTCATCGCGGAGGTCAAGAGGTCGAGCCCCAGCCGCGGGCGCCTGGCGGACATCGCCGACCCCGCAGCGCTGGCGGTCGAGTACGAACTGGGCGGAGCCCACTGCATCAGCGTGCTCACCGAGCAGCGACGGTTCGGCGGCTCGCTCGACGACCTGGCTGCCGTGCGTGCTGCCGTCGACATCCCTGTGCTGCGCAAGGACTTCATCGTCACGAGCTACCAGATCTGGGAGGCGAAGGCCTACGGCGCCGACATGATCCTGCTCATCGTCGCGGCCCTCGAGCAGCCTGCACTGGTCAGCCTCGTCGAGCGCACGCAGAGCCTGGGACTGTCCGTCCTGGTCGAGGTCCACGACGAGGACGAGATCAGTCGGGCACTCGACGCGGGGGCGACCATCCTGGGTGTCAACGCACGGAACCTGAAGACGCTGGAGGTCGATCGCGGGGTCTTCCCGCGCGTGGCCCACCTCATCCCCGACTCGTGCATCAAGGTGGCCGAATCCGGCGTGCGCGACCCGCACGACCTCATCGTCTACGCCGAGGCCGGGGCCGATGCCGTCCTGGTCGGCGAGAGCCTCGTCACCGGCAAGGACCCGCGCACGGCCGTGCACGACCTCGTCACGGCCGGGGCGCACCCCGCACTCCGGCACGGGCGGGACTGACCATGGCGATCGACAGCGCTGCGGCCGGGCGGACGCTGCTCGACGGCCACTTCGGCCCCTATGGCGGACGCTTCGTGCCCGAGGCCCTGACGGCGGCGCTCGACGAGCTCGACGACGCCTTCCAGACCGCCATCACCGATCCGGCGTTCGCCCTCGAGCTGCAGGCGCTCGAACGCGACTACACCGGCCGTCCGAGCCCGCTGACCCCGGCGGCGCGGTTCTCCGAGGCCTGCGGCGGCGCGCGCGTCTACCTCAAGCGCGAGGACCTCAATCACACGGGCTCGCACAAGATCAACAACGTGCTCGGCCAGGCGCTCCTGACGAAGCGCATGGGGAAGACCCGGGTCATCGCCGAGACGGGAGCCGGTCAGCATGGCGTGGCGGCGGCGACCGCCGCCGCCCTGATGGGCCTCGAGTGCACGGTCTACATGGGCGAGGAGGACACCCGCCGCCAGGCGCTCAATGTGGCGCGCATGAAGCTGCTCGGCGCCGAGGTCATCCCGGTGACCATCGGCAGCCGCACGCTCAAGGACGCCATCAACGAGGCCATGCGCGACTGGGTGTCGTCGGTCGAGCGCACGCACTACCTGCTCGGCACGGTCACCGGGCCGTCGCCGTTCCCGACCATGGTCCGCTACTTCCACTCGGTCATCGGGCGCGAGGCCCGCGAGCAGGTGCTCGACGCGACGGGGCGGCTGCCCGACGCCGTGGCCGCATGCGTGGGTGGCGGCTCGAACGCGATCGGCCTCTTCAGCGGCTTCATGGACGACCCCGGAGTTCAGCTGCGCGGCTACGAGGCCGGCGGCCATGGGATCGAGACCGGACGGCATGCCTCGCGGTTCAGCACCGGCGCTCCGGGCGTCCTCCACGGCGCCCGCACCTACGTCATGCAGGACGAGTGGGGGCAGACGCTGCCGTCGCACTCCATCAGCGCGGGCATGGACTACCCGGGCGTCGGCCCCGAGCACGCCTGGCTGCACGACACGGGCCGTGCCGTGTACGAGCCGGTGAACGACGACGAGGCGATGGAGGCCTTCGCGGTGCTGTGCCGCACCGAGGGCATCATCCCGGCGATCGAGAGCGCCCATGCGCTGGCCGGCGCGATGCGGCTGGGCCGCGAGCTCGGCCCCGACGGGCTGATCGTCGTCAACCTCTCCGGTCGCGGCGACAAGGACGTCGAGACGGCCGCGCGCTGGTTCGGCATCGAGCTCGGCACGGCCGAGGGCCGATGAGCCGCACCCTGTCCGAGGTGTTCGACGACACCCGGTCCCATGACCGCGCCGCCCTCATCGGCTACCTCCCGGCCGGCTTCCCTGATGCACGGCGCGCGGTCGAGCTCATCACCGACATGGTGGCCGCCGGCGTGGACATCGTCGAGGTCGGCCTGCCGTACTCGGATCCGCTCATGGACGGTCCTGACATCCAGGCGGCGGTCGACCAGGCCCTCACGTCGGGCGCGACCCCCGACGTCGTGCTCGACACGGTGGCCCAGGTCGTCGCGGCGGGGGCGACCGCCCTGGTGATGTCGTACTGGAACCCGATCGAGCGCTACGGCACCGACCGATTCGCCGATCGCATGGCATCGGCCGGGGGCGCGGGCGTGATCACGCCCGACCTGACCCCCGAGGAGGCGGGCGCCTGGATCTCGGCCACCGACCGCGCCGGCCTCGATCGCGTGTTCCTCGTCGCGCCGTCCTCCACCGACCAGCGGATCGAGACCGTCGCGGCCGTGACGTCCGGCTTCCTCTATGCGGCGTCGACCATGGGGGTGACGGGCACCCGCACGCAGGTCAGCTCTGCGGCCCCCGGGCTCGTGCGGCGCGCCAGGGCCCTCACCGACCTGCCCATCGCCGTGGGGCTGGGCGTGAGCACGGGTGACCAGGCCAGCGAGGTGGCGGCCTATGCCGACGGCGTCATCGTGGGCTCGGCATTCGTCCGGCGCATCCTCCGGGCCCCCGACCACGAGTCGGCCCGCGCCGGCGTCCGCGAGCTCGCCGCCGAGCTGGCGGAGGGGGTCCGCAGGCACCCCTGAGGGGAACCCGGAGAGCCGTTGATCCGTCAACAACGGTGACCACGTACGGTGTACGGACGACCACGACGACCGCGCGGCCGAGCCGATCCGGTCGCCAGGACCTGGGAGACAGCGCATGAGTGAGTCCGGCAAGAATCGACGTGATCGCGCGGCTGCGGCCCGCGACGCCGCCAACGCGGGGGAGAAGCGCCGCGAGCGCATCGTCCGCATCGTGGGTGCCGTGACCGTCCTCGTGGTCGTCGTGGGCATCATCGGGGTGGCCGTCGTCGTGAAGAACCAGTCCACGAGCGACACCGCGTCGGGCACCTCGACCACGGCGCCGGACGAGAATGCGCCGCTGCCGACGGGAGTGCTCCCGCTGGACGACGCGCGTGCCTTCGGCGTTCCGTACGGCACCGCCACGGGCGTTCCCGTCCTCGAGATCTGGGAGGACTTCCAGTGCCCGGCGTGCGGGTCCGTCGAGCAGGCCAACGGCGCGGGCATCGAGGCGCTGGCGGACGCGGGCAAGATCCAGCTGATCTGGCGCCCGACCACCTTCCTCGATCGGAACCTCGGCAACGACGCGTCCGAGCGCGCCGTGGCGGCGTGGGGCTGCGCGATCGACGCCGGCAAGGCGCGGGAGTACCACGAGGTCGTGTTCGCCAACCAGCCCGAGGTCGAGGGCACCGGCTACACCGACGAGCAGCTGGTCCAGTTCGCGGGGGAGGCCGGGCTGTCGTCCACCGAGCTCGCCACGTTCTCCACGTGCTTCGCCGACCGCACCTACCTGCCGTGGTCGGCCAACAGCAGCGCGATCTTCTACGCGTCCAACATCCCCGGCACCCCCTTCGCACTGCTGAACGGCGCCGAGGTCCCGACCGAGGTGCTGGCCAACGGCCCGGCGCTGGAGGCGCTCGTCGCCGAGGCGACCGCGGCGGGGACGGCGTCGCCGTCGCCGGCCGCCTCCTGATCGGGACTCCGTGATCCCTGCCTTCATCCCGAGCCCCGACCAGGGGGTCTGGAACATCGGCCCTCTGCCGATCCGGGCGTATGCGCTGCTCATCGTCGCGGGCATCGTGGTGGCGGTGTGGTGGGGCAATCGCCGCTACCTGGCGCGCGGAGGGAATCCCGGCACGATCACCGACATCGCCATCTGGGCGGTGCCGTTCGGCATCATCGGCGGCCGGCTCTACCACGTCATCACCGACAACCAGCTCTACTTCGGCCCCGGCAAGAACCCCATGGACGCCTTCCTCATCTGGGAGGGCGGCCTGGGCATCTGGGGAGCGGTGGCGCTCGGCGCCCTCGGCGCGTGGATCGGCGCGCGGCGCAGCGGCGTCCTGCTGCCTCCGGTGGCCGACGCGATCGCCCCGGGGATCGTCGCGGCCCAGGCCATCGGCCGGCTCGGCAACTACTTCAACCAGGAGCTGTTCGGCGCCCCCACGACGGTGCCGTGGGGGCTCGAGATCGACCTCGCCAACCGGCCGGCCGGCTACGAGGAGTTCAGCACCTTCCACCCCACCTTCCTCTACGAGTCGCTGTGGCTCGTAGCCCTCGCCATCCTGCTCGTGTGGGCCGACCGCCGCTTCACGATGGGGCACGGCCGGGTCTTCGCCCTCTACGTCCTCGGCTACTGCACGGGTCGCCTCTGGATCGAGCTGCTGCGCGTGGACTCGGCGAACACGATCCTGGGCCTGCGCGTCAACGTGTGGACCTCGATCCTCGTCGGCATCGGTGCGCTGGTCTACCTCGTCGTCTCGGCGCGCACGCGACCCGGTCGGGAGACCGTCCTGACCCGATCGCCCGAGCCGGGGGCGGAGCCGGGAGCCGACCCGCAGCCGGAGCACAGCGAGGAGTCGGCGTCGGCCTCGGCGCCCGAGTCGGAGCGGGGCCTGGATCCCGGGCCGGATGACCGCGCGGAGCCGGTCGTCGGGTAGAGTCCCGCGCAACGGGCCAACGTCGTCCCGCAGGCCGTACCCCGGCCGGATCGTGTGCCTCGCCCAGCGAGGGCCACACGGATGCCCGACGACGAATGGACAGCGATGTTCTCCTCAGCTGCGCAGCCCCATCCCCAGGGCCTGTACGACGGACTCGACGAGCACGACGCCTGCGGCGTCGCCTTCGTGGCCACGCTGACCGGCCACGCCTCGCACGACATCGTCGACAAGGCGCTGACCGCGCTGCGCAACCTCGAGCACCGCGGCGCCTCGGGCGCCGAGCCCGACAGCGGCGACGGTGCCGGCATCCTCATCCAGGTCCCCGACGCCTACCTTCGTGACGTCGTCCCCTTCCCCCTTCCGACGGCCGGGCACTACGCGGTCGGCGTCGGATTCCTGCCGCCCGATCCGGACGAGGCATCGGCGGTCCGCGACGCGATCGGGGCCATCGCCGCCCAGGAGGGGGTCGAGGTCCTCGGCTGGCGCGAGGTGCCGACCGATCCCTCGCTCGTCGGCGTCACCGCGCGGAGCGTGATGCCGTCCTTCTGGCAGCTGTTCGCCGGGGCCTCCGGGGGCGACGAGTCGGGACTGGCGCTCGACCGTCGCGTCTACCCGCTGCGCAAGCGTGTCGAGCACGAGCTCGGGGTGTACTTCGCCTCCCTGTCGTCGCGCACCCTCGTCTACAAGGGCATGCTCACGACCGGCCAGCTCGAGCCGTTCTACCCGGAGCTGTCGGACCCGCGCCTCGCCTCGGCGCTGGCCCTCGTCCATTCGCGCTTCTCCACCAACACGTTCCCGTCCTGGCCGCTGGCGCACCCGTACCGCTACGTGTCGCACAACGGCGAGATCAACACGGTGCGGGGCAACCGCAACTGGATGCAGGCACGTGAGGCGATGATCACGTCGAACGCCATCCACGGCGATGTCACACGGCTCTTCCCGATCTGCAGCCCGGGCGGGAGTGACTCGGCCTCCTTCGACGAGGTGCTCGAGCTCCTGCACCTCGGCGGGCGATCGCTTCCCCATGCCGTCCTCATGATGATCCCCGAGGCGTGGGAGAACAACCCGGGCATGGACCCCGCCCGCCGCGCGTTCTACGAGTTCCACGCCACGTTCATGGAGCCCTGGGACGGTCCCGCGAACATCTGCTTCAGCGACGGCACCCGGATCGGGGCCGTGCTCGACCGCAACGGCCTGCGTCCCGGCCGCTTCTGGGTGACCGACGAGGGTCTCGTCGTGCTGGCCTCGGAGGCCGGGGTGCTCGACATCCACCCGGCGTCGATCGTGCGCAAGGGCCGGCTGCAGCCGGGCCTGATGTTCCTCGTCGACACGGCTGAGGGCCGGATCATCGAGGACGACGAGGTCAAGGCCGAGCTCGCGGCCCAGGCGCCCTACGCCGAGTGGCTGCACGCCGGGCTCATCCACCTCGATGCCCTGCCCGAGCGCGAGCACATCGTCCACACCCCGCAGTCCGTGGCGCGTCGCCAGCAGACGTTCGGGTACACCGAGGAGGAGCTCCGGATCATCCTCGAGCCGATGGCCCGCACGGGCGGCGAGGCGCTGGGCTCGATGGGCACCGACACGCCCATCGCGGTCCTGTCGACGCGCCCCCGGATGGTGTTCGACTACTTCTCGCAGCTCTTCGCGCAGGTGACGAACCCGCCCCTCGACTCGATCCGCGAGGAGATCGTGACGTCGCTGTCGAGCATCATCGGACCCGAGGGCAACGTCCTCGAGGCCGGTCCGGCGCACTGCCGCCAGGTCGTGCTGCCCTTCCCCGTCATCGACAACGACGAGCTCGCGAAGGTCCTGCACATCAACCACGACGGTGACCAGCCGGGCTTCGCCGGCGTGCGGCTGTCGGGCCTCTACCCGGTCGCGGGGGGCGGCGCCGCCCTCGAGCACCGGCTGACGGAGCTGTTCCACGAGGTCGACGCGGTGATCCGGCAGGGCAAGCGGTTCATCGTGCTGTCCGATCGCGACAGCGACGCCCAGAACGCGCCGATCCCGTCGCTGCTCCTGTGCGCTGCGGTGCACCACCACCTGGTGCGCACGAAGAGCCGCACCATGGTCGGCCTCCTCGTCGAGGCCGGTGACGTGCGCGAGGTGCATCACGTCGCGCTGCTCATCGGCTACGGCGCCGCAGCGGTCAACCCCTACCTCGCGCTCGAGTCGGTGGAGGACCTCGTGCGTCGGGGCGTCATCACCGACGTCTCGCCGGAGAAGGCCATGCGCAACGTGGTCAAGGCGCTCGGCAAGGGCGTGCTCAAGGTCATGTCCAAGATGGGCGTCTCGACGGTCGCCTCCTACCGGGGCGCGCAGATCTTCGAGGCCGTCGGGCTCTCGCAGGGACTCATCGACGCGTACTTCACCGGCACGGCGTCCAAGCTGGGCGGCGTCGGGCTCGACGTCCTCGCCGAGGAGGTGGCCCTTCGCCATCGGCTCGCCTACCCGCCGTCCGGCATCCCGCTCGCGCACCGCACCCTGAACGTGGGCGGCGAGTACCAGTGGCGCCGGGAGGGGGAGCCGCACCTGTTCGATCCCGAGACGGTGTTCCGGCTGCAGCATGCGACGCGCAGCAAGCGCTTCGACGTCTTCCGCCAGTACACGGCCCGGGTCGACGAGCAGTCCGAGCGGCTGATGACGCTGCGTGGGCTCTTCGGCTTCAAGGAGGGCCTGCGTCAGCCGGTCCCCCTGGACGAGGTCGAGTCCGTGGCATCCCTGGTGCGCCGCTTCTCCACCGGGGCGATGTCGTACGGGTCCATCTCGCAGGAGGCGCACGAGACCCTGGCGATCGCCATGAACAGGCTGGGAGCCAAGTCGAACACGGGGGAGGGCGGCGAGGACCCGGAGCGGTTCATCCCGCTGCCCAACGGCGACTCGCGCCGATCGGCGATCAAGCAGGTCGCGTCCGGGCGCTTCGGCGTCACGAGCGAGTACCTCGTCAACGCCGACGACATCCAGATCAAGATGGCCCAGGGGGCCAAGCCGGGCGAGGGCGGCCAGCTGCCCGGGCACAAGGTCTACCCGTGGATCGCCCGCACCCGGCACTCCACGCCCGGCGTCGGGCTCATCTCGCCCCCGCCGCACCATGACATCTACTCGATCGAGGACCTCGCCCAGCTGATCCACGATCTCAAGAACGCCAACCCGCAGGCCCGCATCCACGTGAAGCTGGTGTCCGAGGTCGGAGTCGGCACCGTCGCGGCGGGCGTGGCCAAGGCGCACGCCGACGTCATCCTCATCTCGGGGCACGACGGCGGCACGGGCGCATCGCCGCTCACGTCGCTCAAGCACGCGGGGGCACCCTGGGAGCTCGGCCTGGCGGAGACCCAGCAGACCCTCATCCTCAACGACCTCCGCGATCGGGTCGTCGTGCAGGCTGACGGCCAGCTGAAGACGGGGCGCGACGTCGTCATCGCCGCGCTGCTCGGCGCCGAGGAGTTCGGCTTCGCCACGGCGCCGCTCGTCGTCATGGGCTGCGTGATGATGCGGGTCTGCCACCTCGACACCTGCCCGGTGGGCGTGGCGACGCAGAACCCCGTCCTCCGCGAGCGCTTCACCGGCCAGCCGGAGTTCGTCGAGACGTTCTTCGAGTTCATCGCCGAGGAGGTGCGCGAGCACCTCGCGGAGCTGGGCTTCCGCACGCTGGACGAGGCCATCGGCCATGCCGAGGTCATCGACGCGACGCGGGCGGTCGACCACTGGAAGGCGTCGGGGCTCGACCTCACGCCGATCCTCCACGTGCCCGTCCGCGACGAGTCGACGCCCCGCCGTCGGATGATCGCCCAGGAGCACGGACTGGAGAGGGCGCTGGACCAGCAGCTCATCGCGCTCTGCGCCCCTGCTCTGGAGTCGGGGGAACTGGTGCGGGCCAGCATGCCGATCCGCAACGTCAACCGGACCGTCGGCACCATGCTGGGCTCGGAGGTCACCCGCCTGCACGGGGGCGACGGCCTGCCCGACGACACCATCGACCTCACGTTCGTCGGGTCCGCGGGACAGTCGTTCGGCGCGTTCCTGCCGAGGGGCATCACGCTGCGCCTCGAGGGGGATGCGAACGACTACGTCGGGAAGGGGCTGT
>CALGTB010000202.1 GCA_937902285.1 uncultured Actinomycetes bacterium | reverse complement strand
GCGCCGACGCGACTGCTCACCCACCTCGGCCACGGACGTCATCCCCTTCGTCAGCACTCGTGCGCGAGCCTAGTGACCGGGCAGGCTTCCCTCACGTCTTCGGATTCCCCGCCGGCCGGCCGCGGAAAGTGCCCGGATCGAGGGGCTCAGGCCGACCGAAGAGGTAGCCCTGAGCCTGGTCGCAGCCGAGTGCTGTCAGCAGTGCGTACTGGTCTTCCGTCTCGACACCCTCGGCGACCACGGTCAGCCCGAGTTCGTGCGCCATGCTGATCACTCCACGGACGATCGCCGACTTGCGCTCATCCGCGCCCAGAGTCGCTGTGAAGGACCTGTCGATCTTCACCGTCGTCACCTGCAGCCGTGTAAGCCACGACAGGCTCGAGTACCCGGTCCCGAAGTCGTCGAGACTGATGCCGACCCCCGCGCGGCCGAGTTCGAGCAGCTCCCGCCCCGACCCGCTCGGGTCCTGCAGGAGTGCCGTCTCGGTGACCTATACGGAGACGTGGGCAGGGTCGACCGCCGCGCGCTCGAGCCGCGACAGGACCCCCGCCGCGAAGCCGCTCCTCAGTTGCACGGGGCTGACGTTCACGGACACGTGGATGGGCTCGCCGCACCGATCCCACCGGCCCACGTCGTGGAGCACCTGGTCCAGCACCCAGTCCCCCATTGGGACGGCGAGTCCGCTGCTCTCCGCTTCGGGGACGAACTCCCCCGGCATGACGAGTCCGTTCGGCCCCTGCATCCGGACCAGGGCCTCGACCCCGACGACCTCCCGGTCGGGGAGCCGGACGATGGGCTGGTAGTGAAGGAGGAGACCGCCCCGCTCGATGGCGTCGCGGAGCCGATGCTGGACCAGCACCGACTGCTGCACCGCCTCGTCGACCGTTCGCTGGTAGACCTCGATGCGCCCGCGGCCCGCGGCCTTCGCCCGGTACATCGCCAGGTCCGCACGTCGCAGCAGCTCGTCGACGCTCACCTCAGGGTCCGAGGTGACGGCGATGCCGACGCACATCGCGGGGCGGAACTCCTGCTGGTCGTGGACCCACGGCGCACCCAGGCACTCCTGCATCCGGCCGGCCAGGCGGACCACGTCCGCCGTGCTGGCAAAGCCCTCTCCGAGGAAGACGAACTCGTCTCCCCCCAGTCGGGCCAGGGTGTCCTCGGGCCGCACGACCGACTGCAGTCGATCGGCCGCCTCCACGAGCAGCAGGTCGCCCACCTGATGGCCGAGGCTGTCGTTGACCTCCTTGAAGTGGTCGAGGTCGCAGAACAGGATGCTGACCATTCCCGGCTTGCGGCGCATCCTCTGCAGGGCTGAGTTCGCACGGTCGTTGAGCGCCCGTCGGTTCGGCAGCCCGGTGACGGCATCCCTCAGCGCCTGCTCGGAGAGGGCGCGCTCGGCCTCCCTTCGGGCCGTGACATCCTCGATCTGCACCACCATCTCCGCGCCAGCGTCGAGGAGGCCGCCGACGAAGGCCGCCGCGCTGAGCAGCACCCACGCGGTGCGGCCGCCGTGCGTGCGCAGGCGCACCTCCTGCTGGCGGGCCATGGCGGTGGCCGGGTGCACCACGCCGTGCGTCTGGGCGAGCAGGGACGCCGCCACGCGACGATCGTCGGCGTGCACGTGGTCGAGGAGGGACGTGCCCAGGAGCGTGTCCTCCTCGACCTCCAGCAGTCGGCACACGGCGTGATTGGCGTCGACGATCACGTCCGACGTCGGTCCTGTCGTTCGGAGGCGAAGGGCGGGCATCGGCGAGCGATCGAACACGGCAAGGAGCAGTTCGGCCTGGCGGTCTGCCGACTCCCGAGCATGAATGAGGTCCGTCACGTCCGTCGAGATCGACGCCACGCCCCAGGGAACCCCGTCGTCGTCGGCGAGGGGGAAGGTGGTGCGGGTGAAGATCCGGCCCTGGCCGCCCGCGCGATCGGAGCGCGGGTGGGAGATTCGCGACTCGCCCGACTCGAGCACCGCGACGTCCTCCGCGACGACCGCCTGGGCCGCAGCGGGGGGTAGCAGGTCGCTGTCGACGCGCCCTGTCACCTCGTCAGGGCTTCTGCCGAGGAGGTGAGCGGCTGCCCGGTTGACCAGCGTGTAGACCCCGGGTCGGCGCTCCGTCGCGCGATAGGACTTGGCCCAGATGGCGGCATCGGAGCCGTCGACGATCTGGGTCATGAAGCGGTGGGCGGCCGTGATCTCCTGGAGCGACCGCAGGCGTTCGTCGCGCAGCGCGGCCAGGCTGAGTGCGATGACTGCCATGGTGATGGAGAAGACCTGGACCGTGAGGAGCCGGTCGTAGGGGGTCGCCCCGACCCGCGCGAAGGCGCCTTCGCCGGCCGTGGTCAGCAGGGTCGTCAGCCAGAGGGTCGCCGCGATGACGACCGAGGCCCCTACGACGCCCAGCCTGACGGCTGCCCAGATCGGGCCGATGACGACGACGTACGGCCAGCCCAGATAGCCCGGGGAGGCCGGGTCCACGCCCACGAAGACGAACCAGACCGAGCCGAGGCTGACCCCGAGGATGGCCGCGAACTCGCTGGCACGATGCCACGGCCAAGCCGAGGGGGCCTTGAGAGCGATGACGAAGGGCGCGATGACCACGAGTCCCCAGATGTCGTCCACCACCCATCCACGGAAGGCCGCGCCCGTGTCAATCGCCGCCCCGTCCGTGAGCGCCACGGCTGCCGTCGAGACCAGGCCCGCGGACACCGCCACCACGAGGGAGACGACCAGCAGGACCCACACGTCGGCCGGCCGCTCGATGCCGAGCGTCCCGCTGCGCCGCAGCAGCGTGGGGACAGCCCACAC
>CALGTB010000201.1 GCA_937902285.1 uncultured Actinomycetes bacterium | reverse complement strand
TCGGCCACCTTGCTCGTCTCGCGCGGGTCGAAGCGGATGTTCTCGAGCAGGAGCACGTCGCCGGGCTCGAGTGCCGCTGCCATCGCGCGGGCGTGCGGCCCCGTGATGTCATCGGCGACCTCGACATCGGCGTCGAGCAGCTCGCTGAGCCGGTCGGCCACCGGCTGCAGGCCGAGGCCCTCGGTGACGACGCCCTTGGCACGGCCCAGGTGGGCGACGACGATGACCTTGGCGCCACGCTCGCGCAGGTAGGTCAGTGTCGGCAGGGCGGCCTGGATGCGACCGTCGTCGGTGATGACCTTCGTGTCGTCCGGGCCGTCCGGTCCGTCGGCCAGGGGGACGTTGAAGTCCGCCCTGACCAGCACCGTCCGCCCGGCGACCTCAAGGTCGTCGAGTGACTTCATGGTCGTCCGCCCTCAGAGCTTCGAGCCGACGAGGCCGACGAGGTCGACCAGCCGGTTGCTGTAGCCCCACTCGTTGTCGTACCAGCCGACGACCTTCGCCATGTTGCCGTTCACGTAGGTGAGGCCCGAGTCGAAGATGCACGACGACGGGTCGGTGACGATGTCCGTCGAGACGATCGGGTCCTCGGTGTACTGGAGGACGCCCTTGAGCGGGCCCTCGGCAGCGGCCTTGATCGCGGCGTTGATCTCCTCCTTGGTGGCGGCGGTCTTCAGCTCGATCGTGAGGTCGGTGGCCGAGCCGGTGGGCACCGGCACGCGCATCGCGTACCCGTCGAGCTTGCCCTTGAGCTGGGGCATGACGAGCGCGATGGCCTTCGCCGCACCGGTCGTGGTCGGGATCATGTTGAGCGCAGCGGCACGAGCGCGGCGCAGGTCCTTGTGCGGGTAGTCGAGGACGTTCTGGTCGTTCGTGTACGCGTGGATGGTCGTCATGAGACCACGCTCGATGCCGAACGCGTCGTCGATGACCTTGGCCATCGGTGCGAGGCAGTTCGTCGTGCACGACGCGTTCGAGATGATGTTGTCAGTCGCCGGGTTGTAGTCCTGGTCGTTGACGCCCATGACGATGGTGATGTCCTCACCCTTGGCCGGCGCGGAGATGATGACCTTCTTGGCGCCTGCGGTGAGGTGCTTGCCTGCCGACTCGGCATCGGTGAAGAAGCCGGTCGACTCGATGACGATGTCGGCGCCGACCTTGGCCCAGGGCAGGGCGGCCGGGTCACGCTCGGCGAACACGGGGATGGCCTTGCCGTCGATGACGATCTCGCCGTCCCCGAAGGTGACGTCCTTGCCCAGACGGCCGAGGATGCTGTCGTACTTGAGCAGGTGGGCGAGCGTCTTCGTGTCGGTCAGGTCGTTGATGCCGACGATCTCGACGTCAGCGCCGCTGGCGACGACTGCGCGGTAGAAGTTGCGACCAATGCGGCCAAATCCATTGATACCGACCTTGACACTCACGGACTGCTCCTCGACGACGGGCGACCGCGCTCTCCGCGCGGCTGCGGGCCTAGTCGCCCGCAAACGCTTCCATCCTAGCGAGAATCCGTTACCGAAGCGTTACGGGAGCGCAGACCCGTCATGGCAGGACGAGGTCGGGGCCGATCGCCGCCTCCGTGCTCGGCAGCCCGAGGTCCTGGGCCCTCTTGTCGGCCAGGGCCAGGAGCCGCCGGATCCGCCCCGCGATGGCGTCCTTGGTCATCGGCGGGTCGGCCAGGGCGCCCAGTTCCTCGAGGCTGGCCTGCTGGTGCTCGAGCCGCAGGCGTCCGGCGACCACCAGGTGCTCGGGCACGTCGTCGCCCAGGATCTCCAGCGCGCGCTGCACCCGGGCGCCGGCGGCCACGGCCGCCCGCGCCGAGCGCCGCAGGTTCGCGTCGTCGAAGTTCGCGAGGCGGTTCGCCGTCGCCCGGACCTCGCGACGCATGCGCCGCTCCTCCCACGCCAGCACCGACTCATGGGCGCCGAGCCGGGTGAGCATGGCCCCGATGGCGTCCCCGTCACGGATCACGACGCGATCGACGCCCCGCACCTCCCGCGACTTGGCCGCGATGCCGAGGCGGCGCGCGGCCCCCACGAGCGCGAGGGCCGCCTCAGGACCCGGGCACGTGATCTCGAGGGAGGACGAGCGGCCGGGCTCGGTCAGGGACCCGTGCGCGAGGAAGGCGCCCCGCCAGGCCGCCTCGCAGTCGCAGAGCCCGCCCGAGACGATGGCCGGTGGAAGGCCGCGCACGGGGCGTCCGCTTCCGTCGACGATCCCGGTCTGGCGGGCGAGCGCCTCTCCCCCGTCGACCACCCGCACGAGGTAGCGCGTCCCACGGCGCAGGCCGCCCGCCTGGACCATGGCGATGTCGCTCTCGTGCCCGTAGACGTCGAAGATGGACTTGCGGAGCCGGCGGGCCGTCGCGCCGGTGTCGACGTCGGCCTCGATGACGATGTGGCCAGCCACGATGTGGAGGCCCCCGGCGAACCGGAGGATCGTCGCGACCTCGGCCTTGCGGCAGCAGGCCTTGGTGATCTCGACCCTGCTGAGCTCGTCCTTGACCGCGGCCGTCATCGCCATCGCGCTGTCTCGCTCCGATCCTGGGTCGACCGCTGGGTCTCCCGCACGCGGGAGGCAGCCGAGGCTACTAGGCCAGCACCGTACCGAATGCCGTCGCCAGCCGCTGGGGGTCATGACTACCCGCGTTCTCGGCGCCGTCCATCGACACGTCGGTGAGGAAGACCCGGGCGCCGAGGTCGGCGGCAGAGCGCAGGAGCGCCTCGCGGTCTTCCACGTGGCGCTCGTCGGCGATGACGGTGTCGATGCGCAGGTCGGGCAGGTAGTTGAACAGGACGTCGAGGTAGGTGTGGGCGGCGAAGTCCGTGGTCTCACCCGACTGGGGGTTGAGGTTCAGCACGACGATGCGGGTCGCGTCACTGTCGTTGATCGCCCGAGCCAGCTCCGGGATCGCCAGGTGCGGGATCACCGACGTGTACCAGGACCCCGGGCCGAGCACGATGGCGTCCGCCTCGCCCACGGCCTGCAGCGCCTCGGGACAGGCGGGGGGCGACGGCGGGTCGAGGCGGATGTCGAGAACCGTCCCGGGCGTCGTCGCGACCTCGACCTGGCCTCTCACGATGCTCAGGTCGTCGGGTCGGGTGCGGTCGTGGCCCAGCACCTCGGCCACGATGGTCAGCGGCACCGTGGTGCAGGGCAGGACGCGTCCGTGCGCCTCCAGGAGCGCTGCGACCCAGTCCAGCCCCGTGACGGTGTCCTGGGTCTCCTCCCACAGGGCCGTGATCAGCAGGTTCCCCACCGAGTGCCCGCCCAGGGCGCCGTCGCCCCCGAACCGGTGCTGGATGACCTGCTCCCACGTGCGACCCCAGTCATCGTCACCGCACAGGGCCGCAAGGGCCATGCGCAGGTCGCCGGGCGGCGGGACGCCGAATTCCGACCGGAGTCGTCCGCTGGAGCCGCCGTCATCGGCCACGCCCACCACGGCCGTGAGCGAGTCGGTCACATGCCGCAGGGCGCGCAGCGACGCCGCGAGGCCGTGCCCGCCGCCCAGCGCCACGACCTTCGGCCCGCGCGGCTCGGTGCGGGGATCGGTGCGGCGACGCGGGCGCCTCACTCGCGACCCAGGTCGCGGTGGAACGTGGACGCGGCCAGACCGGCTTCGCGCAGCCGCTGAGCCAGGGCCGACGCCATGGCGACGCTGCGGTGCTTGCCGCCGGTGCAGCCGACCGCGACCGTGACGTAGCGCTTGCCCTCGCGCATGTATCCGGCCGAGACGATCTCGATCAGCCGCTGGTAGGAGTCGAGGAACTCCTGAGCACCCGGCCGGCCCAGGACGTCGGTGGACACCGGCTCGTCGAGCCCCGAGAGCGGACGCAGCGCCTCGTCCCAGTAGGGGTTCGGCAGGAAGCGCACGTCGGCGACCATGTCGGCGTCCACCGGGATCCCGTACTTGAAGCCGAACGACATGACGGTGCACGTCAGCTCGGGCGGGACGGCCTGCATGAAGGCGTCCTCCATGCGGCGCCTGAGCTCGTGGACGTTGATGGAGGTGGTGTCGATCACCATGTCGGCGCTGGCCCGGATGTCGGCGAGCAGGGTGCGCTCCGCGGCGAGGCCGTCGAGGATGCGCTGACCGTGCTGAAGCGGATGCGGGCGACGCGAGCTCTCATAGCGACGCACGAGGGACTCGTCCGATGCCTCGAGGAACAGCGTTCGGATGTCGACGCCCTCGCGGGGCAGCAGCGCCACGACCTCCCGCACCTGCCGGAAGAAGGATCCACCGCGTGCGTCGAGCACGACGGCCACCCGATCGACGTCGGGCGTGCGTCGTGCCAGGTCGACGGCGGCCTGCAGGAGCGACGGGGGGATGTTGTCGATGACGAACCAGCCCAGGTCCTCGAGGGCCCGCGCCGCCGTCGACCGTCCGGCACCGGACATGCCGGTCACGAGCACGAGCTGAAGCGAATGCTGGGCCTCACGCCCGTCGTCCATGCCGGCCTCCGTCGTCATCGCGCCCCCACCTGTGCATCGCGGCCCGTCCGTGCGGGACCAGGCTCCATCATTCCTGACTCTGCGACGCGGTGCGCGCGTCCCCGAGCGAGGCCCTGATGGTGGCGGCCAGCACCGGGCCGATGCCCGGCACCTCGGCCAGTTCCTCCTCGGTCGCCACAGTCAGGCGACGAACCGAGCCGAAGTGCTTGAGCAGGGCCTTGGCCCGAGCCGGGCCGAGGCCCGGGATGCCGTCCAGCGCGCTCGTGGTCGCACGAGCGCCACGCCTCTTGCGGTGGAACCCGATCGCGGTGCGATGGGCCTCGTCGCGCACGCGCTGGAGGAGGTAGAGCGCCTCGCTGGTGCGCGGCAGGATCACCGGATCGGCCTCGTCGGGGAGCCAGACCTCCTCGAGTCTCTTCGCGAGTCCGACCACGGGAAGGTCCGTGAGGCCGGCTGCCATGAGGGCGTCCTGGGCGGCCCGCACCTGCGGCGCGCCGCCGTCCACCACGAGCAGCGCAGGCGGATACGCGAACCGGGCCGCCTCGTCGGACTCGTCCGATCGGTCGCGGAAGCGCCGCGCCACCACCTCGGCCACCGCAGCCGTGTCGTCGGCCCCGACCGTGCGGATCGCGAACGTCCGGTAGTCGCGCTTCCGCGGCAGGCCGTCCTCGAAAACGACGAGCGACGCCACCGTGTCCTGGCCCTGCAGGGTCGAGATGTCGATGCACTCGATCCGCAGCGGGGGCTCGGGCAGGCCGAGGTAGTCCTGCAGCTCGCGGAGCGCCTGACTCCGGGTGGTGATGTCGCTCGACCGCTTCGACATGTGCGCACGCAGAGTCGCCTCGGCGTTCGCGATCGCCGTGGCCATGAGGGCCCGCTTGTCGCCGCGCTGCGGGGTCCGCACCGTGACCTGGGCGCCCCTGAGATCGCTCAGCAGCCTGTTCCAGGGGCCTGCGTCCTCGAGCGGCGTCGACACCAGCACCTCCTTGGGCGCCGACATGACGGAGTCGTCCGTGTAGAGGCGCTGCATGACCCGCTCGATGTAGCCGGCCGTGCTGAGCTCCTCCGCCTTCTCCATGACGAAGCCGCGCTCGCCCCGGATGCGGCCGCCGCGGACGTGGAACACCTGCACGCCCATCTGGAGGTCGTCCTCGCTCACGCCGATGACGTCGGCGTCCGTGCTGTCGTCGAACACGACGGTGTTGCGCTCCAGGGCGCGGGTCAGCGCCCCGAGGCGGTCACGCAGGCGGGCGGCCTCCTCGTACTCCTGGCGCCCCGAGGCCTCGAGCATGTCGCGCTCGACCCCCTTGATGAAGGCCTCGCCCTGACCGGACATGAAGGAGCAGAAGTCCTCGACCAGCACCGCGTAGTCGGCCGGCGTGATGCGGTCCACGCAGGGGGCGCTGCACTTGTCGATGTAGCCCAGCAGGCAGGGACGTCCGACCTGCGACGCACGGCGGAACACCCCGTCGCGGCAGGTGCGGATGGGGAACACCCGCACGAGGATGTCCAGCGTGTCGCGGATGGCCCAGGCGTGCGCATAGGGACCGAAGTAGCGCGTCCCCTTGCGCTTCGCCTCGCGGACCACGGCTGCCCTCGGGAACTCCTCGCCCAGGGTCACCGCGAGGTAGGGGTAGCTCTTGTCGTCGCGGTACTTGACGTTGAAGCGAGGGTCGTACTCCTTGATCCACGAGTACTCGAGCGCCAGCGCCTCGACCTCGTTGCCGACGATCACCCAGTCGACGGCGGCCGCCGTGGTGACCATCGAGCGCGTGCGGGGATGGAGGGTGCCCAGGTCGGCGAAGTACGACGTGAGGCGCGAGCGGAGGTTGCGGGCCTTGCCGACGTAGACCACGCGGCCGCGCTCGTCGCGGAAGCGGTAGACGCCGGGATCCGTGGGAATGTCCCCGGATGCGGGACGGTAGGACGCCGGGTCGGCCATGGGGCCAGCCTAGGAGGACGACTGACGACCCCGGCTCACCAACTCAGGACGACGCTGCCCCGGTCAGCTCAGGACGACGCTGCCGGTCAGCTCAGGACGACGCTGCCACCCTCGACGGCGACGCCCGCCGAGGTGAGCGGGGTGGTCGCTGGCCCGGTGATCACCGAGCCGTCCGTCGCTGAGAACCGCGACCCGTGGCAGGGGCAGATGATCTCGTTGTCGACGACCTCGGACACGAGGCACCCCTGATGCGTGCAGATGGCGGTGAAGGCCTTCACGTCGCCGGCCGTGGGCTGGGTGATGACCACCGCCGGCTCGACGAGGATGACCCCTCCTCCGACGGGGATGTCGGACACCGAGGCCACGGCCCCTGCCCCGGACGACGGTGCGGCCGACGACGCCGCGGCACCGGACGACTCCGCGGCCGGGGCCGACGAGGACGCAGCCGCCTCGCCGCTCGAGCCGCAGGCTGCGACCAGTCCGCCTACGGCGACCAGTCCTCCGGCCTGCAGCACGGTACGTCGCTCGATCTCCATGAAGGGCTCCCCTGGTCGCGTGGGTCATCAGGTCGTGAGCGCCCACGGTACGGCAGCGGGGTCCGATGGTCAGGCATCTCCCGAGCCGCGCCAGCCGCGCGTCACGCGCGCTGAGAGGCCCGGGCCGACTTCTTCCTCGGAGTGCTGGGTGGCGTCGCAGCGGTCTCCTGGACCGCCGCAACCGCCTTGCGGCTCCGCGGGCGGGCGGGGGCGGGCGTCAGCAGGCCCGCCAGGAAGGAGCCGGTGTGGCTGGCCGCCACGGCCGCCACCTCCTCGGGGGTCCCGCTGGCCACCACTCGGCCACCGCCCGATCCGCCCTCGGGGCCCATGTCGATCACCCAGTCGGCGGTCTTGATGACGTCGAGGTTGTGCTCGATCACGATGACGGTGTTGCCCTTGTCGACGAGGCTCTGCAGCACCCCGAGGAGCTTGCGGATGTCCTCGAAGTGCAGGCCCGTGGTCGGCTCGTCGAGGACGTAGACCGTGCGACCGGTGGACCGCTTCTGCAGCTCGGCCGACAGCTTGACGCGCTGCGCCTCGCCTCCGCTGAGCGTCGGTGCCGGCTGCCCCATCCGCACATAGCCGAGGCCGACGTCGACGAGGGTCGCCAGGTGCCGTGCGATGGCCGGGATCGCGGCGAAGAACTCGAGGGCCTCCTCGATGGGCATGTCGAGGACCTCGGCGATGGTGCGTCCGCGGTAGTGCACCTCGAGGGTCTCCCGGTTGTACCGGGCACCGTGGCAGACCTCGCACGGTACGTAGACGTCGGGGAGGAAGTTCATCTCGATCTTGATCGTGCCGTCGCCGGAGCAGGCCTCGCAGCGCCCGCCCTTCACGTTGAAGGAGAAGCGCCCGGGCAGGTAGCCCCGGACCTTCGCCTCGGGGGTCTCGGCGAAGAGCTTGCGGATGTGGTCGAACACTCCGGTGTACGTCGCGGCGTTGCTGCGCGGGGTGCGGCCGATGGCGCTCTGGTCGACGTGCACGACCTTGTCGACGTGCTCGAGCCCGGTCACGCGCTTGTGCCGGCCCGGCACGGTGCGCGACCCGTTGAGCTCGCGGCTGAGCACGTTGAAGAGCACGTCGTTGACCAGGGTCGACTTGCCCGAGCCGCTCACCCCGGTGACGGCGATGAAGTTGCCCATGGGGAACTCGACGGTGACCTTGTCGAGGTTGTGCTCCGTCGCGTCGTGCACGGTGATGACGCGCCCGTCCTGGGGGCGCCGCACCAGGGGGATCTCGATGGACCGGCGTCCACTGAGGTACTGGCCGGTGATCGAGTCGGGGCTGGCGAGGAGCTCGGCCACGGTGCCGCTGACGACCACCTCGCCGCCGTGCTCCCCCGCTCCCGGGCCGATGTCGACCACCCAGTCGGCGGTGTTGATGGTGTCCTCGTCGTGCTCCACCACGATGAGGGTGTTGCCGAGGTCGCGCAGCCGCACCAGGGTCTCGATCAGCCGGTGGTTGTCGCGCTGGTGGAGGCCGATGCTGGGCTCGTCGAGGACGTAGAGGACCCCCACGAGGCCGGAGCCGATCTGGGTCGCCAGGCGGATGCGCTGGGCCTCGCCGCCGGCCAGGGTGCCCGCCGCCCGGTCGAGCGACAGGTAGTGCAGTCCCACGTCCATGAGGAACTGCAGCCGCTCGTTCACCTCCTTCAGCACACGGGAGGCGATGGCCGCATCGCGGTCGGAGAGGGTCAGGGTGGCGAGCATCGCCGCCGCCTCGCCGATGGGCAGCGCGGCGATGTCCGCGATGGAGTGGTCGGAGACGGTGACGGCGAGCGAGATCGGCTTGAGGCGTGCCCCGCCGCAGGCCGCGCACGGGACCTCGCGCATGAAGCCCTCGAACCGCTCTCGCGACGCGTCGGTGTCGGATTCGGCATGCCGCCGCTGGACGAACGGGATGACGCCCTCATAGGTCGTGTAGTACGAGCGCTGGCGGCCGTAGCGGTTCTTGTACTTGACGTGCACCTCGGCGGGGTGGCCGTAGAGCAGCGACGTGCGGGCCTTGGCAGGCAGGCTGCGCCACGGGGTGGTCATCTCGACCCCCAGCTCGTCGCACATGGCCTCGAGCAGGCGGCGGAAGTAGTCGGAGACCTGCCCGCGCGACCACGGCGCGAGGGCGCCCTCGTCGAGGCTGAGGTCCTCGTCGGGGACGATGAGCTCCGGGTCGACCTCGCGTCGCGTGCCCAGGCCCGTGCACTCCGGGCAGGCCCCGAACGGGGAGTTGAAGGAGAACGAGCGCGGCTCGAGCTCCTCGAAGGAGAGCCCGTCATTGGTGCAGGCCAGATGCTCGCTGAAGGTCCGCTCGCGGTCGGGGTCGGTCTCGTCGCGATCCACGAAGTCGAGGACCACCAGTCCGCCGGCCAGCCGCAGCGCTGTCTCGACCGAGTCAGTGAGCCGCCGTCGCGAGTCGGGCTTGACCGTGAGGCGGTCGACGACCACCTCGATCGTGTGCTTCTCCTGCTTCTTCAGGGTGGGCACCTCGTCGAGCCCGACGACCACGCCGTCGACCCGGACCCGGGAGTAGCCCTGCGACTGCAGCTGGCGGAAGAGGTCGGCGTATTCCCCCTTGCGCTCGCGGACGACGGGCGCGAGCACCTGGAACCGGGTGCCCGGCTCGAGGTCGAGCACCTGGTCGACGATCTGCTGGGGGGTCTGGCGGGCGATGACCGACCCGCAGACGGGGCAGTGCGGGACCCCGATGCGGGCGTAGAGCAGGCGCAGGTAGTCGTAGACCTCGGTGATGGTGCCGACCGTCGACCGGGGGTTGCGCGACGTCGACTTCTGGTCGATGGAGACCGCGGGCGAGAGGCCCTCGATGAAGTCCACGTCGGGCTTGTCCATCTGGCCGAGGAACTGCCGGGCATACGAGGACAGGCTCTCGACGTACCGGCGCTGCCCCTCCGCGAAGATGGTGTCGAACGCCAGGCTGGACTTCCCCGAGCCCGACAGCCCCGTGAAGACGATGAGGGCGTCCCTGGGCAGGTCGAGCGACACGTCCTTGAGGTTGTGCTCGCGAGCGCCGCGCACGACCAGTCGCTCGCCCACGAGGGTCCTTTCGGGGAATAGGGTTCTGCCGACAGAGAGGGACATGAATGTATAACGGCCGTGTGACAGTCGCAGGACCGGCAGACGTGCATGAGCTCGGGGGCCTGTCGATCAGCAAGCTGGCCGTCGGCCCCTTCAACAACAACACCTACCTCCTGCGCTGCCGGGCCACGGGGCGCCAGGTCCTCATCGACGCCGCGGCCGAGCCCGACCGGATCCTCGAGCTGATCGGCCCCGACGGGGTGGACCTCATCGTCACCACGCACCGGCACCGGGACCACTGGCAGGCCCTCGAGGAGGTGGCCGGCCAGACCGGGGCACCCACGGCGGCCCACATCCTCGACGCCCCGGGCATCCCCGTTCCGACCGACGTCCTGCTGCTCGACGGCGAGACCGTCCAGGTGGGGCAGTGCACGCTCCGCGTCATCCACCTCGTCGGGCACACGCCCGGATCCATCGCCCTCGTCTACGACGATCCCGACGGGGCTCCGCACCTGTTCACCGGCGACTGCCTCTTCCCGGGGGGCGTGGGCAAGACCGACTCCGACGAGGACTTCGCCAGCCTCTACCGCGGCGTGGTCGACCGGCTCTTCAGCGTGCTCCCCGACGAGACCTGGGTCTACCCGGGACATGGCTGGGACACCACCCTCGGCGCGGAGCGGCCGGCGCTGGCCGACTGGCTCGAGCGGGGCTGGTGACGTGAAGCCGAAGCTGTCCATCATCACGCTGGGCGTGGCCGACCTCGAGGAGTCCGTCGCCTTCTACGGCAGGCTGGGCTGGTTCCCCGTCGACGTGGGTGACGCCATCGCCTTCTTCGACCTCGGAGGCGTGCGGCTGGCGCTGTTCCCGCGACCGGCCCTCGCGGACGACGCCGGACTGGCACCGGGACTCCCGCTCGAGCCCGGCCGCTTCCCGGGGTTCACCCTGGCCCACAACGAGCCCACCCCCGAGGCGGTCGATGCGGCGTTCGCCGAGGCGGTCGCCGCGGGGGCCACCCCGGTGAAGGACCCGGTGGCCGTCTTCTGGGGTGGATACTCCGGCTATGTGGCCGATCCGGACGGGTTCCTGTGGGAGATCGCCTACAACCCCTATACCGACCTGACCTGAACCGACCCCTGGGCCGCTGTCCAGAGGTTCCGAGAGCCGACGAGTGAGGGCTGACCATGTCCAAGGAGAACGCGCACGCGTACGAACTGCTGAGGCGGCGCGACGCCCTGCTGCGCTCGCGCCAGGTCTGGGCTGCCGGCCTGGTCATCTGGGCGGTGGTCCTGGGCTGGGTCGTCTGGGGGCTCATCAACGCCCTCACGGACGACGCGGACCTGCGCCTCGTCTGGCTCGTGGTGTGGCTGCTGCCGGTGCTCGTGCTGGCCGGGGGGCTGCTCGTCACCCGGTCGCGCCTCCGGGCCTGCCAGGCCCAGCTGCTGGAGGTCGACCGAGGGCATTGACCGCCGGCCGCCGCCGAGACGGCAGGTCTCAGGCGGCGGTGCCCCCGTCGGGACGATCGTCGTGACCGGTCATCCGGCCCGCATGCGCCTTCGCGGTGGGGTCCTTGCGGACCTTGATCCACGATGCAAGGGCGACGATGACCAGGACGCTGCCGATGAATATGAGGCTCTGGTTGGTGGAGATGTGCGGGATTGCGGGGTTCACCTCGTGCAGGTAGGTGAGCACCAGCTTGATCCCGATGAACACCAGGATGATCGCGAGCCCCAGTGACAGGTAGACGAGCTTGTCGAGCAGTCCTCTGAGGAGGAAGTAGAGGGCACGCAGGCCGAGCAGCGCGAACGCGTTGGCCGCGAAGACCAGGTAGGGGATCTGCGTGACGCCGAAGGTCGCCGGGATGGAGTCGAGCGCGAAGAGCAGGTCGGTCGACCCGATGGCGATCATGACGAGCAGCAGGGGCGTCGCGAAGCGCTTGCCGTCGATGCGGACGAAGGACTTCGTCCCGTGGTACTCGTCGGTGAAGGCGAAACGCTTGCGCACCACCCTGACCACCGCATTGTCCTGAGGCTCGGGGTCCTCGTTTCGATGCCTGGCGAGCTGGATCCCGGTCCAGATGAGCAGCGCTCCGAAGAGCACGAAGGTGAAAGCGAACGCGGAGAGCGCCGCTGCGCCGATCGCGATGAAGATGGCCCGAAGGATGAGGGCCAGGACCACGCCGAACAGCAGGACCCGCTGGTGGAGCTGAATCGGGACGGCGAACTGGGTGAGGATGATGATGAAGACGAAGAGGTTGTCGACGCTCAGCGACTTCTCGACGAGATAGGCGGCGAAGTACTGCGAGCCGATGTCGGAGCCCTGCCAGACGAACATGGCGACCCCGAAGGCGATGGCGATGCCGATGTAGAAGATCGACCAGGCCAGCGCCTCCTTGAACTTGACCTCGTGAGGCTTGTGGCTCACGGTGACGAAGTCCAGGACGATGAGCCCGATGATCCCGGCGATCGTGACCGCCCAGAGGGCGAGCGTCACCTCCACTGTCAGTCCACTCCCTGGTCGTCGGTCCGCGTGCGGCTCTTCAACACACTAGCGAGGGCTGTCACGGACAGCACGCCGACTATCACCAGGAGCGAGACCCAGACCGGGATCGTGGGGACCGGGAGCGACGTGGTGGCATGCAGCGCCTCGAGGATCATCTTCACGCCGATGAAGCCGAGGATCACCGCGAGCCCCTTGTTCAGGTACTCCAGGCGGTCGAACATCCCCTGCAGGAGGAAGTACAGCTGCCGCAGCCCCATGAGCGCGAAGGCGTTGACCGCGAAGACGATGTAGGCCTCGCTGGTGATCCCGAAGACGGCCGGGATGCTGTCGATCGCGAACAGCAGGTCGGTGGTGCCGATGGCCAGGATCACCAGCGCCATCGGAGTGAGGGCGCGGCTGCCCGCGACCCGGGTCATCAGCCGGGTGCCGTCATAGTTCGGCGAGGTGGGAACTCGGTTGCCGACCCAGCGCACGAGGCCGTTGCCGTTCGGGTCGGGCTCGGCGTCGTCCGAGGCCCAGACCTTCCATGCGGTGAACAGCAGGAAGGCCCCGAACAGGTAGAAGGTGCCCTCGAAGCGGGCGATGAGCTCGGCCCCCACGACGATGAGCACGCCTCGAAGGACCAGGGCGATGACGATGCCGACGAGGAGCACCCGGTGCTGCAGCTCGGCCGGGACGGCGAAGGAGGTCATGATCACGAGGAACACGAACAGGTTGTCGACGCTGAGGGAGTACTCGGTGAGGTATCCGGCGACGAACTCGCCGCCGTACTGCGGGCCGAAGTAGACCGACACGAAGACCGCGAACACTGCCGCGCACGCGACGTAGAAGATCACCCACTTCGTGGCGTCACGGTGCGTGAACGGGTGCGGCCGCCGGTCGACGAGGATGAGGTCGATCGTGATGACGGCGATCAGGCCGACGATGGTGGCTGCCCAGAGCCACCCGGGGACGGTCATGCCGTGCCGGCCTCACGCATGCCGCGCAGCTCCCGCTTGAGGTCGCTCACTTCGTCGCGCAGGCGGGCCGCGAGCTCGAACTGCAGCTCCCCCGCTGCCGCGTGCATCTGGGCGGTGAGGTCCTCGATCAGGCGGGTGAGCTCGTCAGCGGCCAGCGATCGACCGCCCCGGCTGCGCTGGGCGGGCTTCTGCTCGGCCAGCAGCTCCTGGGTGTCGGCGTCCTCGCGGGCGAGCAGGTCGGTGATGTCGGCGATCCGCTTGCGCAGCGGCTGGGGGTCGACGCCGTGGGCCTCGTTGTAGGCCACCTGCTTGGCCCGCCGCCGGGTGGTCTCGTCGATGGCCCGCCTCATCGACGGGGTGATGCTGTCGGCGTACATGTGCACCTGGCCGGACACGTTCCGCGCGGCACGTCCGATGGTCTGGATGAGCGAGGTCTCCGAGCGCAGGAAGCCCTCCTTGTCGGCGTCGAGGATCGCCACGAGCGACACCTCCGGGAGGTCGAGGCCCTCCCGCAGGAGGTTGATGCCGACGAGGACGTCGAACACCCCGAGGCGGAGCTCGCGCAGGAGCTCCACCCGACGCAGGGTGTCCACCTCGGAATGGAGGTACTGCACCCGGACCCCGTGCTCGAGGAGGTAGTCGGTGAGGTCCTCGGCCATGCGCTTGGTGAGGGTCGTGACGAGGACCCGCTCGCCTCGGGCGGACCGCTCGTTGATCTCCGCCATGAGGTCGTCGATCTGCCCCTTGGTGGGCTTGACGACCACCTCGGGGTCGACGAGGCCCGTGGGGCGGATGACCTGCTCGACCACGTCGCCCTGCACCCGGGTGAGCTCGTAGGCGCCGGGGGTTGCGGACAGGTAGACCGTCTGGCCGATCCGCTCGACGAACTCGTCCCACCTCAGGGGCCGGTTGTCCATGGCGCTCGGCAGCCGGAAGCCGTGGTCGACGAGGTTGCGCTTGCGACTCATGTCGCCCTCGTACATGGCGCCGATCTGCGGCACGGTGACGTGCGACTCGTCGATGACCATGAGGAAGTCCTCGGGGAAGTAGTCGATCAGGCAGTTCGGCGGGCTGCCCTGCTCGCGGCCGTCGATGTGCCGGGAGTAGTTCTCGATGCCCGAGCAGGAGCCGATCTGCCGCATCATCTCGACGTCGTAGGTCGTGCGCATGCGCAGCCGCTGCGCCTCCAGCAGCTTCCCCTGCCGCTCGAACTCCGCGAGCCGCTCCTCGAGCTCGGCCTCGATGCCGGCGATCGCGCGGTCCATCCGCTCGGGGCCGGCGACGTAGTGCGAGGCCGGGAAGACGTAGATCTCGGTGTCCTCGGTGATGATCTCGCCCGTCAGCGGATGGAGCGTCATGAGGCGCTCGATCTCGTCGCCGAACATCTCGATCCGGACCGGGTGCTCCTCGTAGACCGGGAAGACCTCCACCGTGTCGCCGCGCACCCGGAAGGTGCCTCGCTGGAAAGACACGTCGTTGCGGGTGTATTGGATGTCGACGAGGGCCCGCAGCAGCGTGTCGCGGTGGAACTCCTCCCCCACCCTGAGGCGCACCATGCGGTCGACGTACTCCTGCGGGGTGCCCAGGCCGTAGATGGCCGAGACCGTGGCGACGACGATAACGTCGCGGCGGGTGAGGAGGCTGTTCGTGGCCGAGTGGCGCAGGCGCTCGACCTCCTCGTTGATTGAGGAGTCCTTCTCGATGTAGGTGTCGCTCTGGGGGATGTACGCCTCAGGCTGGTAATAGTCGTAGTAGGACACGAAGTACTCGACGGCGTTGTCGGGCAGCAGGTCCTTGAACTCCGACGTCAGCTGCGCGGCGAGGGTCTTGTTCGGCGCCATCACCAGGGTGGGCCGCTGCAGCTCCTCGACGAGCCATGCGGTCGTGGCGCTCTTGCCGGTGCCGGTGGCCCCGAGCAGGACCACGTCGCCCTCGCCGGCCCGGATCCGCCGCGCGAGATCGGCGATGGCCTCCGGCTGGTCGCCGGACGGCTCGAAGGGCGCCTTGACCGTGAACGGGGCGACCCGCCGCTGCAGGTCGGTTACCGGTCGCGTCACCCCTCAACCGTAGGCGATGCCCCTGACGAGGACGCGAGCCGGAGCCAGAGCCCGTCGACCTGCGCCGCAGTGGCCTCGAGGTCGCCCGAGTTGTCGATGACGACGTCGGCCGCGGCGAGGCGCTCGTCGCGGGTCGACTGCACGGCCATGCGGCGGCGGACGTCCTCCTCGTCGAGCCCCCGGAGCCGGACGGCCCGGTCGATCTGGACCTCCTCCGGCACGTCCACGACGACCACCAGGTCGACCACGTCGCGCTGGCCGGTCTCCACCAGCAGGGGCATGTCGTAGACGACGACGGCCCGATCGGGCTGCGCGTTCAGCTGTCGGACCGCCTCGGCCCGGATGAGGGGATGCATGATCTCGTTCAGCCGCAGGGTGGCCCGCGGGTCGCTGAAGGCCAGCCGGGCCAGCTCGCCACGGCTGAGCGAGCCGTTCTCCTGCAGGATCCGCGGCCCGAACTCGGTCACCAGCTCCGCCAGGGCCGGGCCCCCGGGCTCGACGAGGTCGCGGGCGATCTGGTCGGCGTCGATGACCACCGCGCCACGCTCGACGAGCATGCCCGCCACCGTGCTCTTGCCCGAGCCGATCCCGCCGGTGAGGCCGATGCGTGTCATGCCCCGACCCTACGACGCCTCCCACAAAGACGACGAGTGGTGAGGCATGGCCCGCCCCGGAGGGCTTTCATGGGCCACGTCTCACCACTCGTCGGTGGTGCGGCGAGCTACTCGCCGGTGAGCTTGTCGCGCAGCGCCTGGAGCGCCTCGTCCGAGGCGAGCGTGCCCTCGGCGTCAGGGGTCTCCGAGGAGTAGTTGGAGACCGACTCGCCGGACTCCAGAGCTGCGGCCTGGTCGGCCTCACGCGCGTCGACGACCTGCTTGCGGTGCGCCTCCCAGCGCGAGTGGGCCTCGGCGTACTGCCGCTCCCACTCGGCGCGCTGATCCTCGGAGCCGGCCTTCCACTCGCCCGTCTCGGGGTCGAAGCCGTCCGGTCCGATGTAGTCGCCCGCCTCGTTGAACGCCGGCGCCATGCCGTAGAGGTACGGATCGAACTCGTCGCCCGACACGCCCTCGGCCGAGTCGTTGGCCTGCTTGAGCGAGAGCGAGATGCGACGGCGCTCGAGGTCGATGTCGATGACCCGGACGAAGATGTCGTCGTTCACCTGGACGATCTGCTCGGGCAGCTCGATGTGGCGCTCAGCCAGCTCCGAGATGTGCACGAGTCCCTCGATGCCCTCCTCGACGCGCACGAACGCGCCGAACGGCACCAGCTTGGTGACCTTGCCGGGCACGACCTGGCCGATCTGGTGCGTGCGGGCGAAGTGCTGCCACGGGTCCTCCTGCGTCGCCTTCAGCGACAGCGAGACGCGCTCGCGGTCCATGTCGACGTCGAGCACCTCGACGGTGACCTCGTGGCCGACCTCGACGACCTCGGACGGGTGGTCGATGTGCTTCCAGGACAGCTCGGAGACGTGCACCAGGCCGTCCACGCCGCCGAGGTCGACGAAGGCGCCGAAGTTGACGATCGAGGAGACGACGCCGTTGCGGATCTGGCCCTTCTGGAGCTGCGTGAGGAAGGTCTGGCGGACCTCGCTCTGCGTCTGCTCGAGCCAGGCGCGGCGCGACAGGACCACGTTGTTGCGGTTCTTGTCGAGCTCGATGATCTTCGCCTCGAGGGTCTTGCCGACGTAGGGCTGCAGGTCGCGGACGCGCCGCATCTCGACGAGCGAGGCGGGAAGGAATCCGCGCAGGCCGATGTCCAGGATGAGGCCGCCCTTGACGACCTCGATGACCTGGCCCTCGACGACGCCGTCCTCATCCTTGATGCGCTCGATGGTGCCCCAGGCGCGCTCGTACTGCGCACGCTTCTTGGACAGGATCAGCCGGCCTTCCTTGTCCTCCTTGGTGAGGACGAGGGCCTCGACGCGGTCACCCACGGAGACAACCTGGCTGGGATCGACATCGTGCTTGATGGACAGCTCGCGCGAGGGGATGACGCCCTCGGTCTTGTAGCCGATGTCGAGGAGGACCTCGTCGCGGTCCACCTTGACGATGGTGCCCTCGACGATGTCGCCGTCATTGAAGTACTTGATCGTTGCGTCGATCGCTGCCATGAAGTCTTCGGCGGTGCCGATGTCATTGATGGCCACCTGGGCCGGGGCAGCGGTAGTGGAAATCGTCATGTAGTAGGGATCTCTTCGTTGTCGGGGTCGCCACGCGGTCGCGAGGCCCCACAAGGCTACCCCCTCACGGGGGCGGCCCCTCCCGCGCCCCTAGTGGGCCGCCTCCTGCCAGGTGGCTCCGAAGCCCACGGACACGTCGAGCGGCACCGAGAGCTCGGCAGCGTCGGCCATGGCCGTCCTCACGAGCGCCTCGACCGGCTCGCGCTCGCCGGGGAACACCTCGAGGACCAGTTCGTCGTGCACCTGGAGGAGCAGGCGGCTGTGCAGCCCCTCCCGGGCGAGGGCCGCCTCGACCTTGAGCATCGACACCTTGACGATGTCGGCCGCCGTGCCCTGGATGGGGGCGTTCAGGGCCATCCGCTCGGCCATCTCCCGGCGCTGCCGGTTGTCGCTGTTGAGGTCGGGAAGGAAGCGCCGCCGGCCCAGCATCGTCTCGGTGTAGCCGTGCATGCGGGCCCGTTCGACGACCTCGGAGAGGTAGTCCCGGATGCCCCCGAAGCGAAGGAAGTACTCGTCCATGAGGCGGCGGGCCTCGTCGGGCGTGATGTCGAGCTGCTGCGAGAGGCCGTAGGCGGAGAGTCCGTAGGCCAGGCCGTAGGACATGGCCTTGATCCGCCGCCTCATCTCGGCGTCGACCGCGCCCGGCTCGACGGCGAACACCCGGCTGGCGACCGTGGTGTGGAGGTCCTCGCCGCTGCGGAACGCGTCGATGAGCCCGGCGTCCTCGGACAGGTGGGCCATGATCCGCATCTCGATCTGGCTGTAGTCGGCCGTGAGGAGGGTCTCGAAGCCCTCGCCGACGACGAAGCACCCCCGGATGCGGCGCCCGGCGTCGGTGCGCACCGGGATGTTCTGGAGGTTGGGATCGGTGCTGGAGAGCCGTCCCGTGGCGGCGACCATCTGGTTGAAGGTCGTGTGGATGCGATGGCCCGCATCGGCCAGGGGGATCAGGCCGTCGACGGTCTGGCGGAGCCGTGAGCGGTCGCGCCATGCCAGCAGCTGCTCCAGGAGGGGATCCTCGGTCTGGGCGAACAGCTGCTGGAGGGCCTCCGCGTCGGTGGTGTAGCCCGTCTTGATCTTCTTGGTCTTGGGGAGGTTCCGCTCGCCGAAGAGGATCTCCTGCAGCTGCTTCGGGCTGCCGAGGTTGAACGGCCGCCCCACGAGGGAGTGCGCCTGCTCCTCGGCGGACCGCATGTCGGCGCCGAACTCGTCAGAGAGCTCGCCGAGGCCGGGCAGGTCGACGGCGATGCCGGCATGCTCCATGCGGGCGAGCACGGGGACGAGGGGCACCTCGAGGTCGACGAGGAGGTGGAGCACCGACTGGGCGGTGAGACGGCCCTCGAGCTCGATCGCCAGGTCGCGGACCGCCACGGCCTGCCGGGCCAGCTCGAGGGCCGACCCCTCGCCGGTGTCGAAGAGCATCTGGCCCGCGGAGGCGTCGCCCGCCAGCGTCAGGCCGAGCACGCGCTCGGCGACGTCGGCGAGTCCGTAGCCGCGATGACCGGGGGCATCGAGGTAGGCGGCCAGCGCGGTGTCGATCCGGAGCCCGCCCAGGGCGCGGCCGGACGCGAGCAGGGCGAGTGCCGGCCCCTTGGCGTCGTGCAGGTCCTTGCGTACGCCCGCGTCGGCGAGCCAGTCGAGCGCCACCTCGGCCGTGGCGGAGTCGGACAGGTCGAGCACCGCCGCGGTTCCGCGGGAGTCGACGACGGCGATCGAGTCGATCTCGCCCGTGCCGCTGCCCCACCGGCCGCTCACGGCGACGGCGGCCGCGCCGTCGACCGCGGCGAGCCAGGCCGCCGCCTCGGCACCCGCCGGCTGGACGACGTCGGGGCCGTCAGCAGGCTCCGACGGACCAGCGGCCGCCTCGCCCTCGCCACCGGGCCGGACCTTGTCGAGCCGCTCGCGCAGGGCGCGGAACTGCAGGGTGTCGAACAGCTGGTCGACGGCCGCGCGATCCCAGGCCTCGAGCACGCAGGTGTCGAGGTCGAGGTCGATGGGCACGTCGTCCACGAGGCGCGTCAGGTGACGGTTGACGAGCACCTGCGGCAGGGCGGCCCGGAGGGCGTCGCCCACCTTCCCGCCGACGGCGTCGACGTGATCGACCAGTTCGCCCAGGGAGCCGTACTCGCGGATCCACTTGGCGGCGGTCTTCTCGCCCACGCCCGGGATGCCCGGCAGGTTGTCGCTCGGGTCCCCTCGGAGCGCCGCGTAGTCCGGGTACTGCGCCGGGGTGAGGCCGTACTTCTCCTCCACCGCCTCGGGCGTCATCCGGGCGAGGTCGCTCACGCCCTTCTTGGGATAGAGCACGGTCACGCGATCGGAGACGAGCTGGAAGGCGTCGCGGTCGCCGGTGACGATGTCGACCGACATGTCGCGGCCCTCCGACCGGCGCACCAGGGTCGCGATGACGTCGTCGGCCTCGAACCCGGGGACGCTGATGACGGGGATGCCGAGGGCGATGAGCACCTCGCGCACGAGGTCGACCTGCCCCGCGAACTCCGCCGGCGACGTGGCGCGGTTCGCCTTGTACTCCGGGAAGGTGTCCGTGCGGAAGGTATGGCGCGACACGTCGAACGCGACGGCCACATGCGTCGGCCTCTCGTCGCGCAGCACGTTGATGAGCATCGACGTGAACCCGAAGACGGCGTTCGTGGGCTGCCCGGTGGTGGTCGAGAAGTTCTCGACCGGCAGGGCGTAGAACGCCCGGTACGCCAGCGAGTGCCCGTCGAGCAGGAGGAGCCGCGAGGTCGCCACGCTCCGGATCGTAGTGTGACGCCATGACCTCGAACATGGACCTGGGCATGGGCGCACTGTCGGAGCGGATGGGCATCGAGCTCGTGGAGGCCCGACCCGGTCGCGTCGAGCTGCGGATGCCGGTCGAGGGCAACACCCAGCCCTACGGACTGCTCCACGGCGGAGCCAGCGCGGTCCTCGCCGAGCAGGCCGGCTCGATCGCCGCCGCCCTCCACGCCGGCCCTGAGAACATCGTGGTCGGCGTCGACCTGTCGTGCACCCACCACCGAGGGGCACGTGAGGGCACCGTGACCGCCGTCGCCACTCCCCTGAGCGAGGGCCGGACGGTGTGCACGTACGACATCCGGATCTCCGACGACGCCGGCCGACCGGTCGCGACCGGCCGTCTCACCTGCCTCGTGCGGCCGCTGCCCACTGCATGAACACGGGCCGGCGAGGAGGTAACCCGCCGGTTACCCAGTTGGACCCCAACTGTCACGTGATCGGCTATATGCTCCCCACGCTGGTCAAAGACAGCAGGCGCGCGACCACCGGAAGACGGCGGTCACGCGGACGGATATCGGGAGGAGTCGAGCGCGTGCACCGACGCATCATGGCTGCCATCGGCGCCGTGTTCTTCGCGCTCATCGCGCTCTTCGCACTGGCCCAGCCGGCGTCCGCGGACGGCGAGCAGGTCAGCGGACGGCTCGAGAACCGGGTCGACGGGGGCCGTACGCCCGTCCCCGGGGTCACCATCACCGTGACGGGCGGCGGATTCACCGATTCGACGACCTCGGGCGCCGACGGCAAGTGGGTCATCCCCGTGCCGGCTCAGGGCAGCTACGACGTCAGCATCGACCTCTCGACGCTTCCCGAGGGCATCGGGCTCACCGATCCCGACAAGATCGTGATCACGACCACCGTGCAGCCGCCCAACCTCAACCGCATCGTGATCTTCCCCCTCGGGGAGAGCACGGCCGTGACGAACTCCAAGTGGGCCACGGCGGCGCAGCTCGCCTTCGAGGGGGTCAGGTTCGGCCTGCTCATCGCCCTGGGGGCACTGGGCCTGTCCCTCATCTACGGCACCACCGGGCTCACGAACTTCGCCCATGGCGAGATCATCACGTTCGGCGCGCTCGCCACCTACACGCTCAACGCGGGCCTGGGGATGCCCCTGCTCCTCGCGGCCATCCTGGGCGTCATCCTCACGGCCCTGTTCGGCGCCTTCCAGAACCGCGGCCTGTGGAAACCCCTCCGCAAGCGCGGCACCGGCCTCATCGCGATGATGATCGTCTCGATCGGCCTCGCCATCCTGCTGCGCAACCTGTTCCTGTTCTTCTACGGCGGCGACAAGCAGGCCTACACCGAGTTCGTGGGCGCGGCCGGACTCAACTTCGGGCCGGTGTCCGTGACTCCGGCCGACATCGTCGTGATCATCGTGTCGATCCTGGCGCTGGGCGCCGTCGTCGTGGGGGTCCAGAAGACCCGGCTGGGCAAGGCCACGAGGGCGGTCTCCGACAACCCCGCCCTCGCCTCCAGCGCCGGCATCGACGTCGAGCGCGTCATCGAGGTCGTGTGGATCGTCGGCGCGGCCCTTGCCGGACTGGGCGGCATCCTGCTCGCCTTCACCCAGCAGGTCTCATTCCAGATGGGCTTCCAGGTGCTCCTGCTGGTGTTCGCGGCCGTGACGCTCGGCGGCCTCGGCACCATCTGGGGCGCGATCGTGGGCTCGCTCGTGGTGGGCCTCTTCCTCCAGCTGAGCACCCTGATCATTCCGTCCGAGCTGAAGAACGTGGGAGCGCTGCTCGTGCTGATCGTCATCCTGCTCGTCCGCCCGTACGGCCTTCTCGGCCGCCGTGAGCGCGTGGGTTAGGGGGGGTCATGGACTGGAGCTTCATCATCTCGACGACGCTGCTGGCAGCGTTCGGCATCGAGGCGATCGTGTTCGGCCTGGCGGCGATCGGCCTCAACCTGCAGTTCGGCTACACCGGACTGCTCAACTTCGGCCAGTCCGCCTTCCTGGCCGTCGCCGCGTACTCCCTCGCGGTCCTGGTGTCCCAGATGGGCTTCTCGTTCTGGGTGGGCATCCTGGTCGGCATCATCGCCGCGATCCTGCTGGCGCTCCTCCTGGGCATCCCGACGCTGCGCCTACGGGCCGACTACCTCGCCATCGTCACGATCGCGGCCGCGGAGATCGTCCGGCTGCTGCTGCGGTCCGTGACCTTCAAGGAGTGGTTCGGCGGCTCGGACGGCATCAACGACTTCAGCCGCGGATTCTACGAGCTCAACCCCTTCCCGATCGGCCGCTACACGCTCGGACCGGTCTCGCTGAGCCAGGACCAGCTGCTCATCATCGTGGTCGGCTGGACGCTCGTCGGGCTGGCGCTCCTCGTCACGTGGCTGCTCGTGCGCAGCCCCTGGGGCCGGGTCCTCAAGGGCATTCGGGAGGACGAGGACGCCGTCCGCAGCCTCGGCAAGAACGTCTACCTCTACAAGATGCAGGCGCTCATCATCGGCGGTGTCCTGGGCTGCCTCGGCGGCTTCGTCTACGCACTCGGCCGTCAGGCGGTCAACCCCGACTTCTTCGGCACCGACTCGACCTTCTTCGCCTACGCCATCCTCATCCTCGGCGGGGCTGCCCGGGTGTTCGGCCCGGTTCTCGGGGCGATCATCTTCTGGGCCCTCATCCAGGGGAGCGACGTCATCCTTCGCTCGCTCATCGATGCCGGGGTGCCGGTCTTCTCGCTGATGACCGCCAGCCAGGCAGCCGTCATCCGCTTCATCCTCGTCGGCGCCGGACTCATGATCCTCATGATCTACCGACCACAGGGAATTCTCGGCGACCGGAAGGAGCTGGCCCTCGATGCCCGATAGCCCAGACGCCGGCTCACCCGAGCCCACCGTCGTCGATCGCAAGGCCGAGGCGGTCGCCGCCCTGGCGAGCGTGCCGCGGGTGCCCGGAGCGCCCAAGCCCGACCCCATCCTCATCGCCGACAACGTGGTGCGCCGGTTCGGCGGCCTCACCGCGGTCGACGTCGACCACGTGGAGATCCAGCGCGGGGCGATCACGGCCCTGATCGGCCCCAACGGCGCCGGCAAGACCACGTTCTTCAACCTGCTCACGGGCTTCGACCAGCCGGACACCGGGTCCTGGCTGTTCGAGGGGCAGAACCTCGCGGGCATGCCGGCCTTCAGGGTCGCCCGCCTGGGCATGGTGCGCACCTTCCAGCTGACGAAGGCGCTGTCCCGCATGAAGGTCATCGAGAACATGCGACTGGGCTCGACGGACCAGGCCGGCGAGAAGCTGCGAACCGCCCTCTTCCCGTTCGCGTGGCGCGCTCAGGAGAAGGAGATCACCGCCCGCGCCGACGAGCTGCTGACGCGCTTCAACCTCGACGCCAAGCGCGAGGACTTCGCCGGATCGCTCTCGGGCGGCCAGCGCAAGCTGCTCGAGATGGCCCGGGCGCTCATGTCACGGCCGCAGATGGTCATGCTCGACGAGCCGATGGCGGGTGTGAACCCGGCCCTGACCCAGTCCCTGCTGCAGCACATCAAGGACCTGCGCCAGCAGGGCATGACCGTCCTCTTCGTCGAGCACGACATGGACATGGTGCGCGACATCAGCGACTGGGTGATCGTCATGGCCCAGGGCAAGGTCATCGCCGAGGGTCCCCCGGACGACGTCATGCGCGACCCGGCCGTCATCGTGGCGTACCTCGGCGGTCATCACGACAAGGCGCTGACCGCCTCCGGCGTGTCGTTCACCGAGGAGAACGAGGCATGAGCGACCAGCTGCCGGGCGACCTGCCCCAGTACGTCTCCCCGCACCAGCGCGAGGAGCAGCTCGACATCCACGCGGCCCAGCACGAGGAGCCCCGGGCCCTGAGCGGCTCGGAGATCCGCGACCGCAACGCCCACATCGAGGGGGCCAAGGACGCCCTGATCGTCGCGGACGATCTCATCGCGGGCTATATCCCCGGCGTGAACATCCTCAACGGCTCGGACCTCTACGCGATGTCCGGCGAGCTGATCGGCATCATCGGCCCCAACGGCGCCGGCAAGTCCACCCTGCTCAAGGCCATGTTCGGCCTCGTCCGGGTCCGGTCCGGCCGCGTCACCCTCGCCGACCAGGACATCACCAACGTGCGGGCCGACCAGCTGGTGAAGCAGGGCATCGGCTTCGTGCCGCAGACGAACAACGTCTTCCCCTCGCTCACCATCGAGGAGAACCTCGAGATGGGGTGCTTCCAGGCGCCCAAGAAGTTCGCCGAGCGCTTCGCCTTCGTCACCGACCTCTTCCCCGCCCTCGGCGAGCGCCGCGCCCAGCGCGCCGGCCAGCTCTCCGGCGGCGAGCGCCAGATGGTCGCCATGGGCCGGGCGCTCATGATGGACCCGTCGGTGCTGCTGCTCGACGAGCCGTCCGCCGGCCTGTCCCCCGCCCTCACCGACGAGGTCTTCGTCCGGGTGCGCGAGATCAACGCCACCGGCGTCACCGTGATCATGGTCGAGCAGAACGCCATGCGCTGCCTGCAGATCTGCGACCGCGGCTACGTCCTCGACCAGGGCCGGAACGCCTACACCGGCACCGGCAAGTCGCTGGCGACCGACCCCAAGGTCATCCAGCTGTACCTCGGCACCCTCGCAAAGGCCTAGTCGGCCCGTCCTCCTGCCAGCACCTGCGGGGCTCTGCCATCTCCATCGCAGGGCCATGACCTGCCTCGCCCTGAGTGTGGGCACCGCACGCCCCCCGGACACTCCTACGGCAATAGGTGGGGGGGATGACGGAACAAGTCCTATGCCGGTGG
>CALGTB010000200.1 GCA_937902285.1 uncultured Actinomycetes bacterium | reverse complement strand
CGACTCACTGGCGAGGCGATCCGGGATGCACTCGACGGAGCCTCCGGGCTCGACGACGTGTGCGCCGTCGTCGCCACGGCAGGAACCACGAATGCCGGGATCATCGACGACGTCGCGGGCGTCGGGGACGTCGCCCGCGAGCATGGGTGGTGGCTCCACGTCGACGGCGCCTACGGCGGGGCGGGAATGCTCGCACCGGAGATCCGGCACCGCTACGACGGGGTCGAGCAGGCCGACTCGATCGTCATGGATCCGCACAAGTGGTGGTTCGCGCCCTTCGACTCCGCGGCCCTGATCTACCGTGAGCCACGCCTGGCCAAGGCCGTGCACACGCAGGACGCGTCGTACCTCGACGTCATCCACGAGCACGACTCCGACATCAACCCGAGCGACCTGGCGTACCACCTGACCCGGCGCGCTCGAGGCCTGCCGCTGTGGTTCTCCATGGCCGTCAACGGCCTGGGCGCCTACCGCGAGGCCGTGCAGCACTCGCTGGAGATGGCCCGGTACGCGGCGGCCCAGCTGCAGGCCCGGCCCGACTGCGAGGTCCTGCGCGAGCCCGACCTGTCGGTCGTGCTGTTCCGGCGTCGGGGCTGGCAGGCGTCCGACTACGAGGCCTGGTCGAGGCGCCTGCTGGAGACGCAGCGGGCGTTCGTCACGTCGAGCGGATGGCGGGGAGAGACGATCGGCCGGCTGGTGTTCCTCCACCCGGCGACCACGACCGACATGGTCGACGAGGTGCTGGCCGCGCTGGACTAGTGGATCGCGCAGGCTCCGACTAGGACTTGTCGCCGGTGAGGCCCGACTTGCCCAGCAGGCGCCAGGTCAGCGGGAGGAGGCCGGCGGCAGCGGCGATCTTGATGGCGTCGCCGACGAGGAAGTCCTTGACGCCGTAGGCCCAGGCCGACGCCTCGCCGAACCACGGGACCCCGAGGTCGTACTTCAGCCATGTGGCGCCGATGGCGTAGATGATCACGTTGCCCAGGACCATGAGGCCGGCTGAGCGCCAGAAGGTCCGCGTGGCGCCCGACTCGGCCAGCCGGCCGACGATGAAGGCCGCGACGACGAAGCCGATCACGTAGCCGAACGCGGGTCCGCCGAATCCGCTCTCCCCGCGGGCGAACCACGGCAGTCCGACGCTCCCGAGGAGGGCGTACAGGGCCATGGCGGCCGCGCCGCGCAGCGAGCCGAGGACCCCGGCGGCGAGGACGACCGCGAATGTCTGCAGGGTGACGGGGACCGCAGGATTCCAGGGCAGGTAGAAGGCGATCTGGGCCGACAGCCCGACGAAGGCCGCACCGCCGGCGACGAGGACGGCGTTCCGCACCGCGGAGTGGCCGAAGACGTCGGCGATGACGCGGGGCTGCGGGGCGGCGATGGCCATGGTTCCTCCGGGAGATCGGACGTGTACGTCGGCCGAACACTATCGAACACACGGGGCGTCGTTGCGCGGTACGGGACGCGGGACGTTATCCTCAGTGAGGTTCACGTCACAGTCGGCGGCTGGCCCGCCAGCAGCACTCCATCGAGGACGCAGGGGAAGGCGACACTCGAAGGAGGCTCACATGACGGTCGTCGTGAACGTCAAGGGCACGTCCGGTGCCGGTTCCCCGACCTCGGGGTCCGCACGCGGCGTGGTCTTCATTCACTCATGCGCTCGTGCGGTGAGCGCCCATGTCGAGTGGGCGCTGGCCCGGGTGTTCGGCACCGAGGTGCACATCGACTGGGCCGACCAGCCGATCGCACCGGGGATGGTGCGAGCCGAGCTGATCTGGAGCGGTCCGGTGGGCACAGGTGCCCGCATCGCGAGCGCGCTCCACGCCTTCCGGCAGGTCCGCCATGAGGTGACCGAGGACCCGAGCCCGGGACGCGAGGGGGAGCGGTTCTCCTCCACCCCGACGCTGGGCCTGTTCCGGGCCACGATCGGGGTGCATGGCGACGTCATGGTGCCGGAGGACCGGCTCAAGACCGCGGTCGTGCAGGCGGCGACCACCGGCGAGCCGCTCGCGGACGAGATCGCGCGGCTCATCGGCCAGCCGTGGGACGAGGAGCTCGAGCCCTATCGGTGCGCGCACGAGGGCTCCAGCGTGCGGGTGCTGCACCAGGTGGTCTAGAGGGGGATGTTCCCGTGCAGGCCGCGGACGCCTGGGGTGTCCAGGATGACCTGCGCGACAGCCCGGCGCGTGTGCGCCGGCGACACGACCTCGTCGACGACCCCGAGGTCGACGGCCCGGGCGATGCCGCCGGAGATCACCTCGTGCTCGGCGGCGAGCTCGAGCTCGACCTGGGCCCGCGCATCATCGGGCACCTCGGCCAGCCGGCGGCGGTGCAGGATGCGGATGGCGGCGACGGCGCCCATGACCGCCACCTCGGCGCTCGGCCAGGCGTAGACCTTCGTGGCGCCCAGCGACGCGGAGTTCATGGCGACGAAGGCGCCGCCGTAGGCCTTGCGGGTGACCACCGTGACGCGGGGGACGACGCACTCGGCGAACGCGTGCAGGAGCTTGGCCCCGCGGCGCACCACGCCCTCCCACTCCTGGCCCACGCCCGGCAGGTAGCCCGGCACGTCGACCAGGACGACCAGCGGAACGGCGAAGGCATCGCACATCCGCACGAAGCGGGCCGCCTTCTCGGCGCTCGACGAGTCGAGGCATCCTCCGAGGCGCAGCGGGTTGTTGGCGACCACGCCGACGGTGCGGCCGCCGAGGCGTCCGAGGCCGACCATGATGTTGGGCGCCCACTTGGCGTGCAGCTCGACGAGCGTCCCCCGGTCGAGGAAGGCCTCGACCATCGGGTGCACGTCGTAGGCGCGGCGGGACGACTCGGGCAGGCAGGCGCCGAGGTCGACGTCATCGACGGCGTCCATGTCGAGGGATCCCTGATGTCCCAGCAGCGTGGCCAGGCTGCGGGCCTGCTCCAGCGCCTCGGCCTCGCTGTCGGTGGTGATGTGGACGACGCCGCTGCGCCGGCCATGAGGCTCCGGGCCGCCGAGCCGCTCCATGTCCACGTCCTCGCCGGTCACCGATCGCACCACCTCGGGGCCGGTGACGAAGATCCGGCCGGCCGGGCCGAGGATGACGATGTCCGTGAGTGCGGGGCCGTAGGCCGCGCCGCCGGCCGCCGGCCCGAGGACGACGGAGATCTGCGGGACCTTGCCGGACGCCCGCGTCATCGCGGCGAACACCCGGCCCACGCCGTCGAGGCTGGCCACGCCCTCGCGCAGCCGCGCACCGCCCGAGTGCCACAGCCCGACCACCGGGGCGGAGTCCGCGAAGGCGCGGTCGTAGGCGGTGACGATGGCACGGCATCCGCCCTCGCCCATGGCGCCGCCCTGGACCGTCGGATCGGTGGCGAAGGCGACCACGTGCGTGCCGTTCGCCCTGCCGACGGCGGCAAGCACGCCGCGGTCGTCCTCCGGCGTGATCGCGGTGAAGGCGCCGTCGTCGAAGAAGGCAGCCAGGCGCACGCGGGGCGAACGGGGGTCGATCGTCTGCTCGGTGGCCGCTGCCGTCATGTCATGCGCTCCTGAAGACGAGGGCGACGTCGTGGCCGCCGAACCCGAACGAGTTGTTGAGCGCCGCGATGTCGCCCTCGGGGAGCTCCCGTGGAGCGCCGGTGGCGACGTCGAGGTCGACCTCCGGGTCCTGCTGGTGCAGGTTGGCCGTGGGCGGGACGAGGCGGTCGCGCACCGCCAGGATCGTGAAGATGGACTCGACGGCGCCCGCGCCACCGAGCAGGTGGCCGGTCATCGACTTGGTCCCGGTGATGACGATGCCGTCAGCGGCCTGGCCCAGCGCAGCCCGGATGGCGACCGCCTCGGCGATGTCTCCCTGGGGCGTCGAGGTGGCGTGGGCGTTGACATGCACGATGTCCGCCACCGAGAGGCCGGCGTCGTCGAGGGCGAAGCCGATGGCTCGCGCGGCGCCGAGGCCCTCCGGGTCGGGCTGTGCGATGTGGTGCCCGTCGGAGGTCAGGCCCGCGCCGCCGTAGACGGCAAGCACGGTGGCGCCGCGGGCGGCCGCGAACTCCGCCGACTCCAGCACGATCACCCCGGCGCCCTCACCCATGACGAAGCCGTCGCGGTCGATGTCGTAGGGCCGGGAGGCGGCCGTCGGGTCGTCGTTGCGCGTGGACAGCGCGCGCATGGCGGCGAAGCCGGCCATCGTGATCGGGTGGATGACCGCCTCGGTGCCGCCGCAGACCACCACGTCAGCGCGCCCGGTCTGGATCATGCGAGCGGCGTAGGACACCGCCTCCGCTCCGGACGCGCAGGCGCTCACGGGCGCGTGCACCCCCGCGCGGGCGCCCACCTCGAGGCCGACGACTGCGGCCGGTCCGTTCGGCATGATCATCGTGACCATGTGGGGGGAGATGCGGGACGGACCGCGCTCCAGCAGGATGTCGTACGAGTTCATGAGCGACGTGAGGCCGCCCATCCCGGTGCCGATGACGGTGCCGAGGCGTGTGGGGTCCACCTCCGGCTTCCCGGCCTGCGCCCAGGCCTCGCGTGCCGCGACGAGCACGGCCTGCTGTGCCCGGTCGAGCTTGCGGGCCTCGACGCGATCGAGCACCTCGCTGGGGTCGACCGCCATGATGCCTGCGATCTTCGCGGGCTGGTCCTCGACCCAGGGCTCGTCGATCACCCTGATCCCGGAGACCCCCGCCAGGAGGTTCTGCCATGAGGTTTCCACGTCGCCGCCGACAGGCGTGGTCATGCCCATTCCGGTGACTACGACCTGCTGGGTCATCTGATCGCTCCTCCCCGCCCTGCACGGGCGAACTCCCCGCCCCGCTGAGACCGCCGACCGCCGCCCGAGGGCGAGCGGCAGGCGGTCTCAGCGACGGCGAGGGGATGTGCCGGCGGTGCCTACTGGTTCTGGTTGGCCGCGATGAAGCTGACGGCGTCGCCGACGGTCTTCAGGTTCTTGACCTCGCTGTCGGGGATCTTCACGCCCCACTTGTCCTCGGCGGCCATGACCACCTCGACCATCGACAGCGAGTCGATGTCGAGGTCGTCCACGAAGGACTTGTCGGGCTGAACGTCCTCGACAGGCACGCCTGCGACCTCGTTGACGATGGTGGCGAGGCCTTCCAGGATGTCCTGGCTCATGTGATTCCCTTTCGGTTCGGTTTCCTGCTGGATGGGACGTGCGATTGCGATGGATCCTGGGGTCAGGCTAGGGGAGTGTCACGACCTGCGCCGCGTACACCAGCCCGGCCCCGAAGCCGATGAGGAGCGCAGTGCCTCCGTGCGGAGCCTCCCCTGACTCCAGCATGCGCTCCATCGCCAACGGTACCGATGCGGCCGACGTGTTTCCGGTGTAGGCGATGTCCCGGGCCACCGGGACGTGCTCGGGCAGCTTGATGGCGCGCACCATGGCGTCGGTGATGCGCATGTTGGCCTGGTGCGGGATGAAGGCGTCGAGGTCGTCGGCGTTCACGCCGGCGACGTCGAGGGCGCGCTGCGCGGCCTTCGACATCTCGCCCACGGCCCACCGGAACACCGCCTGGCCCTGCATCGCGAGGGTGGGGAAGATCGGGCCGCCGTTGTCGCGGTAGTCGATGAGCGACTGCGTCATGCAGATCGCGTCCTTCTGTGCGCCGTCGGATCCCCAGACGACCGGCCCGATGGCCGGCTCCTCGGACGGCCCGACGATGACGGCTCCGGCGCCGTCGGCGAAGAGGAACGCCGTGCCGCGGTCGTCGGGGTTGACCCAGTCGGACAGCTTCTCCACGCCCACCAGCAGCACGTACCGCGCGCTGCCTCCGCGGATCATGTCGCTGGCCATCGCGAGCCCGTAGCAGAACCCTGCGCAGGCGGCGCCGAGGTCGAGGGCGCCGGCGTTGACCGCGCCCAGCTGTGCGGCGACCTCGACGGCCGCCGACGGCGTCTGGTACGGGTGCGTGACCGTCGCGAGCATGACCATGCCGATCTGCTCGGGATCGATGCCGGACTGGACCAGCGCCTTGCGCGCCGCGGCCACGGCCAGGTCGACGACCGACTCGTCGGGGGCCGCCCAGCGCCGCTCGATGATGCCGGACCGCTCGCGGATCCACTCGTCGGTCGAGTCGATGCGCTCGCAGATCTCGTCGTTGGTCACGACGCGATCCGGGCGGTAGCCGCCGACGGACATGATGCGGGCGTGCGGGGCCCCGAAGGACGGGGTGATGGGGGCGCTCACGGGCCTGCCTCCTGCAAGAGCGGATGGAGCCGGATGATGGGCTGGCCGGGAGCGACGGGATCGCCGTCCTCGACCAGCCACTCGACGACGACGCCGCCATGGGGGGCGACGACCGCGATCGAGTCGCGCAGGGTCTCGACCGAGCCGATGCTGGCGTTGAGGCCGAGCTCGTCACCCTCGGACAGGTCGGCGCCCACGCGGAAGGTCCCCTTGATCGGGGCGACGAGAAGCCGCCACGTCGGCGTCGTGTCGAGGTGGGCGTGCTGGCCGTGCCGCTCGATCAGCCGCCAGGCCGCGGGCAGGTCGTCCGGGGTCTTGAGGGCGAGGGTCTCGACGCCGGGCAGGGCCCGCTTGGCGAGGCCGACCAGGGTGCCTGCGGGCGGGATCTCGATGATGGCCGTGACGCCGAGATCGGCCATGGCGCTCATGCACAGGTCCCACCGGACGGGGTTGCTCACCTGGCTCACCAGCCGGCGCAGCACGTCGCGGCCGTCGTGGACGACGCGCCCGTCGGCGTTGGAGATCAGCGGGATCCGGGAGTCCCGGGTCGAGATCGCCCGCGCGTATCCGCCCAGGGTGGCGACGGCAGGCGACATGTGCTCGGTGTGGAAGGCGCCGGCGACCTCGAGCGGTCGCACGCGGCAGCCCTCCGGCGGGTCGGCGGCGAAGGCATCGAGCTGGGCGCGCGTGCCCGCGACGACGATCTGGCCGGCCCCGTTCATGTTGGCCGGCGTGAGTCCGTGCCGCTCGGCCGCGGCGACGACGATCTCCGGGTCGCCGCCGAGGACGGCGGCCATCCCCGTGGGCGTGACGGCGGCCGCCTCGGCCATGAGCCGGCCGCGCTCGCGCACGAAGACCATCGCCTGCTCGGCGGTCAGGACGCCGGCCCCCACGGCTGCCGTGATCTCGCCGACGGAGTGTCCGGCGCCGGCCCCGATGCGGGCGAACGCGTTGCCCGGGTGGGGGAAGAGGCTGAGGAGGGTGACCAGGCCGGCGCCCACGATGAGGGGCTGCGCGATGGCGGTGTCCCTGATCGTCTCGGCATCGGACACCGTGCCGTGCTCGACGAGGTCGACGCCGCTCACGACGGACAGCCAGTCGAGGCGTTCGCGGACACCGGGGACCTCGAGCCAGGGGGTGAGGAATCCGGGGGATTGGGCACCCTGCCCGGGCGCGACGACTACCAGCACCTTCGTAGCCTTTCGTGAGGTGGGGCCGCGAGGCGCTGTTGGGCTCGCCAATCTCCACGGGCTCCTCTTGTAGGAATCCTACAAGTCTGGCTAGTCCAGGAGGTCGTCACCCGCCAGCCGGCCGAGGGTCAGTCCCATCCGGAGCGTGAACGCCCCGCGCGCGTCCGTGGGGCTGTAGCCGGTGATGTCGGCGACCCGGCGCAGGCGGTACCGGACGGTGTTCGGGTGGATGAACATGGTCCGCGCGGTCGCCTCGAGCGACGGCGTGCGCTCGAGGAAGGTGC
>CALGTB010000199.1 GCA_937902285.1 uncultured Actinomycetes bacterium | reverse complement strand
AGGAGAGCACCCACCTCCCGCCCGGTCCGGGGGTGCACGGGAAGCTCGAAGGGGACGTGCGCCGCGACGCGGTGCACGGTGATGCCGTCCACCTCGTCGTCGCCGGCGAACACCCCGTCGCGGCCCGGGGTCGCCGTGATGACACGCACGTCGTTGCCCTCGGCGGCCTGCCGTGCCGCCAGCGCGGCGACCTGCGTCTCGATGCCGCCCGTCCTGGGGGCGTAGCAGTCGCTGACATGGGCGATCCTCACGACGCACGACCGTACGCCACAATGACCCACCATGAGCCGAGCGCCCCGCACCCTCGTCTTCGTCCACGCCCATCCGGACGACGAGGCACTGCTGACGGCCGGCACCATGGCGCGCGCCGCCGCTGAGGGCAATCGCGTCATCCTCGTGGTCGCCACTGACGGATCAGCCGGCCTCGCATCCTCGGAGTACGCCGGCGACCTGGCTGCCACCCGGCTCGCCGAGGTCACCGAGTCAGCCCTCATCCTCGGGGTGGCCCGCACCGTGTCGCTGGGCTATGCCGACTCGGGACTCCATGCCGAGGTGCCCGACGGGTTCGCCCATGCCGGCCGCTTCACCGTCGCGAAGGCGATCGCGGCCGTCTGCGACGAGGAGTCGGCGGACGTGCTCGTCGGCTACGACCCGTCGGGAGGCTACGGCCACCCGGATCACCTCCAGGTCCACCGATCGGTGCGCGCCGCGAGCGTGCTCTGCGCACGGCCTCCCCGGCTGTTCGAGGCGACGCTGCCGCGTGAGCCCATCGCCGGCGCCGTCCGTCTGGCCGCCGCGCTCCGCCTCACCCCCGCGGGCTTCTCACCCGAGGAGTTCGAGCGGGCGTGGACCCCGCGCGCGCAGATCACCCACCGGGTGGACGTCCGCGCCTACCTGCCGGCCAAGCGGGCCAGCCTCCGAGCCCATGCGTCCCAGGCGAGCGCCGACGGCAGCGTGCGCACCCTGGCCGTGCTCACGCGCATGCCGGGGCCACTGCAGACCATGCTCCTGGGCACCGAGTACTACGTGTCGGTGTCCGACCCCCAGGCCGCCAGGACCTCCTCGACGGCGTCTGCGGAGTCGTAGGGGATCCACCGGATGCGCCCGTCGCGCCGGAACCAGCGCTGCTGGCGTCGCGCGAATCGCCGGGTGGCATCGATCGTCTCCTGCCGGGCGTCCTGCTCGGAGCACTGGCCCGCCAGCAGGGCCAGCACCTGCTGGTAGCCGAGCGCACGAGACGCCGTGGGCGTGGCGCTCAGCCCGTGCACCTCGAGTGCCCGCACCTCCTCGACGAAGCCGTCGGCCCACATGCGCTCGACCCGCGCAGCGATCCGGGCATCGAGCTCGTCGCGGGGAACATCGAGTCCGATCCGCACCGTCGGGTAGACGCTCACGGGGTCCGGCAGGTGGGCGACGAACGGCTCCCCGGTGAGCTCGACGACCTCCAGCGCGCGGACGATCCGGCGGCCGTTCGACGGCAGGATCGCCTCGGCGGCGGCGGGATCGACGGCCCGCAGCCGCTCATGCATCGCGGCTGATCCCAACTCGGCCAGCTCGCCCTCGAGGCGCGCACGGACCGACGCGTCCGTCCCGGGGAACCTCAGGTCGTCCAGCACTGCTGACACGTACAGCCCGCTGCCGCCGACGACAACCGGCACCGCCTCACGACCGAGGATGTCGTCGATGGCACGCCGGGCGTGCTGCTGGAACTCGGCGACGCTCACGGCGTGCCCGGGGTCCCACTCGTCGATGAGGTGGTGACGGACCCCGGCGCGCTCCGCCGCCGTCGGCGTCGCGGTGCCGATGTCCATGCCCCGGTACACCTGCATCGAGTCGGTGCCGACGACCTCCGCCACCCCGGGGAGGGCCCGTGCCACGGCCACCGCGAGCGCGGACTTCCCTGATGCCGTGGGCCCGACGATGGCGAGGACGCGCATCGTCAGGGGCGAAGGGTCGGCAGGCCCAGCAGGACGCCGGTCGGCTCGGCCGACGGGCGGGTCGCGTCCCCCGCACGCGTGCGGCGCAGGGCGAGCACCCGGTCGGCCACGAGGTGGTGGGGTGCTGCGTGGGTGATCTCCGCCGTGACGATGTCGCCCGGCCGTGGCACTCCGACCCCCTCATCGACGGCCACGTGCACGAGTCGGTTGTCCGGGGCCCTCCCGGAGAGCCGGGCGGTGGCATCGTCCTTGCGTCCCTCGCCCTCGGCGACGAGCACGTCGACACTGCGCCCTACCTGACGCAGGTTCTCCTGCCAGGCGATGTCGTTGACGAGCTCGACCAGCCGCAGGTAGCGCTCCTGCACCACGGCCGCCG
>CALGTB010000198.1 GCA_937902285.1 uncultured Actinomycetes bacterium | reverse complement strand
CAAGCACCTGTTCGGGAAGCACAACGTCCCGGTCACGGCGGGGGAGGTCTGCACGACCGCTGACGCGGCGCGCGAGGCGGCCCGCAAGATCGGCTCGCAGGTGGTGATCAAGGCGCAGGTGAAGACGGGCGGCCGCGGCAAGGCCGGCGGCGTGAAGCTCGCCGACAAGCCCGACGAGGCCCAGGAGATCGCGAAGGCGATCCTCGGCATGGACATCAAGGGCCACACGGTCTACAAGGTCCTCGTCAACGAGGCGAGCGACATCGCCGACGAGTACTACGTGTCCTTCCTGCTCGACCGGGCCAACCGGACGTTCCTCGCGATGGCGAGCGTCGCGGGCGGCATGGAGATCGAGGAGGTCGCGGCCACGCGGCCCGAGGAGCTCGCCATGATCCGGGTGGACGCCCTCGAGGGCTGCACGCCGGAGAAGGCGGCCGAGATCGTCAAGGCGGCGCGCTTCCCGGAGGCGGTCAAGGCGCAGGTCATCGACATCCTGCAGAAGCTCTGGCGCGTGCTCATCGAGGAGGACGCCACCCTCGTCGAGGTCAACCCGCTGGCGCTGACCCCGACCGGCCAGGTGCTGGCGCTCGACGGCAAGGTGACGCTGGACGACAACGCGCACTACCGGCACGCGTCGCACGCCGACTTCGTCGATCGCGACAACACCGACCCGATCGAGCTCCGCGCGAAGGAGTTCGACCTCAACTACGTGAAGCTGCACGGCGAGGTCGGCATCGTGGGCAACGGTGCGGGCCTGGTCATGAGCACCCTCGACGTCGTGGCCTACGCGGGCGAGGAGTTCGGCGGCATCAAGCCCGCGAACTTCCTCGACATCGGCGGCGGTGCGAGCGCCGAGGTCATGGCCAACGGCCTCGACATCGTGCTCAACGACCCCGAGGTCGAGGCGGTGTTCGTCAACGTCTTCGGCGGCATCACCTCCTGCGACGCGGTCGCCAACGGGATCGTCCAGGCGATCGCGATGCTGGCGGCCAAGGGCGAGCCGGTGACCAAGCCGATCGTGTGCCGCATCGACGGCAACAACGCCGAGGAAGGCCGACGCATCCTCGTCGAGCAGGAGCATGACCTGATCGAACTGGTGGACACCATGGATGGCGCTGCGCGACGGGTGGCCGAACTGGCCGCCGACCGCAAGGCCGGGAAGCAGGGCTAGTCGCGATGGCAATCTGGTTGGACGAGAACTCCCGCATCCTGGTGCAGGGCATGACCGGCTCCGAGGGCACCAAGCACACCCGCCTCATGAAGGCCTCCGGCGCCCAGATCGTCGCCGGCGTCACCCCCGGCAAGGCCGGGCAGGACCTCGACGGCATCCCCGTCTTCAACGACGTGGCCGCGGCCATGGACGCCACCGGCGCCAACGTGTCCGTCGTGTTCGTGCCGCCGCGCTTCGCGCAGGCCGCCGTGGAGGAGGCCGTCGACGCTGCCATCCCGCTCGCGGTCGTCATCACCGAGGGCATCCCCGTGCACGACACCGCGCAGTTCTTCCAGTACTCGGTCAACGCGGGCACGACGCGGATCATCGGGCCGAACTGCCCGGGCATCATCAGCCCCGGCAAGTCGAACGCCGGCATCATCCCGGCGAGCATCACCAAGGCCGGCCGTATCGGCCTGGTGTCCAAGTCCGGCACCCTGACCTACCAGATGATGTACGAGCTGCGTGACCTCGGCTTCTCCACCTGCGTGGGCATCGGCGGCGATCCCATCATCGGCACGACGCACATCGATGCTCTCGCCGCCTTCCAGGACGATCCCGAGACCGACGCGATCGTCATGATCGGCGAGATCGGCGGCGACGCCGAGGAGCGCGCAGCCGCGTTCATCAAGGACAACGTCACCAAGCCTGTCGTCGGCTACGTCGCCGGCTTCACCGCACCCGAGGGCAAGACCATGGGCCACGCCGGCGCCATCGTCTCCGGCTCGGCCGGCACCGCCGCCGCGAAGCAGGAGGCCCTCGAGGCCGTCGGCGTCCGGGTCGGCAAGACGCCGTCGGCCACCGCCGCCCTCATGCGGGAGATCATGACCAGGTAGCCCGGTGAGTAGCCGGACATTCCTGCGTGTTGCCCACGGGCACGGTCTGAGCGAGGGCGTCGCTGGCGTCCGCGCTTCACGCACATTGCATTCGGCGGTTGCGTATGTTCCTGACGCACGGGGCTGTGCCGTCCCGGGTTAGCGACATTCGGCCGCACCACGAAGGGGCTCCGGTGCAAGGACCCTTCGGCCATCCGATTGCCGCCACATTCACGTTCCACGGATCTCATGATCGCCGTCGGGTGCGTCACCCTGCCATAGGGTCGACGGCAAAAAGCCCCCTACTATTTGCAGCCGCCGTCATTCAGGCCGCATCGGCCTGAACTCGAATCATCGATGGGCCTGGCGCTTTGACTATGCGACCGCGTGGGTCACGGCCGGATGACGGACAGTGGGTGCAGCGAACCGCGCAGGCGCACAGGCTGATGACTTCTTTGGAGTCTTGGCTCGTGCGGAACATCCGAGCATGAGTCGCTCCGGCTCTTCTTCATTGGGCGGGCGCCCTGGGATGGTGGCTCAGGCGATGTCCACGGGCAAGCCGCGCTGGCGCAACTGCGTCGCGAGGCGTGCTCCGGCGTCCACGCCGCGGGAGGACACGTCGATCCAGGTGGCACCGTGACGGGCACCGATCCGTACGGTGAGATCGGCCCGCTGGTACTCCACCTGTGAGTCGTCGAGTCGGCTGCGGGTGGAGTCCTTCAGCATCGCGCCGACGGCGGCATCCACGGCGTCCACCGGGCTGACGGTGCGCAGGACGGCGGTGTCGATCACGGGGCAGGACGCTACGGGACCCAACGGCCGTGCAAGCGATGTCACGGGGGCGTTGTGACGCGACACACAACGGGCCCGCTTTCCCGACCCGTCCGCTGTGGCAGGGATCACCCCACGGCCCCAAATTTCGCAGGTGGAGCATTCGACGGCCGGGTTACGGTTCCGCGCATGGACCAGCCGCAGACGTTCGCATGGGACGTCCTCGTGCACCCCACACTGATCGAGTGGTTCGATGCGCTGCGCGACGTCGGCTGGTACCGCGACCCGTCCGTGCCCGGGGTGAAGACCCCGCACGGCACCATCGAGTACTCCTTCCACTACCTCGAGCGGGAAGCAGAGCTCGGCGCCTGACGGGCAGGCCCGGGTCCCGGCTGTGACCCACCCCACATGCAAATCCCCCGTGTAACGTTGCTGCAATTTCTAGGCTGAGCGGGCGCCTCGGACTGCCACCTGGGAAGGGGCACGGTCCTGTCGAGGGCGCAGGGCTCCTCCCCGCTGTTCTCCCCCGTGCAGTCAGGGGAGGAGCCCCCTTTCTGTCGAGCCCCGGAGAGACGACATCACCCCAGCGGACAACATCAGCCGGCCGGACTACGTCGTCGTGATCGACCGGACCGTGTTCCGGCGGGTCCCGCAGGCGGACGTGGACACCATCGCGGCGGCGATGGAGGTCAAGCAGGAATGCGTCGTCTTCCGCGCCGACGGCGCCACCGTCGAGGCCCGCATCGACGGAGTCAGCGTCGGCTGGGCCCCCGAGCGCACCTCGTCCCCGTGACGCGCGGTGCACTGCAGCAGCGCCGCACGGCCGAAGCGCCAACGAGGTCGGTCGGCTAGCGACGTGACGCTTCGCGGCGCCGGCGCAGGTCGCGCAGCCGCCGGTACCGCGAGATCGTCGCCGGCGCCTGGATCATCGCCTCGGGCTCGTCCAGCAGCAGGTCCAGGAGCTCGTAGTAGCGCACCGGCTCCAGCCCGAACACCTCCCGGATCGCCGCGTCCTTGTCCCCCACGTGCAGCCACCACCGGGTCTCGAAGTCCAGGATCGCCTGCTGAACCTTGGTCACCGTTGCGCCTCTTCCTGCGAGCGCGGCACCACCCGGCTCCGGGCCGGACCTGACCACGTGACCGCCAGTCGCGGAACGACCGCGGCGGTCGGCATGCCCACCCTCGCGTCGGGTTGAGCCACCGAACGGAAACCTAACCGACCAACCGATTGTTCAGAACATTCATGGCGGAAGTGAGACCGGGGTCACGTCAGGGTCCCCCGGGCACAGCAGGCAACGCCCCTTCATCTGACCCAAGCCCGCGAATGGCCCACATGTCGAGCGCTCCGTCGCACTGGCCAATCATCAGGTGGCACAACTGGCCCACATCTGCCGAGGCCGTGCTGACCACGGCACGACCAAGAGGAACTCCCAACCCGGGCTGATCCCGTTGCCCGGCCGCATAACCCGACTCAGGGTCGTTGCGAGGCACGGGTCCAGCAAACGCCGTCATGTGGGTATGGGGCGAATCATCGGGCTGGCACTTCTCGCGCTGGGTGTCCTTGTGTTGCCGGCGGGTTGTGTCGTGTCGATGGCGATGGCGGGGGCAGCAGTGACTGCCGCCTGGGACCCGGTGCCGTGCGCCACTGCGACGAGTCCGGATGCTGCGAAGTGCCCCAGGCCCGACGTTGGCGGGGCGGCAGCGGTCGACCCGGCCACGATCCCCGCCCCCGACACCCAGGCCGCGGCGGCAGTCGCCGCGGCCTTGACGGCAGTCGGCAAGGGCGGCCGGTATGTCGCGGAGGGGAACGGCCCGGTGGATTTCGACTGCTCCGGCCTCACCTCGTACGCGTGGCGTCAAGCCGGGGTGAGCCTGGTGGACTACTCCTACACGCAGCGTTCCCAGACGCGCGACATCCCGCGCAGCTTCGTACACCCAGGTGATCTGGTGTTCTGGTTCGGCGGATCGGAGCACCACGTCGCCATCGTCACCGCCGTGAACGGTACGCAGATCACGATCGCGGAGGCAGCGAACCCCGACGCCGGAATCCGCACGCGACTCCTCGGCGGCAGCTGGGACGACGCGTACCTGACCGGCTTCGGACGCGTGACCCGCACCTGAATGCAACAACTTGCGAGGCACCGGGCCCGTCGACGTGGTTGTCGCAAGTAGGAGGGGATCTGCCCCTGCGCGTCTGCTGATCGGAGCCCATGCCATGCCCATCTCGACCGCGGTCGCGGCCATCACGATGCCGTACCAGAACTTCTTGTCCGAGCTCGCGAAGTCCGTGCAGGTGTATGGCACCGCGCTGGCGACGATCGTGCTGATCGTGTGCGCGTTCGGCTACATGGGCGCCAAGGGCCTGAGCCCGCAGAACGCGTCCCGGTGGATGGGCGGCATGTTCGCCGCGGTGTTCGCCGCGATCGTGTGCGTCGGGGCCCCGAGCATCGTCACCATCGTCCAGGGCTGGGCCGCGACCGCGGCCTGACCCCACCACGACTCCCCACCCCTCATGGACACCC
>CALGTB010000197.1 GCA_937902285.1 uncultured Actinomycetes bacterium | reverse complement strand
CCTCCCCGGGCGCTAGGGGTTCGATGGGTGCGTGCGGGGCTCCCTCCGTGTCAGCCGTTCCGCCCGGATCCCCGGTTCGGGTCTCTGGGCTGGACAGCGTCGCCTCGATGGCGGACATGATCCGGGCTGCCATGGTCGTTTCGCCAAGATGGTCCAGCATCAGGGCGGCTGACCATACGGCTGCGATCGGGTTGGCTACCCCCTGGCCCGCGATGTCTGGCGCAGACCCGTGCACCGGCTCGAACATGGAGGGAAGTGCGCGGGTGGGATTGAGGTTCGCAGATGCCGCGACACCCAGACCTCCAACCACCGCTGCAGCCAGGTCGCTCAGGATGTCGCCGAATAGGTTGGATGCGACGATCACATCGAACTCTTGCGGCTTGAGGACGAGCTCCGCGGCAAGTGCATCGATGAGGCGACTCCCGAACTCGACATCGGGGTACCCGGCTGCGACGTCGGTAACGACCTCATCCCAGAATGGCATCGTGTGAATAATGCCGTTGGACTTCGTTGCCGAAGTGACCAAACCCCTGCGGTGGCGTGCCTGATCAGCGGCGTAACGGGTGATCCGCTCGATTCCGAATCGTGAGAACACATTCTCCTGGAGCGCAATCTCGCGGTCCGTGCCCTGAGCGAAGCGGCCACCGATCTCGGAGTACTCGCCCTCCGCATTCTCCCGGATGATCATCATGTCCACCGTCACTCCATCGGGGAGGACTACTCGGGGGGCGATTCCGTTGAAGAGCCGGACCGGACGTAGGTTCACGTACTGGTCGAATCGCCGACGGATCGGGATCAACAGGCCCCACAGCGACTCATGGTCGGGCACGTCGGGACGCCCGACAGCACCGAGGAACACGGCGTCGAAGTCCTCGAGGATGTCCAGCCCATCGCTGGGCATCATGCGGCCGTTCTCATGGAAGTAGTCGCAACCCCAGTCGAGCCACGTCCATTGCACAGCCCGACCGGATCCGCTCAGTGCGGCGTCTACGACCTTTGCGGCGGCGGGCAGGACTTCCAGTCCGATTCCGTCTCCTGGGATTGCCGCGACTCTCATGGACGACTCCTCTTCAGGGCATGCAAGCAGCACCTACCCCGCAGGGGAGGAGATGTGCTGGTCAGTTGATGGTTAGGTTCTGGGTCTTCATGCTGGGGACGGTCACTGCGCCCGATCGCCGCCAGGCGACCTTGGAGGGGCGCGTCACGGGCGCATCGTCGAGCCCCACGACGTCGATTCCGACGGATCGCACCGTCACGGCGAACCCGGCGAAGTGGTGATCGGGATCGATGTCGAGCACCGCGCCCAATGCAGCGTCTATGAGGTGAAACTCCAGTAGCTGCCGCGCCAGCGGACCCTCGCCGGCACGAAGTGCGTTGAGAAACTCGCGATCGACATGATTGAAGTCATCGACGGCCACGGGGTGATGGAAGTAGATCCGCTGGTGCCGGATGATCCGCGTGTAGAGGCGCTCCGTGAGCTGGCGCACTGCGCGCGGATAGCGGTCGAGCAGCACACGATGGAAGGCCATGTGGGCCGCCTGGTACTCCTGGCTGCTGATCCCCGGTAGCTCCATTCGGGCGAGGGCCTCGGCCATGCGTCGAAGGTCGTCCTTCGAGACGTCTGCCGCCAGTTCGCTGATTGTGGGTGGTTCGAGGAGGAGCCGCACGGCGTATGCGTCTTCTGCATCCTCGGGATCGGCGGGTGCCACCGTCATGCCGCTGTTGGCTTTGCTGACGACGAGTCCCTCTGATTCGAGGCGGTTCAATGCCTCTCGTAGCGGGGTGCGGCTGACGTTCATCTCCTTGGCGAGCGCCTGCTGAGACATGCGTGTCCCCGGCGCGTAGTAGCCAGAGATGATGCGCTCGCGCAGGACGATGACCACATCCTCGACCGAGTTGCCCAGCCGGATGGGGCCGTTCCCATTGCCGCCCTCTGCGGGGGGTTTCATCGCGGTCATTGCGATCCCAGCTGGGTTCGGAAGAGTTCGGTATATCGCTCTGGATCTTGGGCTGCAATGATCTCCAACTGCATGGCGTCGAGCAGTACACGTCGGCCGGTCTTGGGCACGTAGAGTTCCAGGCGCTCGCCGTTGCGCGTCAAGACCTTGCGAACCGTGACGCCAGTGAACTCGTTGGCCACCGAGATCCACTCGTGGGCCTCGACCACGCCCGTCGGCAAGCTGTCCTCTGGTGTGCCATCGTGGCGATTGTCAGGCGACATGACTCACCCCACTCATCAGCGAAATGGTTCTTACATCACGCGTGTATGCGTCTGGACGGCATTGTTCCAGCACTGGCAGCGACGAGCGTGCCTTGTCGACGGCCTCACGTGAGAGGGTCACAACGACGACCACCCCGTCCTGGTCACTCAGATCCTCCAGTACGGCGCCCCAAGGATCAATGGCCAACGCATGCCCGTAGGTTTCAAATGCGTCGCCTTCATGCCCGGCTGGCGTGACCGTTGCTGAGGCGACAACGTAGCAGCCGTTCTCGATCGCCCGCGCCCTCAGCAACGTCTCCCAATGAGCCTGACCCGTCACCCTGGTGAAGGCGGC
>CALGTB010000196.1 GCA_937902285.1 uncultured Actinomycetes bacterium | reverse complement strand
GCTCGTCCTGCATTCCGATCAAGCGGGTCGAGCTCCTCGCCTCCGGGGTCGCCGCACTGAAGCGCGAGCACCCGTCGATCGACTTCACCTGGACGCACATCGGCGATGGACCCACGCTGGCGTCCGTCCGGGCCATCGTGTCGTCGGAGGCCGGACTCGCGGAGCGCTGCCTCTTCACGGGCCAGCTGCCTCCTTCGGAGGTGCGGTCCGTGCTGGCCGGCACGTCATTCGATGCATTCGTCAACGTGAGCTCCTCTGAAGGGCTGCCGGTCACCCTCATGGAGGCCGCCAGCTCGGGGATCCCCCTCATCGCCACCCGCATCGGGGGCAATCCTGAGATCGTGGACGACGCCTGCGGCCGACTGCTGCCCGCCGATCCCACTCCCCGTGACCTGGCGACGGTGCTGGCCCAGATCGCACTCCTGACCCCGGACGAGAGGGCCGCCACGCGCGCTGCGAGCCGTGACCGCTGGGCGACCGACTTCTCTGCTGAGCGCAACTACGGGGCCTTCGCCGAACTGCTCGGATCGGTCGCCGCACAGTAGGCGCTGGTAGCGTTGCGCCGATGATCCACACGACCGCTGAGGTCTCCCCGGATGCCGACGTCGACCCCTCGGCGTCCATCTGGCAGTTGGCGCATGTGCGCGAGGGAGCCCGGGTGGGCGGCGAGGTCGTCATCGGCCGCGGTGCCTACATCGGGCCCGGCGTGGTCATCGGCGAGCGGTGCAAGGTGCAGAACCACGCTCTGGTCTACGAACCCGCCGTGGTGGGCGAGGGCGTGTTCATCGGCCCGGGCGTGGTGTTCACGAACGATCGGCATCCGCGGGCGATCAACCCGGACAGAACGCTGAAGTCGGCTGCGGACTGGGAGCCGGTCGGAGTCACCGTCCTGAGCGGGGCGTCCATCGGTGCGAGGGCCGTCTGCGTCGCTCCGGTGACGATCGGCCGATGGGCCCTTGTAGCGGCCGGATCGGTCGTGGTGCGCGACGTGCCCGACTTCGCGATGGTGGCGGGGGCACCCGCGCGCCGCATCGGCTGGGTGGGACCGGCCGGCGAGAGGCTGGATGAGGTCGACGGCGATCCCCTTCGGCTCCGCTGCCCTCGCACGGGCGCGCACTTCGTCCTGACCGGACCGGAGACCCTCGTGGAAGCAGCCGACGCGTGATCACGATCCCGGCGGCACGTCCGCAGATCGGAGACGCCGAGCGAGCCGCGGTCGACCGGGTCCTCGAGTCGGGCATGCTGGCGCAAGGCCCTGAGGTCGCCTCCTTCGAGCAGGAGTTCTCCGCTCAGGTGGTCGACGGCCGGCATGCCGTCGCCGTCAACTCGGGCACCTCGGCGCTGCACCTGTCGCTGCTGGCAGCGGGGATCGGTGCCGGCGACGAGGTGATCGTCCCGTCCTTCACCTTCGCGGCCACGGCGAACTCCGTGGCCCTCACCGGCGCGACGCCGGTGTTCGTCGACATCGAGCCCCGACACTTCTGCCTCGACCCGGCGGCCGTCGAGGCGGCCATCGGGCCGCGCACCCGCGCCGTGATGCCCGTGCACCTGTACGGGCACCCGGCTGACCTGCCTCGACTCGCTGCCCTCTGCGAGAGCAAGGGACTGCTCCTCGTCGAGGATGCCGCACAGGCCCACGCGGCCTCGATCGAGGGGATCCCGGTGGGCGCCTGGGGCGTGGCGGGCTCGTTCTCCTTCTACCCCACGAAGAACATGACGACCGGCGAGGGCGGGCTGGTCACCACAGGCGACGAGCAGATCGCGCGCACCATCAGGCTGCTGCGCAATCAGGGCCAGGAGCGTCGCTACGAGAACGAGATCGTCGGCCTCAACAACCGGATGACCGACATCCACGCCGCCATCGGCCGGGTGCAGCTGCGCCGCCTTCCGGAGTGGACACGTCAGCGCCAGGAGAACGCGGCGTTCTACGACGAGCACCTGCGCGGGGTCGTCGCTCCGCCCGTCGCCGAAGGCGCCGTGCACGTGTACCACCAGTACACGATCAGGATCGTCGGGCTCGACCGCGACGCGTTCGCCGATCAGCTGGCCGATCGTGGAGTCGGCACCGGGGTCTACTACCCGATCCCCAACCACCGCCTGCCGGCCTTCGCGCGTGACCTCGACCTGCCCGAGACCGAGACAGCGGCACGGGAGTGCCTGTCTCTGCCGGTCTACCCGAGCCTCACGGCCGACGAGCGCGAGCGGGTCGTGGCCGCCGTCAACGACGCTGCTGCGGCAGGATCGTGACGTGGCCAACCTGCGCGCGGGACTCGTCGGGCTCGGTGTCATGGGTCGACATCACCTACGACTGCTGAATGCCCTCGACGGCGTCGAGTTCGTGGGTGTCGCGGACCCGGGCCTGCCTCTCGACACCACCGACGTGGCGACGTTCCCCTCACTCGAGTCGCTCATCGGCGCCGGTGTCGACTACTGCATCGTGGCCGTCCCGACAGCCCTGCACGAGCAGGTCGGGCTGCAGCTGGCCGACGCGGGCGTCCACGCCCTGATCGAGAAGCCGCTGGCGTTCGAGTCCGGCGCGGCCGAGCGTCTCGCACAGGCCTTCGCCTCGCGCGGCCTCGTCGGTGCGGTCGGTCACGTCGAGCGGTACAACCCGGCTCTCCAGTCGGCGCGAGCACGCATCTCCAACGGCGATCTCGGCGCGGTTTACCAGGTCGCGACCCGTCGCCAGGGGCCTTTCCCTGCCAGGATCGCCGACGTCGGCGTGGTCAAGGACCTCGCGACGCACGACATCGACCTGACGTCGTGGGTCGTGCAGGCCTCGTACCTCTCGGTGTTCGCCCAGACGGCGCACCGCTCGGGACGCGAGTTCGAGGACCTCGTGTCCGTGACGGGCATGCTCGAGGGGGGCATCGTCGCGAGCCATCTCGTCAACTGGGTGTCGCCCTTCAAGGAGCGGGTCACCGTGATCTCCGGTGAGCTGGGCGCGTTCGTCGCCGACACCCTCAGCGCCGACCTCACGTTCTACGCGAACGGCCTGGTGCCGACGGAGTGGGATGAGGTGGCCAACTTCCGCGGCGTCCGCGAGGGCGATGTGATCCGGTATGCGATCGCCAAGCCGGAGCCCCTGCGCCTGGAGCACGAGGCCTTCCGTGACGCCGTCCTCGGGCGGCCCACGGACATCGTGACGATGGAGCAGGGCGTGGCCGTCACCCGCATCGCCGACGCCATGCTCCGAAGTGCCGCCACGGGCATGGGAGTGACGCTGTGACCGGACTCCGGACCATCACGGTCGTCGGGCTCGGCAAGATCGGCCTCCCGCTCGCGGTGCAGTACGCGGGCCTGGGGCATCGCGTCATCGGCGCCGACATCAATCCCGCCGTCGTCGCCGACGTCAACGCCGGCGTGGAGCCTTTCCCCGGCGAGTTCGACCTGGCACCGCGCCTGCGCGCACTGGTCGACGCGGGCACCCTCACGGCCACGACGTCCACGGCGGAGGCCGTCGGAGCGAGCGATGCGGTGGTCGTGGTCGTGCCGGTGGCCATCGATGGGGACGGCACTCCCGACTTCCGCCACATGGACGGCGCACTGGCGGACATCGCCGGGTCCGTGCGCAGTGGCACGGTCGTGAGCTTCGAGACGACGGTGCCGATGGGCACCACCCGCTCGCGCTTCGCCCCGGCGATCGAGGCGGCGTCCGGACTGCGCGAAGGCAACGACGTCTTCGTCGTCTACAGCCCCGAGCGCGTGCTCACCGGTCGCGTGTTCGCCGACCTGCGCCGGTACCCCAAGCTCGTGGGGGCGCTGAGTCCCGCGGGCGCTGAGCGTGCTGTCGAGTTCTACACGTCGGTGCTGGAGTTCGACGAGCGACCCGACCTGCCCCGGCCGAACGGTGTCTGGGATCTGGGCTCGGCAGAGGCCGCCGAGCTCGCGAAGCTGGCCGAGACCACCTACCGCGACGTGAACATCGCGCTGGCCAACACCTTCGCTGTGTACGCCGAGAGTGCCGGCATCGACATCGGGAGGGTGATCGACGCCTGCAACTCCCAGCCGTACAGCCACATCCACCGACCCGGCGTTGCGGTCGGCGGGCACTGCATCCCCGTGTACCCGCACCTCTACCTCAGCAACGATCCGGCCGCCGTCCTCGTGCGCACCGCTCGCGAGGTCAACTCCGCGATGCCGGCGCATGTCGTGGACCGGCTGTCCGACGCCCTGTCGGGACTCCAAGGGCGGAGGGTCGTGAT
>CALGTB010000195.1 GCA_937902285.1 uncultured Actinomycetes bacterium | reverse complement strand
ACCAGTCCCGGTCGCGGCGAGGCGTCGCGGGTGACGGCGCGCACCGGGGCGCCGATGAGCCGCTCGCCGGCCTCGTCGGCGTTGGCCATGGTGGCGGAGGCCACGAAGACCACCGGGCTGGCGCCGTAGTGGGCGCACAGGCGGCGCAGGCGCCGCAGCACGGCGGACACGTGCGAGCCCAGCACTCCCCGGTAGGTGTGCGCCTCGTCCACGACCACGAGCTCGAGGCGTCGGAGGAAGGAGGCCCACGCGGCATGCCCGGGCAGCAGCGAGTGGTGCAGGAGGTCCGGGTTGCTCAGCACGTAGTTGCCGTGCTGCCGCACCCACGCGCGTTCCTCGTGCGGGGTGTCCCCGTCGTAGGTGGCTGCCCGGAGCCATGGCAGGTCGAGGGCGGTGATCGAGCGCAGCTGGTCGTTGGCCAATGCCTTGGTAGGGGAGAGGTAGAGGACGGTGGCTCCGCGGCCGTCGGGTGCGTGCGTGCCGCGCTCGATGCTCGCCAGTGCGGCCATGCCGAACGCCAGGCTCTTGCCTGACGCCGTGCCCGTCGCCAGAGCCACATGCTCGCCCTCCTGGGAGAGGAGGGCGGCCTCCACCTGGTGGGCCCACGGCTCCGTGATGCCGATGCGGCCGTAGGCCGCCAGCACCTCGGTCGGAAGCCAGTGCGGCCAGACCCCGGCCTCGGCGGCTCGCGCCGGCACCTCGTGCACGTGCAGCAGGCGGCCTTCGCGGCCATGGGCGAGCCGTGCCAGCAGGCTGCCGCCAGGCCCGGATGTCATCGCCCCATTGTGGGGTGGGTCGCCGGCACGCTGTGCGACAGTAGGCGCGTGGACTTCACCGTCGAGACGCGCCAGGTGGGTGACATCGCCGTGGTGGTGGCCGCGGGCGAGCTCGATGCGCACTCGGCGCCCACGCTCGACGCCGTCCTGAGCCCGCTCTCGATGCGCCCTGAAGGCGAGCTGGTGGTCGACCTGTCCTCGGTCGGCTTCATCGACTCCACCGGCCTGGGCATCCTCGTGTCGACGCTCAAGCACGTGCGCGAGTCGGACGGACGGCTCGACGTGGTGGTGGCGACGCCACGCGTGCTCAAGGTCTTCAGCCTCACCGGGCTCGACGTGGTCATCCCGCTGCACGCCACCCTCGACGGCGCGCTGGCCCGCTAGCGCCCGGACCAAGGCAGGGCCCGCTTTCCATGTAAGCCCTGTCATTGCGGGGGTCGTTGAGACGCCGGTGCGCGCGTGCGTAGACTCCCACGCACTGCGGCGCCCGGGAGGACGCCGCGGTTCCATGAACCGGCCAAGAATGGCCAATTACCACGGTGCTGAACGAGGAGTCCCATGATCGAGTTGACCGGAAGCAACTACACGACGGTGGTCGTGGTTGCGGTCATCGCACTCGCCGCTCTCGGCGTTGCCGCCGTTCTCGTCCGCCAGGTTCTCGCTGCCGACGAGGGCACGGAGAAGATGAAGGACATCGCGGCTGCCGTGCAGGAGGGCGCCTCCGCGTACCTCAGCCGTCAGTTCAAGACCCTCGCGGTCTTCGCGGTGATCGTCTTCTTCGTCCTGTTCCTGCTGCCGGCCGAGACCAGCAGCGAGCGAATCGGGCGCAGCGTCTTCTTCGTCGTGGGAGCGGTCTTCTCCGGCGTGACGGGCTACATGGGCATGTGGCTGGCCGTGCGCGGCAACGTGCGCGTCGCCGCCGCCGCCCGCGACTCCGGTGAGCAGAAGGCCATGAAGATCGCCTTCCGCACCGGCGGAGTGGCCGGCATGTTCACCGTCGGCCTCGGACTCTTCGGCGCGGCCCTCGTGGTGCTCGTCTACCAGGGCGAGGCCCCCAAGGTCCTCGAGGGCTTCGGCTTCGGCGCCGCACTGCTCGCCATGTTCATGCGAGTCGGCGGAGGCATCTTCACGAAGGCTGCCGACGTCGGCGCCGACCTGGTCGGCAAGGTCGAGCAGGGCATCCCCGAGGACGACCCGCGCAACGCCGCCACCATCGCTGACAACGTCGGCGACAACGTCGGCGACTGCGCCGGCATGGCGGCCGACCTCTTCGAGTCCTACGCGGTCACGCTCGTCGCCGCCCTCATCCTCGGCATCGCCGCGTTCGGCACGCTCGGACTGGTCCTGCCCCTGGTCATCCCCGCGATCGGCGTCATCACGGCGGTCATCGGCATCTTCGCCGTGGCGCCCCGCGCCAAGGACCGCTCCGGGATGTCGGCCATCAACCGCGGCTTCTTCATATCGGCCGTCATCAGCGCCGTGCTCGTGATCATCGCGGTGTACGCCTACGTGCCGGGCACCTGGGCGGAGATCGAGTCGATCGGCGGCATCGCGGCTTCCGAGACGGGTGACTCGATCAACCCGCGCGTGTTCGTCATCGGCGCCGTGTTCATCGGCATCGTGC
>CALGTB010000194.1 GCA_937902285.1 uncultured Actinomycetes bacterium | reverse complement strand
TGCTGCTGGGCTGGACGATCATCGGCTGGGTCATCGCCCTGGTGATGGCGCTGCGCGCCCAGCGCCAGATCGTGGTCGTCCGCTAGTCCGGGCGCAGCTGCCTCCACTCACTCGGCCGGCGCGGCCTCCACGTAGTCGTCGATCTCGGCAAGGATCCGATCCTTGGTCGCCGGCGATGCCAGCGAGGCACGCACGGACTCGCGGGCCAGCTCGACGAGCCCGTCCCGGCCGACCCCGAAGACCTCGTTCGCGATCACGTACTCGCGGTTGAGGTCGGTGTCGAACATGCCCGGGTCATCGGTGTTGATCGTCAGCCGCACGCCGGCCTCGCGGAGGATCGTGAACGGGTGCTCCTCGAGGGAGGCCACCGCCCGCGTGCAGACGTTCGACGTCGGGCACACCTCCAAGACCACGTCGCGGTCGACGAGCTCGGCCATGAGTGAGGGATCCTGCGCTGCGGCGATCCCGTGGCCGATGCGCACCGCCCCGAGCGCGTCGATGCTGTCGCGGATGGACGCAGGCCCGGTCGTCTCACCCGCGTGCGGGACGCTGACGAGCCCTAGATCGCGCGCCCGTCGGAAGACGTCGGCGTACGCGGCGCGCGGCGCGCCCGCCTCGGGACCTCCGAGGCCGAAGCCCACGCTGCCGTCGGCCGGGAAGCGCTCGGCCCACTCGACGGTGCGCTCGCCCGCAGGGAGCCCGTCGGCGCCGTTGATGTCGTAGGTGTACGCGAGGTCGACTCCGAAGAGCGTCCACGCCCGGGATCGGCCCTCGGTCAGGGCGTGCGCCACGCCTGCTGGGTCCATGCCGACGAGCAGGTGGCTGTCGGGAGTGACCGTGACCTCGGCGTAGCGCACGTTCGCCGCGTCGAGGTCGCGCCCCAGCCCGACCACCAGGGCCTCGACGTCGTCCGGGGTCCGCACGAGCCGGTTGACCGCCATGTAGACGCGGATGAAGTGGTCGAAGTCGCGGAAGCGGTAGAACTCGCGCAGCTCGTCCTCCTCCGTGGGCAGGCCGGCGTCGGGGTGGCGACGGGACAGCTCGAGGATTGTGCTGACGGAGGCGGCGCCCTGCAGGTGCACGTGCAGCTCGGCCTTGGGCAGGCCCGCGACGAAGGGGGCCACGGTGGGGGAGGTCGTCACCGATCGACCCTATCCGCGGGAACGCCACGACGTCAGCCGGCGTCGAACCCTGTGGCCGCGCCCGCGAGCCGCTTCCCCGACAGGAGACACCATGAAGCTCAGCCGCATCGTCGCCCTCGCGGCCGCAGCACTGCTCATCCCCCTGCTCGCCGCCTGCGGTGGCAGCGCCTCCGGCTCATCCGAGTCCTCAGCGACGGGGGACGCCACGATCGGCGCGCAGCCCACCGGCGGCGACCCGCTGGCCGGGACCTCGTGGGTGCTCACGGGCGGCCTGTCGAAGGACGTGTCCGCGAGCGGCATCACGATCGAGTTCGCGGAGAAGGACGTCTCCGGCAAGAGCGGCGTCAACACCTACTTCGGCGGCTACACGTCGACCACGGTCGGCACGCTTCAGTTCGACCCGCTCGCCAGCACGATGATGGCCGGGGACGAGGCCGCGATGGCACTGGAGACCGAGTACCTTGCCGCGCTCCAGAGCACCTTCGGCTACACCTTGGCTGACGGCACACTCACGGCCTTCGGGGCGGCCGACCAGGTGCTGACCTTCGCCCAGAAGTAGCCCTGGGGCACGCTTCCTGGGGTGGTTGGGGCGATTCGGGGGATCGTGAGGCCTCTAGTAGCATTGCGAGGCTTCCGGCGAAGGCCGAAAGGAACCACGCGGGAAGCGCGCCGCATTAGCTTAGTGGTAGAGCAACGCACTCGTAACGCGCAGGTACGGGGTTCAAATCCCCGAGGCGACTTCAAACAA
>CALGTB010000193.1 GCA_937902285.1 uncultured Actinomycetes bacterium | reverse complement strand
CTTCGACTACTTCGACGGGGACAGGCGGCACGGCTACGGCGGCTTCGGCTACCACCCGCGCTTCTGGACGGGCACTGTCGACCTCTTCACGACCCACTACGGCCTCACCGACGACAGTGCCATCCTCGACGTCGGATGCGGCAAGGGCTTCATGCTCAAGGACTTCTCGCTGCGACTGCCCGGGGCCACGCTCGCGGGGGTCGACATCTCCTCGTACGCCATTGAGCACGCCGATCCCGACGTCGTCGACCTCGTGCGGGTGGGCGACGCCGCCGACCTCCCGTTCCCCGATGACTCCTTCGACCTCGTCATCTCCATCAACACCGTCCACAACCTCGACCGCGACGGGTGCCTGCGGGCCTTCGCCGAGATTCAGCGCGTGAGCCGCGGGAACGCCTTCGTCATGGTCGACGGCTGGAAGAACGCCGAGGAGCAGGAGCTGCTGCAGCGCTGGGTGCTCACCGCCCGAACGATGCTCAGTGCCGAGGACTGGCTCGCGCTCATGGCGGAGGCCGGCTACGAGGGCGACTACGCCTTCTGGAACCCGCTCAGCTAGGCCCCGTAGAAGCGCCGGATGGCGGCGACGACGAGGCGAGCCTGATCGTCGGTCATCGCCTCGTGGATCGGGAGCGACAGGATCCCGCTCACCAGGCGCAGGGCGTTCGGCACGTCGGCATCGGCGCCATCGCGGTAGCCCGGCTGCTGCGTGAGCAGCAGGCGATGGCGGACCTTGACTTCGATGCCCTCCGACACGAGGAACTCCTCGAGCCGGTCGCGGTCCTCGCACACGATCGTGTAGTCGAAGTAGGCGCATGTGCCGTCGGTAGGCGGCAGCGGCACCGTGACGACCCCGTCGAGGCCCTCGCAGTAGATGCGGGCGATGCGGTTGCGGTAGGCCACCACCTGCTCGGCCCGCTTCATGCGGCTGAGCAGGATCACGGCCTGGATCGTGTCGATCTTGAAGTTCAGGCTGGGGTCGACGCAGGTCTCGCGGTTGATGGTGCCGAGGTACCGCATCGACCTGATGTGCTCGGCGGCCTCAGGATCATCGAGCACCACGGCTCCGGCCTCACCCAGGGCGGCCAGTGGCTTCATGGGATTCAGGCTGAAGGCCGCGGCGTCCCCGAACGCTCCGGCGGGTCGGCCGTCGAGGTCGGCTCCGAAGGCCTGGGATGCGTCCTCGACGACCTTGAGCCCGTGCCGTGCCGAGATGGCCATGAGCTCGTGCATGCGGGCCATCCGCCCGTAGTAGTGCACGGGGAGGATCGCCTTGGTGCGCGGGGTGATGACAGCCTCGACCGACGCCGGCTCGATGTTGAAGTCGTCGGCCACGTCGGCGAACACCGGCGTGGCGCCGAGCGCGATCACGGCATTGGCCGTGGCCACCCAGGACATCGCCGTCGTGACGACCTCGTCGCCGGGGCCCACTCCGAGGGCACGCAGCGCCAGGTAGAGGCCACCTGTGCCGTTCGAGACCCCCACGCACTCGGCCCGCTCGCACTGCCGGGCGAACTCCTGCTCGAACGCCTCGACGTCGGCGCCCAGGATGAACGTCCCGCGCCGCATCAGCTGATCGATCGCCTCGAGCAACTCATGACGCTCGTCGTCGGGGATGCTGAGGTCGCGGAAGCGCACCAGCGGAACCTGCCCCATGCGGCCTCCTCGCCGTCGACGGCCGGCTGCCCGGCGGTCGAAGCCTACCGAAGGTCAGTTGACGGCCATGTCCGAGCGCACGCTGGCGATCGACGCACGGACGTACGCGAGGCCCTTCTCCTGCTCCGTGTCGGATGGCGCGAAGGAGGCGAAGACCCGGTCCGCAGATCCCCGATCGAACGGGCCCGTGATGACCTCGTGGTACACCGCCTGGGGGGTCAGCGCAATGTTGGTGTGATAGCAGTCGGACTCCACGTGCACGATAAGGACGTGATCCGCACCCATGTGGTGCACCGCACGGACACTCCCGTCCTCCTCGAAGATCACCACCGCCATCTCGCCGTCGACGATGTGGAAGAGCTTCGCCTTGGTCAGGTGCTTGCGCGGCTGCGCGTAGGTGCCGAACGGCTGGAGGATCACCATCGAGTGCAGGGTGCTGGCCGGCGACTCGTGGAGGCTGTAGCGCGCAGGGCCGGACTCGGCGATCGCAACTCGCTTCAACTCGTCGAGATCCGCACGATCGACGAACGAGGTCGCGTCCGTGGCGAAGTACGAGGCCGTGAGGGCGGCGTCGTCGCGGCTGAATCGAGCCATGTGCGTACCCATCTGCAGGGAGGACAGCGTCGACGCCACGCTACCTGTGTCGCCTCGGCCGCTACCTAGAATGACCCCATGAGCGACGCGAGACTGCGGATTCGCGCGGCGCTGCGCCGGTCCTACAACCTCGCCGTCCTGATCTTCGGGCTCCTGCTCGCCCTGCCCGTGCGCCTGGTCGCACCCCTGTACCGGATCGAGGTCCAGCCCGTCCTCGTGGAGCGCATCGGGCACCTCGCCATCGAGCCCGAGCTCTTGCTCTCCCTCCGGGACGTCCATCCCCCGGTGCGGTCGAGAACGCTGTTCTACTCGCGGGGTCCCGTGGCCAACGAGTTCCTTGTGTCGATGTGGCGCCGTGTGCTGCCCTTCGGCCCCGCATGGCCGCTCCATCCGATGTGGGTCGCCAACGTCCGCTTTCCATGGCTCGACCTCGGCGCCCGGGGCTGGGACGAACTGCACTTCGACCTGCGCCACCTTGACCGCACGACGCCGCACCTGTCCTTCACGGAGGCGGAACTGGAGCGGGGACGGGAGCTTCTGCGCTCGCTGGGCGTCGAGCCGGGCGCACCGTTCGTCTGCCTGTCAGTCCGCGACGAGGCCTACCTCAGCCAGCGGGTTCCCACCAAGGACTGGACGTATCACGACTACCGGGACTCCGACATCGCCACGTACGGAGGACTTGCACAGACGCTCGCCGACGCGGGCCTCACGGTCCTGCGGATGGGCGCCGTGGTCGCGGCCCCGCTCGTGTCCAGTGATCCGAGGGTCATCGACTACGCCAGTTCCGGACTGCGGTCGGACTTCGGGGACGTGTACCTCTTCGCCCACTGCAGCATGTCCATCTCGTCTTCCACGGGTGTCGACTCCCTGGCCATGGCCTTCCGGAGACCCATGGGGATCGTCAACCTTCCCGGCACGGGCGGGCTCCAGCTCGGACAGTCGCTGCGCCTTGTCATGTTCAAGGATCTCGTCGACCTCGCCACCGGTGAACCCCTTGCTCTCCTCGACGCTCGCCGTCCCGAGGCCATGGCGGCCTACCGGACCGACACCTTCGCGGGCCTGGGCGTCCGCCTGGTCGACAACTCACCCGAGCAGCTCGCCGCCTTCGGTCG
>CALGTB010000192.1 GCA_937902285.1 uncultured Actinomycetes bacterium | reverse complement strand
GACATCGAGGTCGTCGAGAACCTGAGCACCGCTCTCGTCGACGCGTCCACCCGGCTCGCGACCTACCCCCGCCCCCTGGTCGCCGATGAGGCCGACGCGTTGCTGTACGAAACCTTGCGGGCACCGATCATCGACGCCACGCCGACCGGCACTATCGACGTCGACCCCATTGACCTCGCCCGCCATCGCGGCATCACCGCCCCGCAGGCGGCCGCGCTGCTCGACCGGATCCGGCGCACCGACGCCGACGCCGCCCGCCGCCTGGTCGACAGCGACCTCGACCCCAACTGGACCTTGGCGCAGCAGCAGGTGATGACCTGCATCCGCGAGCTGCTCGCCGCCGACGTCACCCCAACGAGGGCACGGGTGGTGGCCCACGCGACCACCCGCGCCCGCCAGGTGATGCGACCTCACGAGGGCAGCGAGCCATTCGCCTACCCGGCGAACCCGGCGCTGCCGCCGCGGATCCTCAGCCCGTCCGCGATGACCTGCGTCCCAGGGTGGATGGCACGGATGGACGCCCACCCGCCCTGCCTGGACCTCGCGGAGGACCGCATCGCCTACCTGCTCGCCGCGAAGGCCGCGATGGCACGCGCGAGCCGCGCCAGCCACAGCCTCCCGTCCGTCCCGGCGCCATCCCGACCGCGACCTGCACTCACGCTCGCGTGAGTGCGACGCCGAGTGCGAGGCACCGGGCTCGCTCGCACCGTTGACCTCAGTAGAGGCGGGCACCGGTCCGTCGCCGCCCCCGGGAGAGTGCGTGTCGAAGGTCCTGGCCATGGTCGCCGCATTGAGCCTGGTCGTGGTCGTCCTGCCCGCCGGATGTCTGGGCGCGGTGGTCGTCGGGGCCGGGGCGATCGCCGCCGCCACCACGACCACCACCTGCGCCCCCGTCGGTTGCGACCCCACCGCGCCGACACCCGGCACCGTCGTCGACCCGGCATCGATCCCGGCACCCGACGCGCAGGCCGCGATCGCGGTGGCCGCCGCCCTGACCGGGGTCCACTCGGGGGGCCGGTACATCGCCGAAGGCAACGGCCCGATCGACTTCGACTGCTCCGGGCTCACCGCGTGGGCGTGGCGCCAGGCCGGCGTCGACCTCGTCGACTACTCCTACACCCAGCGCGCGGCAACGACGGCGATCCCGCGCAGTGCCGTGCAGCCCGGTGACCTGGTGTTCTGGTTCGGCGGCGACGTGCACCACGTCGCCATCGTCACCGCCGTCGACGGCGATCAGATCACCATCGCCGAGGCGTCGAACCCGACCAGCGGCCTGGGTGTCCGCACCCTGGGCGGCGCCTGGGATGACGCGCACCTGTCCGGCTTCGGTCGCGTCACCCGCGCCCCGTACCGGGCCAGGTGACAGGCGAATGCGCGGCACCGACCTGCCGGACACCGTTGACCTAGGTAGAGGCCGAACAGCGGCCCGCCCCGTGCACGCATCGATCCGCGAAAGAGGTCCCACCATGCCCACCACTACCGTCGTCGCGGCATTGACGATGCCGTACCAGAACTTCCTGTCCGAGCTGGCGACCAGCGTGCAGGTGTACGGCACCGCGCTGGCGACGATCGTCCTGGTCGTCTGCGCGTTCGGCTACATGGCCGCCAAGGGCGTCAGCCCGCAGAACGCGTCCCGCTGGATGGGCGGCATGTTCGCCGCCGTCTTCGCCGCCATCGTCTGCGTCGGCGCACCTAGCCTGGTCACCATCGTGCAGGGCTGGGCAGCGACCGCGGCGTAGCCGCCCGCTCACCCCCACCAGCCATGGACAGCCTCCTCGACGGGATCTTCGGAACCCTGTTCGACCAAGTCGACCCACTCGGGATGATCCTGCGCACCCTGATGGCGCTGCTCGCCGACTCCCTGGCCACCCTCATCACCACCGTCTACGCAGGGCTGTTCGAGATCACCACCGTCGACCTGTCCGCCACCGCGGTGCGCAACATCTGGGCCATCACCACCGGCATCTCCGCATCCCTGGCGGTGATCCTGCTGGTCATCGCCGCGTTCCGCGCCATGATCGCCCAATCCACCCGCTACCTGCTCGAGGCCCTGCCCGGAGTGGTACTGGCGATCCTGGGACCACAGTTCATCACCGTGTTCCTGCCCTGGCTCGCCGGCGCGTCCACCGACCTCGCCCAGGGCATCGTCGCCTCCGCCACGCCTGACCTCGCGGCATCGATGCGGCTGCTGGCCGGAGTCGGGCCCAACCCCCTGTACGAAGGGCTCGGGCTGATGGCGCCGATCATCGCGGCGATGCTCCTGTTCGGCATGTCGATGGTGTTCTTCGTCCTGCTGTTCTGCATGGCCGGCGCCGTCGTGCTCTATGTGCTCAGCCCGTTCGCGTTCGCCGGCCTGGTCATGGCCCCCACCCGCGCCTGGTTCACCAAGTGGGCCACCGCGATGTTCGCGCTGCTGTTCGCGAAGGTCCCCATCGCGATCCTGCTCGCCCTGTCGGTGTCGCTGTTCGCGAACTCCGCGCATGCTGGCGGCGCCCAGAGCTTCGTCAACGCCGGCGCCGGCCTGATCCTCGGACTCGGCGCCCTGCTGTCCCCGCTGCTCGCCTACGGACTGTTCTCGTTCATGGGCACCGCCGCGACCCGACCCGCGGTGCCGTCGACCAACCCCACCCAGGCGATGGGCAGCACCTACTACGGCACCCAGATGGGCCGCGCCGGCATCACCAGCGTCAAGAACGCCGCCACCCGCATCCGCCGCGGCACGACCGCTGGCACCGGCGCCACCCCCGGCAGCCCGTCCGCCGGCCCAGCCGGTAGCAGTGGCGCGCCAGGCTCCGGGCGCACCGGCACCGCGGCCGGCCCGTCCCCATCGTCGAGCGGCCGGGCACGATCCCCCGTCCCGGCACCGATGCGGTCCGCACCCGCACGCGGCACCGGCGCCAGCACGTCTGCGAGATCTGCCCGTACCGGCGCTGCGGCGCGTGCCAGCGGGGCTGCGACCTCGGGCTCCGCCGCCTCCGGTGGCGCGGCAGCCGGCGGCGCGACGGCCGGGACGGCGGCTGTCGCGGGGGCCGCGACGGCCGGAGTCGGTGCCCTCGTCGTCATTGGCTCGGCGGCAGGGGCCAAGGCAGGGCGCAGCATCAAGCACGGCGTCACCAACACGGCCGGCACGGTCGCCACCGGCACCGGCACTGGTCCCGCTCCTGGGATCACCCCGCGCACCGCACCCTGACCCACCCGCGCCACCGATGAAGGAGTCGACGATGACGATCACCATGACCGACCCGACGGACGACGTGACCGCGGCATTCCCGCGCCGGCCCCGCGCGGGCATCGTCATGGGCCTGCGCGCCGGGCAGATCGCCCTCATCGCCACGGCAGGCGTCGCCGTACTGGTGGCCCTGTTCTCCGGGATAGTGCCCGGCGCGGGCCGCGGCCTGGTGATCGGCGTCGCTGGCGTAGCGATCCTGCTGGCCGTGACCACGGTCGAGGACCGCCCCGGGTACCGGTGGGTCGCCGCCCGCACCTCGCAGGCGGTCCGGGCCCGACGCGGCAACACCACCGTGTCCCGTCCGATCCACGTCGGCGCCGCGCCGATCCCCTCGCTGCTTCGGGCGATCGGCCTGCTGCCCGGACGGGCCGCCTCCCTCCAGCTCCACGAGCACGACGGCGTCGGCTACCTAATCCACCCACATCACGGCACCATCACCGCCGTCGTCGAGGTCACCAGCCCGGAGTTCCTGCTGCGCGACCCCGCCGACCGCAACTCCCGCGTCGCCGGCTGGGGCCGCGTCCTCGCAGCCGCCACCCGAACCGGTGCGATCCGGCAGGTCCAGCTGCTGGAGCGGTCGATCCCCGACGACGGCTCCGCCCTGAGTGCCTATACGCAGCTGCACCTGACCCCAGAGCCGCAGTACGCGACGCTGACCGACACCTACCGGGACCTCGTCGGCGACCTGCGCGGCGGCGCGGACCGACATCAGAGCTTCCTGGCGGTCACCGTCGACCGGGCGCATGCCGCCGGTGCGATCAAGGCCGCCGGCGGGAAGGTCACGGGCCTCATCGCCGTGTGGCAGCAGGAGTTCACCCTGCTCGCCAGGATGCTGCCCGCCGCTGGCCTGGAGGTCATCGACCCGCTGTCCGCGCGCCGGATCGGTGAGGTGATCCGCACCGGCTTCGACCCGTCGTCCGCGCTGCGCATCCCTGT
>CALGTB010000191.1 GCA_937902285.1 uncultured Actinomycetes bacterium | reverse complement strand
GCCCTCTCCAGGACGCCGCGCACGGCCGCGCGCACCGACTCGACGGCATCGCCGGGATGCTCGTCGAACGCCGCCTCGACGACCGCCAGGAAGCGGGCGAGCTCGTCGAGGACCATAGCCTCGGCCAGGGCCGGCTTGGCGCCGACCTCGTTGTAGACCGTCTGGCGGCTGACCCCGACGTCGTCGGCGAGCCGGCTCATGGTGACCGACGACCATCCCGCCACTGCGGTGCGCTCAGCGGCGGCCGCGATGATGCGATCGCGCAGCGACGGCGCGGTCACGCACTCGTCCTCGTGATGGCGGTGAAGTCGACCTTCTCCCGGACGCCGCAATCGGGACAGCACCACGAGTCGGGAACCGCCGCCCAGGGCGTGCCCGCAGGGAAGCCCTCGCGCGCGTCGCCTACCTGCTCGTCGTAGGTGTACCCGCAGCCCGGGCAGCGCGCGCCGCGGACAATCGAGACGTCCAGGCTTGCGTGGGCCTCCCCGCCTGCTGCCAGGCTCTCCCGCCCAGGCACCGGTGCCGGCTCGTCGCGCGCGAGGCGTGCCTGCCTGCGCGGGGTCATGTTGGCGCGCGAGAGGTCCCCGGCGAAGTGGTCGGCGACCCTCGGGTCCATCACGCGCCGCCAGGCGGGGGGCACGAGCGCGAGCAGGATCATCGCCGCGTAGCCCGTGGGCAGGGCCGGTGACTCCTCGTAGTCGCGCAGCGCCTGATAGCGCCTGGTCGGGTTCGCGTGATGATCGCTGTGGCGCTGGAGGTGGTAGAGGAGCACGTTCGTCGCGATGTTGTTGGAGTTCCAGCTGTGGCTGGGGTCCACCCGCTCGTAGCGCTCGCTGCCGGGGGCGCCGACGATCTGTCGCAGCATGCCGTAGTGCTCGAGGTAGTTCACGGCCTCGAGCAGCGTGAGACCGATGAAGGCCTGGATGGCGAGGTAGGGCAGGATCCCGACGCCCAGCCAGGCGGTCATGGCGACCCACAGCGCGACCGACATGAGCCACGCGTTCAGCACGTCGTTGCCGATCCGGATCGGGTGCCGGTGGCGGAGTGCGTAGCGGCGCCGCTCGATGCGCCAGGCGCTGGCCAGCGACCCGAGCACCGTGCGCGGCCAGAACCCGTAGAAGCTCTCGCCGAGCCTGCTGCTGGCGGGATCCGCGGGCGTGGCGACGCGCACGTGGTGACCGCGGTTGTGCTCGATGTAGAAGTGGCCGTAGAAGGTCTGGGCAAGGGCGATCTTCGACAGCCAGCGCTCCACCGACTCCCGCTTGTGGCCGAGCTCGTGAGCGGTGTTGATGCCGAGCCCCCCGATGAAGCCCACCGTGACCGCGAGCCCCACCTTGTCGACGGTCGTGAGATCGCCCCGGGCGATGAACCAGAAGGCGGTGATGAAGCCGGCGTACTGGATCGGGAGGAACAGGTAGGTGATCCACCGGTAGTAGCGGTCCTTCTCGAGCGCCGCGATGAGGTCGTCGGGCGGGTTCGATCCGTCGAGTCCGGCGATCATGTCGATGACGGGCACCAGTCCGAGGATGACGATCGGCCCGAGCCACAGCCACACGCCCCACCCGGTGAGGGAGTAGAGCGCGACCGCCGCGAAGGGCAGGCACGGCATGACGAGGGCGACCAGCCACAGGTACCGCTTGCGATCGCTCCAGCGGATCGTCGATCCGTCCCGGACCGTGCCCGCCGGATCGGTGGACTGCGTCATCGTGCCTCATCCCTGCCGTGGAGTTTACAAACGGTAGCCGAATGTAAACCTCGCGGCAAGGGCCTCACCCCATCGTGATGGGGGCCCGTCGTGGCGAGCGGGCTGCCAGGACGTCCTCCGCGTAGGTCACCACCGGGTAGGCGGCCCAGCCCGTGCTGCCGTCCGGATGCACGGCCCGGAAGGTGAGCTCGCCCCCGGCGAGGGTCCGGGCATCGGGCCAGCCGCTCTGGACGAGGATCCGCTGGGCCAGGTACGACCGGAACCCCGAGCGGCAGTAGACGTACACCGGGGCGCCCTCGGGCACCTCCGCCAGCCGGGACCGCAGTTCCTTGTGCGGAATGAGCAGGGATCCCGGGATCGACCACTCCTCGTGCTCCGTCGCGCTGCGCACGTCGAGGAGCACGGCATCCTCGGGCAGGCCGGGCCATTCCTCGGCGTACCAAAGGCTCACGTCGCCGCGGAGGAGGTTGCCCCCGACGAAGCCCGCCATGTTCACCGGGTCCTTGGCCGAGCCGTAGGGCGGTGCGTAGGCCAGCTCGAGATGCTCGAGGTCCTCGATGGTCATCCCCGCGCGGATCGCGACGGCGAGCACGTCGATGCGCTTGTCGACGCCGTCGACGCCCACGGCCTGTGCGCCGAGCAGCTGCCCGTCGTTCGCGTCGAAGAGCACCTTGAGATGCATCGCATGGGTGCCGGGGTAGTAGGAGGCATGGCCGTTGGGGTGGACATGCACCTTGCTGTACGGCCGACCGAGGCGACGCAGGGTCCGCTCGGTGACGCCGGTCATGCCGGCGGTCAGGTCGAACAGCTTGACGATGCCGGTGCCCTGGGTCGACGCGTACGACGACGGCCGCCCGGCGATGTTGTCGGCCGCGATGCGCCCCTGGCGGTTGGCCGGACCGGCGAGCGGGATCACCACGTGCTCGCCGGTGACCGTGTCGGTCA
>CALGTB010000190.1 GCA_937902285.1 uncultured Actinomycetes bacterium | reverse complement strand
GGGATGCCGAGGGCCTGCGCCGCCGCCTCGATCCACTCGTCCATGGTGCCCCTGTCTCCGGTGCCGGCCGACGTGCTCGAACGCAGTCTACGCCGTGCGGCGGCAAGGTCGTCGGGAGTGTCGATGTCGACGAGGGCGTCGGACGCCGCATCGTCGACGAGCACCTCGACCATCGTGAGCAGTTCCTGGATCTCACGCACCGCGCGGTTCCGCGGCTCGCCCAGCGCCGCCAGTGCGGCGAGCAGGCCGTCCGTCCGGTAGGCCGCCGCGAGCTGCTGGCGGCGTCCTGCGGCATCGACGGTCACGACCGCGTCCACGTCGTCGGCGCTCGACGCGAGCTCGCCCGCCAGCCGCGCGAGGACGGGGCCGGCGAACGGCATGTCCACGGCGACCACCACGACCACAGGCGTGTCCACGTGCGGCATGCCGGCGGCCATCCCCGACACCGGTCCGCCACCGGGCACCGGCTCGGCGGCCACCACGACGGATCGGGGCAGCGAGCCGGGGTCCGGGCCGACGATGATGCAGGGCACGTCGGCCGGGATGCCCGCGAGCACATGCTCGAGGAGCGTGCGCCCCTCGAGGAGGGCTGCGGCCTTGTCGCTGCCCATCCGAGACGAGCGGCCGCCGGTGAGGACGAGGGCCGTCCAGCCGGCCGGGTCAGGAGCCATGGTCGCCCGTCGGCACCGGCTGCGCGACGCGGGGCGAGAGCCGGTTGAGATGGTCGACCCAGTTCACCGTCCACACGGCGACGACGTAGGCGTGGGCATCGTCCGCATCGCCGATCTCCGTCGGCAGGGGCATCTCAAGGTGGTCATGAACGCGCGGCGCCTCGGGCACCGACGTGGTCTGCTCGACCTTGGCGGCGATCGCGGTCCAGCGGGCATCGCTCTCGGCGCGGGCCTCCGTCACCGCGCTCACGTTCGACGCGTTGCCGGCGAGGACCGGCGGGTGGGCCGCGAACGACCCGAGGATGCGGCCGACGCCCAGCAGCAGGTGCGACGCATAGGAGAGCTCGCCCCAGGTCGTGCCCTCGCGCACGGTCGACCCGCGCTGCATGATCGCCATGTCGTACGTCTCGCTGGCGCGCTCGGCCGCTGTGCGTCCGTCGAGCCTGGCCTTGCTGAGGCTGTCCGCCGGCACGTCGTCGACTAGCGCGTCGATAGCCGCGGACAGGTAGGCGCTGCAGGCACGAAGGCCCCAGGCGATCTCCTGGTTCAGCGCGCCCAGGGCGCCGCGCGGCCACATGAGCAGGCCCACCACGACCGCGACGCTGACGCCGATGAGGATGTCCTCGATGCGCACGAGGCCGTTCATCAGGTCGGGGGGCCAGTCGATGATGCCGAGGATGAGCAGGATGAAACCGGTGAAGGCCGCCTGGCCGACCGGGTAGCTCATCGCGACGGGGGCCCACGCGGCAAGGAACACGGCCACCGGCAGCAGTGCCCAGAGCACCAGGGAGTGCGGGCCGACGAGCAGGATCACCCCGGTCGCGGCCGCCACCCCGAGGATCGTCCCGACGATCGCCAGGGCAGCGGTGCGGGTCGTGGCCGTGAGGTCGTAGCGCAGCACCGACAGCACGCCGAGCAGGACCCAGAAGCCGTGCTGCACGCCGGTGAGGTCGACGACGAGGACGGCGAGCGCCAGGCCGATGCCGGTGCGCACCGCATTGCGCAGCCAGGGGGAGTGAAGGCTGAGGTGGGCCAGCATCACCGTCGACCAGGGGCGCTGGGGAATCGGCGGCTCGGCCTCGAGGTCCTCGGGAGGGAAGCCGTTGAGCTGGCGTCCGAGGGCAGCCATCTGCTCGACGAGCAGCGCGGCCATCCGCAGCAGGTGGTCGTCGCGCACCACGTCGGCGATCGTGGCGGGGTCGACATCCGACTGCGCGCTCTCCAGGACCCACGCCTCCGTGGCCTTCAGGTGGCGATCGCGTGCATCGTCGAGCCCGGCCGCGGTGGGGGCGAAGTCCTTGTCGCGCACGGCCCTCGAGAGCTGGTGCAGCATGTCGGTGACCGCCACGGCCATCTCGTGGCGACCCGCGATCGGCGGAAGGTCGTCGCGGCGGCCGATCGTGTCGACCGTGCCCGCGAGCAGCAGGCGGGCGTTGTTGATGGTGCTCACGAGGAGGGTGAGCGCCTGGTCGCGCTGCGAGGCGCCGGTGGGCCGGAAGGGCTTGCCGTCGTAGGTGGAGTTGAGCCGGTCGAGCGCGTGCGCCAGCGGCTCGACCTTCGCCTGGTACTCGGACGTCGGGCCCACGCCCAGCCATGCGGACTGGGCCACGTCGGCCGCCGCATCGAGCGCGCCGGCGAGGGCATCGCGGATGTCGGTCCGCACGTCGTGGGGGAGGATGACGAGTGCGGCGACGGTGCTGACGATCACGGCCACCCACCACGCCGTCACGTCGGCGGCCATCTGCAACTCGTCCCCGCCGAGCGTCACCGCCACGATGAAGACGAGCAGCACAGCGGGGGAGCCGACGGCCATGAGCCCGCGCAGCAGGCTGATGAACGCGAGCAGGAACGCGACCAGCGCCGTGGTGGCGACAGCGAGGGCGGTGGATGTCGACGCGGCCAGCCCGATGACGAGGACGACGGTGCCGATCACCCCGGTGACGAGGTAGGAGGTGAGCCGCCGCTGCCAGGATCCGGCGTAGTCGGCGGTGATGAGGAGACCGGCGGTGCCGAAGCCCGCGTACACGGCGCCCTTCTGGTCGTCGAGCACGAACAGCGTGATCGCCAGCACCACCGGCATGGCGATGGCCGCGCGGATCCCGCGCCTCAGGCCGATGCGGCCGGGATCGTGGATGGTCAGGGCCACGAGGTGAACGTACCCGCTGGTGAGGCGATACCCTGCCCGCGTGCTGCTATCCGATCGCGACATCAAGGCTGAGCTCGCCGAGGGGCGGGTCGCCCTCGAGCCGTACGACGAGGCGCTGATCCAGCCGTCGAGCATCGATGTGCGCCTCGACCGGTGGTT
>CALGTB010000189.1 GCA_937902285.1 uncultured Actinomycetes bacterium | reverse complement strand
CGCTACCGCCTTGAGAGGGCGGCGTGCTAGGCCACTACACAACGGGGCCAGGCCTGTGGTGCTCGTACATGACAAACGGTCGCACTTCTGCGACCGTGCGTCGCTGGGGTACCAGGACTCGAACCTAGACTAACTGAACCAGAATCAGTTGGGCTGCCAATTACCCCATACCCCAATGGCTGCCGATCACTCGGCCTAGGAAGTATAGACGCTGGCTGACCGACCTCCGACCCGCCCTCCTACGGGACCGAGAGCCGCCCTCCTACGGGACCGAGAGCCGCCCTCCTACAGGGCCGACCGCAGCCGTGCCAGCGTCGTCTCGCGCCCGAGGATCTCCAGTGACTCGAACAGGGGCGGCGAGACCCGGCGGCCCGACACCGCCACACGAACGGGGCCGAACGCCACCTTGGGCTTGAGCCCGAGTCCGTCGATCAGGCCCGCGCGCAGCGCTGCCTCGATCGGCTCGGCGCGCCACTCGTCGACGGACTCCAGCGACCCTATCGCCGCGTCGATCACCGGCCGGGCGTCGTCGTTCAGCGTGCTCGCCACGTCGGCTGGATCACGCACGAAGGAGCCCTCCGGGACCAGCAGGAATCCGAGCATGCCGGCTGCCTGAGCGAGGGTCTCGAGCCGCTCCTGCACGAGGGGCACGGCTGCAGCCAGCGTCGCCTGCTGGCGGTCGGACAGCGGCTCGCTCACCACGCCCGCGCGCACGAGGAACGGGACGATGCGCTGGGCGAGGTCGGCAGGGTCCAGCGCGCGGATCCAGTCGCCGTTGATCGCCGTGCACTTCTTGAGGTCGAACCTCGCCGGATTGGGGCTGACCCGTTCGAGGCTGAAGGCCGCGGCCATCTCGTCCTTGCCGAAGAACTCCCGGTCCTCCCCCATCGACCAGCCGAGCAGGGCGAGGTAGTTCAGCAGCGCCTCCGGCAGGTAGCCCTCGTCGCGGTACCACTGCAGCGAGGACTCCGGGTCGCGCTTGGACAGCTTCTTGTTGCCCTCGCCCATGACGTACGGGAGGTGCCCGAAGCGCGGTGTCGTGCCATCGCTGACGCCCAGCTCGGCCAGGGCCTCGTAGAGCGCGATCTGCCTCGGCGTCGACGACAGGAGATCCTCGCCGCGGAGCACGTGGGTCACCCTCATGAGGGCGTCATCGACCGGGTTGACGAGCGTGTACAGGGGCTCGCCGTTGGCGCGCACGACCACGAAGTCGGGCACTTGGTCCGCGGCGAAGGTGATCGGTCCGCGCACGAGGTCGTCCCACGTGATGTCGCGGTCGGGCATCCGGAACCTGAGTACCGGACGCCGGCCCTCCTCGCGGTAGGCCGCGATCTGGGCCTCGCTCAGGGCGCGGCAGTGGCCGTCGTACCCCGGAGCCCGCTTCTCGGCCATGGCACGCTCGCGACGCGCGTCGAGCTCCTCCGTCGAGCAGTAGCAGTCGTAGGCGGACCCTGACTCGCGGAGGCGGGCAGCGACATCGTCATAGACGGCCAGCCGCTGGGACTGCCGGTACGGGCCGTAGTCCCCGCCGACCTCGGGGCCCTCGTCCCAGTCGAGGCCGAGCCAGCGCAGTGCCGCCAGCAGGGCCTCGTACGACTCTTCGCTGTCGCGAGCGCTGTCGGTGTCCTCGATGCGGAACACGAAGGTCCCGCCGGTGTGCCGCGCGTACGCCCAGTTGAAGAGCGCGGTGCGCACCATGCCCACGTGCGGGTTGCCGGTCGGCGACGGGCAGAAGCGGACGCGGACAGCGCTGTCAGTCACGATCGACCACCGGATTCGTCAGGGTGCCGATACCGTCGATCGACACGGAAACCTCGTCGCCCGCCACCAGCGGACCCACCCCGGCCGGCGTCCCCGTGAGGATGACATCGCCGGGGAGCAGCGTCATCACGGAGCTGATCCACGACACGAGCTCGGCGACGTCGCGCACCATGTCCGCCGTGGAACCGGACTGCCGCTGCTGCCCGTTGACCACGCATGCGACTCCCGCGTCGTCGATGTCGAGGTCGGTCTCGATCCAGGGCCCGAGAGGGCAGAACGTGTCGAAGCCCTTCGCCCTCCCCCACTGGCCGTCCGAGGCCTGCAGGTCGCGCGCGGTGACGTCGTTGGCGCAGGTGTAGCCGAACACCACCTCGGGGACCCGCTCCTCCGGGACATCGCGGCAGAGCCTCCCGATGACGACCGCCAGCTCGGCCTCGTGCTCGACCTGCTCGGACTGCCAGGGCAGGGCGATCGGCTCGCCGGGCCCGATGACCGACGTGCTGGGCTTGAGGAAGATGAGCGGCGCCGCCGGGACGGCGGCACCCATCTCGCGGGCGTGCTCGGCGTAGTTGCGTCCGACCGCGATCACCTTGCTGGGCAGCACCGGGGCGACGAGGCGCACGTCGGAGAGCCGCAGCACGCGACCCTCCGGCGCGAAGTCCCCGAAGGGATGGCCTGTCAGGAGGGCTACGGCATCATTCTCGATGACGCCGAAGAAGAGCTCATCGTCGACGGAGACTCGGCATACGCGCACGACAGGACCCTATCGACCGCTCCTACTGTCCCCGCCGGAGCAGCCCGAACTTGACGGCGTCCTCGAGCGCCCGCCAGGAGGCCGCGATGACGTTCTCGTGGACCCCGACGGTGCTCCACGAGTCCTGGCCGTCCGTGGTGCCGATGAGCACGCGCGTCTTCGCCCCGGTGCCGCCCTTCTCATCGAGGATGCGCACCTTGTAGTCGACGAGGCGAAGGGTGTCGAGGTCCGGGTAGGCCTGCACGATCGCCCGCCGCATGGCCCGGTCGAGGGCGTTGACCGGTCCGTTTCCCTCGGCCGTGGAGATGATGCGCTCGCCGTCGATGTGGATCTTGACCGTGGCCTCCGTGCGCACGGTGCCCTCGGCATCCTGCTCGACGATGGTCCGCCACGACTCGACCTCGAACGAGACCTCGGTGCCCTGGCTGTCGAGGATGAGGAGCTCGAACGAGGCGTCCGCCGCCTCGAAGCTCCAGCCCTGCGACTCGAGCTCCTTCACCTGCTCGACGACGCGGGTCACGATCGCCGGGCTGTCCGACAGGTCGTACCCGAGCTCAAGTCCCTTGAGCTCGATCGAGGCCCGGCCTGCCATCTCCGTCACCAGCACGTTCTGCTCGTTGCCAACGATCGCCGGGTCGATGTGGTTGTAGAGGTCCGCGTTCACCTTGAGGGCGCTGGCGTGGAGCCCGGCCTTGTGCGCGAACGAGGCCCAGCCGGCGTAGGGCTGGTGGGTGTTCGGGGCGATGTTGGCGATCTCCGCGATCGCATGCGACACGCGGACGGTATCGGCCAGGCGGCCCTCCGGCAGGCAGTCGATCCCGAGCTTGAGCTGGAGGTTGGGCACGACGACGAACAGGTCGGCGTTGCCCGTGCGCTCGCCGTAGCCGTTGGCGGTGCACTGGACATGCGTGACGCCGGCCTCGACCGCGGACACCGAGTTGGCGATCGCGCAGCCCGTGTCGTCCTGGCAGTGGATGCCCAGGCGCACCCCGGACCTCTCCCGCACGTCCGTGACCGTCTCGAACATCCCGTGCGGGAGCATCCCGCCGTTCGTGTCGCACAGGACGCCGACGGAGGCGCCCGCCTCGGCGGCCGCGACCAGCAGGCGCACGCCGTAGTCGCGATCGTGCGCATACCCGTCGAAGAAGTGCTCCATGTCGACGAACACGCGCCGGCCCTCGCCGACGAGGAAGGCGACGGTGTCGGTCACCATGGCGAGGTTCTCGTCGAGGGTCGTCCGCAGCGCCTCCACCACGTGGCGCACGTCAGACTTGGCCACCAGGGTCACGACGGGTGCGTGCGAGTCGAGCAGGCCGCGCACCTGCAGGTCCTCATGCACCTTCACGCCCGCCTTGCGGGTGGCCCCGAACGCGACCAGCTCGGCGTTGCGCAGCGTCAGCTCGGTCCGGGCGCGCTGGAAGAACTCGGTGTCCTTGGGCATGGCCCCCGGCCAGCCCCCCTCGATGAAGCCGACCCCGTAGTCGTCGAGCAGCCGGGCGACCGCCAGCTTGTCGGCGACCGAGTACGAGATGCCCTCGCGCTGGGCCCCGTCGCGCAGGGTCGTGTCGTAGACGTGGAAGGCGTCGGGGCGAGGCATGGCGGCATCCTTACGTTCAGAGCATCTCGGGCCCGCCAACGAAAAAGCCCCCCGCGGGTGCGAAGGGCTGCGCGTCGACGGGTCGTCGACGCGCTACTCAATGATGATGGCGGTGCTGAGCACGCGCCAAGTGTGCCACACCACCGATGCGTCGTCAGCCGTGGCTGCTTCCGAGGGCATTCTTCGACCACAGGTGACGAGGCATCGGGGTGGGGTGCTGGGCGTTGCCACCGCTGCAGCGGTCAGCAGATCGTGTGCATCCAGTTGTGCGTGTCGGGCGCCTCACCGGTCTGGATGTCGAGGAGCGCCTGCCGGAGCCGCGTGGTCACCGGGCCGGTGCCGCCCTCGCCCACCGACCAGGCTCCGCTCGTGCGCGACTTCACCTCGCCCACGGGCGTGATGACCGCGGCGGTGCCGCACGCGAACGTCTCGGTGATCTCGCCGCTCGCGCAGCCGTCGCGCCAGTCGTCGACGCTGATCCGGGCCTCGTCGGCGCGGATCCCGAGGTCGGAGGCGACCTGGAGGAGGCTGCTGCGGGTGATTCCGGGCAGGAGGGTACCCGTCAGCTCCGGCGTGACCAGGCGCGCGGAGTCGCCCGAGCCGAGGACGAAGTACAGGTTCATCCCGCCCATCTCCTCGATCCAGCGGCGCTCCACGGCGTCGAGCCAGACCACCTGGTCGCACCCGTGGTGGGATGCCTCGGCCTGGGCGATGAGCGACGCCGCGTAGTTGCCGGCGCACTTGGCCTCGCCCGTGCCGCCCGGGGCGGCACGCACGTAGTCGTCCGACACCCACACGCTGACCGGCTTGAGTCCCCGCGGGAAGTAGGCGCCCGCCGGCGAGGCGATGAGCAGGTACTCGTAGCTGTTCGCGGGACGGACGCCCAGGCCGATCTCCGTCGAGATCATGAAGGGCCGCAGGTACAGGGACTTCTCCTGCCCGGAGGGGACCCAGTCACGGTCCTGACGCACGAGGGCCTCGATCGACCCGATGAACAGCTCGTCGGGGAGCTCGGCCATCGCCAGGCGACGGGCCGAGTTGGCGAAGCGCGCCGCGTTCTGGGCCGGCCGGAACGTGCGGATCGTGCCGTCCGCGTGCCGGTAGGCCTTGAGTCCCTCGAAGATCGCCTGGCCGTAGTGGAGGACGCTCGTCGCCGGGTCCATCATGATCGGGCCGTAGGCCTCGAGCCGCGCGTCGTGCCATCCCTCGCCCTCGGTCCACGTGGCCCGCACGAGGTTGTCGGTGACGTGCCGCCCGAAGCCCGGATCCGCCAGTACGGCCTCGCGCTGGGCCGCGTCGACCGGATGGTCGGACGGGCTGAGCGCGATGGGCCACAGGGCGGTGCCGGTCTCCATGGTCGTCATGGGCAGACGCTACCGCCCCGAGGCGGTGGCGGGCGAGAGACCCGGTCCGTCAGGCGCCAGCTGCCGCCCGGGCTCCTGCCGCCAGCGCGTCGCCGATCTGCGCCGTGCTGCGCACGGAGTCGCCCCGCGAGGCGAGGTCCGCGGCGACTGCGGCCTCGACCCAGCCGGCGGCCTCGGGCTCACCGACGTGGTCGAGCAGCATCGCCAGTGACATCACCGTGGCCGTCGGGTCGGCCTTCCCCTGCCCGGCGATGTCGGGCGCGGAACCGTGGACCGGCTCGAACATGCTCGGGTTGGTGCGCGACGGATCGATGTTCCCGCTTGCGGCCAGGCCGATTCCGCCCACGATCGCCGCGCCGATGTCGGTCAGGATGTCACCGAAGAGGTTGTCCGTGACGATCACGTCGAAGCGCTCGGGGTTGGTCAGGAAGTACATGGACGCGGCATCGACATGGCAGTAGTCGGTCTCGACACCCGGGTACTCCTTCGCCACCAGGTCGAACGTGCGCTGCCACAGGCTGCCCGCGTGGACGAGCACGTTCGTCTTGTGCACGAGGGTCACCTTGTTGCGACGGCGGGTGGCCCGCTCGAACGCGTCGCGGATGATCCGCTCGGCGCCGAACTCCGTGTTGATGCTGACCTCGGTGGCCACCTCGTGGGGGGTGCCCCGGCGCAGGGACCCGCCGGCTCCGACGTAGGGACCCTCGGTCCCCTCGCGGCAGACGACGAAGTCGATGTCCTCGGGGCCCTTGCCGGCAAGCGGTCCGGCAACGCCCGGGTAGAGCCGCACCGGCCGGAGATTGACGTGGTGGTCCATGACGAACCGCAGTGGGAGAAGCACTCCCCGCTCGAGGATGCCCGGCGCCACGGACGGGTCGCCGATGGCTCCGAGCAGGATCGCGTCGTAGCCCCGCAGCTCCTCGACGACGGCATCCGGCAGTAGCTCGCCGGTCTCGTTGTAGCGACGCGCGCCGAGGTCGTACTCGGTGGCCTCGATGTCGAGATCGGCGGCCGGGGCGATCGCGGCGAGCACCTTCATCGCCTCGGCGACGACCTCGGTGCCGATGCCGTCGCCGGGGATCAGGGCAAGTGACAGGGTTCGTGACATGGGGGAAGAGTAGTTGTGCCGGAATGGCGACGATCACCGGCATGGGGCCACAATCGACCCAGGAGGCAGACGATGGCGCGCATGCGATGGAGCGAGATGAGCCCCGGCCAGAGGGCGGCCGTGGCGGGTGCGGCAGCGGTGCAGATCGGGCTCGCCGTGACCGCGTGGGTGGACCTGGCCCGGCGCCCGGCGCCCCAGGTGCGGGGGCCCAAGCCGGTGTGGGCAGTCGTGATCGCGGTGAACTTCGTGGGGCCGGTCGCCTACTTCATCGCCGGTCGCTGCGCCCCGCCGCAAGAGCCGACCGCACCATCAGCTGATAGGGCAGCGATCGGCGGCTGACCTGGTTGACCGTGCCGACCACGGTCATTCCCAGGTCCGGGCACCGGAACATGACGACCCCTGATGCCCCCGAGTGCCCGACGAAGGGCGGGATCCGTCGCAGCGGCGAGAAGTACCACCGCACCCGGAACCGCATGATGCCCGTGCCGTACTCGAGCGGGAAGAACACCGGATGCCAGTCGGTCATGAGCTCGTCCAGCAGGGGCGCGGGGAAGAGGCGGCCGTCGAAGAAGGCAGTCAGGAACATGAGCCCATCGTCGAGCGTCGAGACGATGCCGCCGTCCGCCTGCACCGATGACATGGCCAGCGGGATGCGCAGGGCCGACGCCCCACGCAGCATCGTGGCCACCTCGCCGTAGCGAGAGATGTCGGCCCCGCCGAACACGTACGTGCCGGACAGGCCGAGTGGCTCGGTGATGCGTCGCCGCACGGAGTCGGCGAAGGATGACTGATCAACGGCCTCGATCAGCGCCCCCAGGATCTGGAACCCCGAGTCGGAGTACAGCCCGACGCCCGGCGTGCCGGGCTTCATCGGCCGAGTCCAGGCAATCGCGTCCGCAGGCGTCCACGCGGCATCCTCGGCGAGCAGCCGCTCGAAGGTCGAGGGGCCGTCGGGCCGAGGCCCCTCGAAGTAGTCGGCCAGGCCCGCCGTGTGCGCCATCACCTCGCGGACGGTCATCTCGGCGGAACGGTCGCGACCGGATGCCACCGACAGCCCCGACAGGTCCAGGAGCGGGACCAGAGGCGCAACGGGGGCGTCCCAGTCGAGGCGCCCCTCAGCGCGCAGCTGGCACAGGATGGTGACGGTGTAGAGCTTCGTGGCACTCGCGAGGAAGAAGGGCCGGGTCGGGTCGCCGAAGGTCGCGTCGACGGAGCCGTCGTCGGCGCGCACGCGCCACAGCACCTCACCCGTGCGCGGATCGTCCGCTGCCTTGCGGACGGCGGCGAGGACCCGATCGGTGCTCATGCGAGCGTGATGGTCAGGCCGACGTGCTGAAGCGTGCCGCCAGCCGCCTTGCGCGCCCTGCGTGCGTTGAGCCAGCCGAGGATGCGGCCCATGAGGCCGTACCTCGCGGTGATCAGGGCCATCGTCTCGGCCGTCTCGGCCTCGTCCTGGAGGGTGGCCCGGGCCGGGACCGGCACGACGCCGGGCTTGACCCGCCCGCGCATGTCGCACGGGGCCACGAGGACAGCACTGTCGGCCTTCAGGCGCCTGACCTTCCCGGAGGAGGCGTCCGTCAGCACCCGCAGGGCGTCGCCGCTCCGGACGAGCCACACCGGGGTCGGCACGGCGGACCCGTCCGCCCGGAAGGTGGTGAGGGAGATGTACTTGGCACGGCTGAGCGTGTCGAGGCGTGTCGCGTCCATGGACTATATCTATCAGATATAGTGAGGCCATGGCAAGACAGGCGCAGACAGCGGCGGCCGTGCTCGGGGCACTGTCCATCGAGCCGATGTCCGGGTACGAGATCCGGCAGGCGATCACCACGGTCCTCGGCCACTTCTGGCACGAGAGCTTCGGCCAGATCTACCCGTGCCTGGCCGAGCTCGAGCGGGACGGACTGGTGTCGGCGACCCCCGGTCCCCGCCCGCGGTCGTCGAAGTACCGGATCACGCCATCCGGCCGCGCCCGGCTGCACGACCTCCTCGCCGAACCGCCGACGCCCCAGCCCCCGCGCAACGGCGTCCTCCTGCGGGTCTTCTTCGGTTCCGCACTGTCGCGCGACGAGATCGCGGCCCTCCTCGACGAGCAGGAGGCGGCGGCCCTCGGCCGCCTGGCGACGTATGCCGGCATCAGGGCCGGGATCGCGCACGAGCCCGACACCGCGGAGCATCACCGGTTCTGGCTGGCCACCGTCCGCGCCGGGGAGCTTGCTGCCCAGGCGACTGTGCAGTGGGTGACGGAGTCGCGGGCCGAGCTCCTGCCACCTGCTAGCATTCCCGCATCATGACGACAGCGCTCCTGCTCCTTCGCTGCCGCGACGAGGCCTAGACCACCGGCCTCCTCGTCGCGGGACTCGCCGTTCGCCGGTACCTGGCAGCAGCCCCCTGACGAGTCCGAGGAGTTTCCATGACGTTCGACCGCACAATCCCGTACAGCACCCGCACGGCGCAGACGCCGTCCCCCATGCCCTTCAGCCGCTACATGCCGTTCGCCCCCGTCGACCTGCCCGACCGCACCTGGCCGTCCACGGTCATCACCGAGGCCCCACGCTGGTGCGCCGTCGATCTGCGCGACGGCAATCAGGCCCTCATCGATCCCATGACGCCGCAGCGCAAGCTGCGCATGTTCCAGCTGCTCGTCGACATGGGCTACAAGGAGATCGAGGTCGGCTTCCCGTCGGCGTCGCAGACCGACTTCGACTTCGTGCGGATGCTCATCGATGACGACCTGATCCCCGACGACGTCGTCATCCAGGTCCTGACCCAGTCCCGCGAGCAGCTGATCGAGCGCACATTCGAGTCGATCCGCGGTGCGAAGCAGGCCATCGTCCACCTCTACAACTCCACGTCCACCCTGCAGCGGCGCGTCGTGTTCGGCCTCGACAAGGCCGGGATCATCGACATCGCCGTCCACGGCGCGCAGCTGTGCGCGAAGTACGCCGAGCAGATCAAGGACGAGACCGACATCTTCTTCGAGTACTCCCCCGAGTCGTACACCGGCACCGAGCTCGACTTCGCCGTCGAGGTCGTTGACGCCGTGACCGAGGTCTGGCAGCCCACGCCCGACCGCAAGGTCATCGTCAACCTGCCGGCCACGGTCGAGATGGCGACCCCGAACATCTACGCCGACTCCATCGAGTGGATGTCACGCAACCTGGCTCGCCGTGACTCGATCGTCCTGTCGCTGCACCCCCATAACGACAGGGGCACGGCGGTCGCGGCTGCCGAGCTCGGCTACATGGCCGGCGCCGACCGCATCGAGGGATGCCTCTTCGGCAACGGCGAGCGCACCGGCAACGTCTGCCTGGTCACCCTCGGCATGAACCTGTTCAGCCAGGGCGTGGACCCGCAGATCGACTTCAGCGACATCGACGAGATCCGCCGCACGGTCGAGTACTGCAACCAGATCCCCGTCCACGAGCGCCATCCCTACGGCGGCGACCTCGTCTACACGGCCTTCTCCGGCTCTCACCAGGACGCCATCAACAAGGGCCTGAAGATGATGCAGTCGGACGCGGATGAGGCGGGGGTCGACGTCGACGCGTTCCGCTGGGAGGTTCCGTACCTGCCGATCGATCCGCAGGACGTCGGCCGCACCTACGAGGCCGTGATCCGCGTCAACTCGCAGTCCGGCAAGGGCGGCGTGGCCTACATCATGCGCACGGAGCACAAACTCGACCTCCCCCGACGCCTCCAGATCGAGTTCTCGCAGGTGATCCAGCAGGTGACCGACTCCGAGGGCGGCGAGGTGGGGCCCGGGGAGATGTGGGCGGCCTTCTCAGGCGAGTACCTTCCCGACCCGTCTGCTGCGTGGGGGCGCTTCCGCCTCATGGGCGTGAAGCAGGACTCCGCGGTCGACGGCGACACGAGCATCGACGTGATCCTCCAGGACGACGGCCAGGAGTTCCAGCTTGGCGGCCACGGCAACGGGCCGATCGCCGCGTTCTGCGATGCCCTGTCGACGCACGGGATCGACGTCCGGGTCCTCGACTACGCCGAGCACGCGATGTCGGCCGGGGGCGACGCCAAGGCCGCGTCCTACGTCGAGTGCGCCGTCGAGGGCAAGGTGCTGTGGGGCGTGGGCATCGACCCGTCCATCACCACCTCGTCGCTCAAGGCGATCATCAGCGCCGTGAACCGCGCGGTGCGCCCCTAGCCCGCTCGCCAGAAGCCCAGCCCCCTACTCGCCGTCGTCCACCGCGCTCTCGAACTGGCTGCGGTAGAGGCGGTAGTAGGCCCCCTTGGCCGCGATCAGCTCATCATGGCTGCCCTGCTCGACGATCCGTCCGCTCTCGAGGACGACGATGACATCGGCGTTGCGGATCGTCGACAGGCGATGGGCGATGACGAAGCTCGTGCGTCCGTGCCGCAACTCGGCCATGGCCTGCTGGATGAGCACCTCGGTCCGCGTGTCGACCGAGCTCGTCGCCTCGTCGAGGATGAGGATCGCGGGGTCGGCCAGGAAGGCCCGCGCGATCGTCAGCAGCTGCCGCTCGCCCGCGCTGATGTTGGACGCCCCCTCCGTGAGCAGCGTCTCGTAGCCGTCTGGCAGCGTGCGCACGAAGTGATCGACGCGTGCCGCCCGCGCAGCGGCATCGATCTCCTCCTCGGTCGCGTCGGCAGCGCCGTACGCGATGTTGTCGTGGATCGTCCCCTCGAACAGCCAGGTGTCCTGGAGCACCATCCCGAAGGACCGGCGGACGTCGTCGCGGCGCATGCCCATTGTCGGCTCGCCGTCCATGAGGATGCGCCCGGAGTCGACGTCGTAGAACCGCATGAGGAGGTTCACCAGCGTGGTCTTGCCCGCGCCCGTCGGCCCGACGATCGCGATGATCTCCCCGGGCTCGACGGACAGGTCGAAGCCCTCGATGAGCGGCGCATCGGGCAGATAGCGGAACGACACGTCCTCGAAGCGGATGCGGCCGGTGGGGGCATCGAGCGGGATGGACGGATCGTCGTCCGGGGTCTCCTCGGGCTGGTCGAGGAGCTCGAAGACCCGCTCGGCCGACGCGATGCCCGACTGCAGCACGTTGGCGACACCGGCGATCTGGGTGATCGGCATCGTGAACTGCCGCGAGTACTGGATGAATGCCTGGACATCACCGAGGGACATCGAGCCGGTGGCCACCCGGAGGCCGCCGATGACGGCGATCGCCACGTAGTTGAGGTTCGCGATGACCGTCAGGGCCGGCTGGATGATCCCCGAGATGTACTGCGCGCGGAAGCTGCTCTCGTACATGCGCTCGTTGGCCTCGTCGAAGTCGGCGATCGACTGGTGGCGGTGCCCGAACACCTTCACCAGGTCGTGTCCCGAGAAGGTCTCCTCGACATGGCCGTTCAGCGTGCCCGTCCACTTCCACTGCGCGACGAAGTGCGGCTGCGAGCGCTTCGCGATGAACATCGTGACGGCGAAGGACAGCGGCACGGTGAGCAGGGAGATGACGGCGAGGATCGGCGAGATCCAGACCATCATCGCCAGGACGCCGATGACGGTGAGCAGGGCGGTGATGAGCTGGGTGAGCGTCTGCTGGAGGGTCATAGAGATGTTGTCGATGTCGTTGGTGACCCTGCTCAGGACGTCGCCGCGCGAGGACGAGTCGAAGTAGCGCAGGGGCAGCTTGCCGAGCTTCGCGTCGACCTCCTCGCGCAGGCGGTAGATCGTGCGCTGGGTGACGCCGGCCATGAGGTAGTTCTGGCCCCAGCTCAGGATCGAGCTCAGGACGTACACGATCGTCGCGATCGCGAGGATCCGCGCCAGGGCCGCGAAGTCGACACCCTCTCCCGGCGTGAGCGTCATCGAGGCCACCATGCTGGCCTGGTCGGTCTGGCCCGAGGCCTCCAGGGCCGCAACCGCCTGCTCCTGGGTGACCCCCGACGGCAGCTGCGAGCTGACGAAGCCGTCGAAGATGATGTTGGTGGCGTTGCCCAGCAGCTTCGGGCCGAGGACCGCCAGGAACACGCTCGCGAACGCGAGGACGATCACGAGTGCCACGATCACGCGCTCGGGCCGCATCCTCGCGGCGAAGCGCTTGAGCGAGCCCCGGAAGTCCTGGGCCTTCTCGTCCGAGACGCCCTGGAGGCCCGCCATCGGGCCACCGCCCATGCCCCCCTGTCGGGGCGGCGGCGAGCTCACCGTGCGCTGGCTCATCGGACGTCCTCGAGGGACACCTGGGATGCAGCGATCTCGCGATAGGCCTCGCACGTCTCCATCAGGTCGTCATGCGTGCCGATCCCGGCCACGCGGCCGTTGTCCAGCACGACGATCCGGTCGGCATCCATGATCGTGCTGACGCGCTGCGCCACGATGACCACGGTCTTGCCTCGGGTGAGCGACCTGAGGGCTCCCCTGAGGCGCGCATCGGTGGCGTAGTCGAGGGCCGAGAAGCTGTCGTCGAAGAGGTAGATGAGCGGGTCGCGCACGATGCAGCGGGCGATGGCCAGCCGCTGTCGCTGGCCGCCGGAGAGGTTGACCCCGCCCTGGTCGATGGGCGCGTCGAGGCCCTCGGGCAGCAGGTCGACGAACTCGCGGGCCTGGGCCACCGTGAGCGCATCCCACACCTCGTCGTCCGTCGCGTCAGGACGCCCGAACCGGACGTTGCTCCCCACGGTCCCGCCGAAGAGGAAGCCACGCTGAGGCACCAGCCCGAACAGGTCCCACAGCTCCTCGAGCGGGATGTCCCGCACGTCCACCCCGTCGATGAGCACGGAACCGCCGGTGACGTCGAGCAGGCGGGGAAGCAGGTTCACCAGCGTGCTCTTCCCTGAGCCCGTGCCTCCCACGATCGCGGTGGTGGTTCCCGGCTCTAGGGTCAGCGACACGTCGTTGAGCACTGAGTCCTGGGCTCCGGGATAGCGGAAGTCCACGTCGCGCAGCTCGATCCGGCCGATCCGGGCCAGTGGGACGTCGAGGGCGATCGCGGGCTCGGCGATCTCGGGCACCGCCTGCAGCACGGCCTGGATGCGCTCGGCCGACGCCGAGGCGCGCGGGACCATCATCATGGTCATGACGGCCATCATCACCGAGGTCAGGATCTGCATGATGTAGGACTGGAAGGCGAACAGGTTGCCGATCGGCATGCTGCCGTCGGCGATGAGATGGCCTCCGAACCAGATCGTCGCGACGATCGTGAGGTTCATGATGAGCATCAGCGTCGGCATGATCAGGGCGAACAGCCGGGTGACCTTGAGGGCCGTGTCGGTGAGGTCGACATTCGCCTCGGCGAAGCGCTCCTCCTCGTGGGACGTGCGGACGAAGGCCCGGATCACGCGGATGCCCGCGAGGTTCTCGCGCAGCACGCCGTTGACCCGGTCGATCTTCACCTGCATGGCCCGGAACAGGGGTATGGCCCGGTAGAGCATGAAGCCGATGACCGCGATCATCAGCGGGACCGTCACGATGAGGAGGCTGGACAGCTGCACGTTCTCGCGCATGGCCATGATCACGCCGCCGATGGCCGTGATGGGTGCGAGCACCATCATCGTGAGCCCGACCATGACGAGCATCTGCAGCTGCTGCACGTCGTTCGTGTTGCGCGTGATGAGGGACGGCACCCCGAAGGAGTGCATCTGGCTGAGCGAGAAGCCCTCGACATGCCGGAAGAGGTCGCCACGCACCTCACGGCCGAATCGCATCGAGGTGCGGGCGCTGAAGTAGACCGTCACCACCGAGGCGATTCCGAGGAGGACGGACAGCAGGAGCATCAGGCCGCCCACTCGGAGGATGTACCCCGTGTCGCCCGTGACCACACCCTCGTTGATGATGTCGGCGTTCAGGCTCGGCAGGTAGAGGTTGGCCACCGCCTGGATGAGGAGCAGCAGGGCGATGACGACCAGCACCTTGCGATGCGGTCGCAGGTACGTCACCAACAGCTGGTTCACGCGGGTGGATCCTCCCGGTAGGCCCTCAGGCTATCCCTGCGGTCCCTCTGACCCGTCAGGAGATCGCCTCGCGCGCCGTCTTCGCCCAGTTGTCCCGTCGCCTGAGCTGCCGGTAGCCCGCGACCGCGTAGATCGGCACGAGCGACCAGCAGTACAGCGCGTACGGGAGGATGAGGAGGATCGCCTTGGCGAAGCCGGTCAGGCCTCGAGTGGAGCCTGCCCTGAGGACTCCGATCGCCGTTCCCCCGAACGCCAGGAACATCAGGGCGATGAAGATCCACATGTTGATGTCGGGCACCACCGAGCTGGTGAAGAAGACGGCGAGGATGACGGCCGTGATCGTCGAGATGCCGATGAGCGACTGGATGACCGGCTGCAGCAGCCAGTAGACCCCGTCCACCTTCGCGATCCTCGCCACCTGGGCGGGAGGGAAGACGTTCATGCGCGCCATCGCCTGCATGTTCCCCTGGCACCAGCGGACCCGCTGGCGGAACAGTCGCCGGAAGCTGGACAGGCCCTGCTGGTCGACGGCATGCCCCATCTCCTGCTTGCAGAGCCACCCCGTCGCGAACAGCGACAGCCCGAGGTCCTGGTCCTCGGTCAGGCGGTGACGCCAGGGGCCGTCCGCGTCGCCCGCCTCGATGTTGGCGTCGCCGATCTGGGTGAGGGCCGAGAGGCGGTTGATCTGCCCGTTGCCGCCCATGCCGGCGGTCCCCCAGTACGCACGGCCGAGCTGATAGGTGCTGCCGAACACCCGGAACTCGAGATCCTGCATGTAGGTGAGCGGGTGCTGGCGGTTGTAGATGCGCACGGCCATCTGCACTCCTCCCACGCGAGGGTCGCCGAAGTGCCGCGCCACCCCCTCCGCGAAGCCGGGGTCGAGACGGCCGTCCGCGTCGACGATGACGACGAGCGTGCGCTCCTCGCCGAACTCCCGCAGGTGCGAGCCCGCCAGCGCCGCCCGCACGTCGCGCCAGGCATTGTTGAGCGCTGCGGCCTTCCCCTTGCGAGCCTCCGGCGGCACCCGCGTGAGCACCTGCAGGGCGCTGCTCGGATGGGCCGCCAGGATCTCCCCCGTCCGATCGGTCGACCCGTCGTTGATGACCATGAACACCTTGTTGGTGACGCGCACCTGCTCGAGCCGGGCCACGGTGTCTCCGATGGTGACCTCCTCGTTGAGCGCGGGCACCATGAACACCCAGAGGAAGTGGCTCTCCAGGACGTCCGGCTGCGGGCGGCGCTCCTCGCGGATGCCGAGCATCGCGAGCGTGAACATGAGGAGCAGCTGGATCAGCGTGAACGTCAGGGCAAGGAAGAACAGGACCTGGATCGGGATCGGCAGCCCGCCGAAGGGGTTGACCTGCTCCAGGAACTGCCAGATGCCGTCCACGCGCGCCCTTGAAGGTGGTGCGGCCCGGGCTTGCGACCCGGTCGGCAGTCTCGTCGAGCCGCTCGTCCTCGGTGAGGTCGGCAGTCGCCGCGGCGTCCCGGTAGCCGGTGGCCTGCAGCACGGCCTCGCGGCTGATGCCCGTGCCGAACGCGCGCGGCGGCTCGGTGCCGGTCACCAGGTACTCCGTCAGCCGCCTGATGCGGTCGGCCGCCCGTCCGTCGCCGAAAGGGTTGTCTGCCTGCCGCATCTCCTGCAGGAGATGCGGGTTGTCGAGCAGCTCCAGAGCCGTGCCGACGATGACGTCCGGATCCACCCCGACGAGGCGAAGGGTGCCCGCCGCCACCCCCTCCTGTCGCTCGGTCTCCGAGCGTGCGACGAGGACGGGTGTCCCGACGCTCGGGGCCTCCTCCTGGATCCCGCCCGAGTCGGTGATGGCGAGGGTGGCCGCGTCCAGGAGGTGGGCGAACTCGATGTAGCCCAGGGCATCGACGAGCAGGACGTTGGGGTTGCCGCCCAGGACCTCGCGGATGATCTCCTGCACTGCGGGATTGGGGTGCAGCGGAAGCACGATCGTGACATCCGGCCTGGCGGAGGTGATGCGGTCCAGCGCCGTTGCCATGTCCGCGAGATGCGGCCAGTTCTCGCGACGATGCAGGGTCGCGACGATGATGGGGCGGCCGGAGGCGACGAGGTCTCCGAGCTCGGGGTAGGTCCAGGTGACCGGCTGCTTCGTGGCCCACAGCAGGGCGTCGATGCTGGTGTTGCCCGAGCAGTAGATGTGGTCGTCCGGCACCATCTCGCGCACGAGATTGGCCTTGTTCGCCATGGTCGGGGCGATCTGGACCACGGCGATCCTGGAGATCACCTGTCGGTTCATCTCCTCGGGGAAGGGCCCGCGCGGGTTGTACGTGCGGAGCCCCGCCTCCACGTGGACCACCGGCACGCCGGCCTGCGCCGACGCGAGCCCGGCCGCCATCGCGGAGCTCGTGTCGCCGTGCACGAGCGTGGCGATGGTGTGCGGTCGGGCGCCCGGAACCTCATCGCGCTGGAGGTCCGCGATCAGCGCCCCGAGCTTCGCCATCACCTGGGCCGACAGCTCATTGATGGTCCCCGACACGCGATCCACCGTGAGGCGGGCGTCGGGCGTGATCCCGGCCATGGCGAGCACGTCGTCGCAGAGGTCGGTGTGCTGCCCGGTCGTCACGACGAAGGGCCTCACGACCTCGCTCTGCTCGAGGGCGTGGATGACGGGGAACATCTTGATGGCCTCCGGCCGCGTCCCCACCACCACGATCATCCGCCGACGGTCGTCGTCTGCCACGCGCCTCTCCCTTCGCTCGACGCGGGAATCGTAGCCGCGACCGCCCTGATGCGCTCGCCTCCGGGGGCCGCATCCATCCACGGCGGCCCGGCGGGCGCGGCATACTGCGGCGGTGCACCTCATCCATCACCCGGCCGAGCTGCTCGCCTCACCCACCACCGCCGCCCCGCCGCGTTCACGGCAGCGCCTCGGGCTCGCCGCCATCGTCATCGCGGCCTTCTTCATGGCCGCCGACATCACCATCACCAACGTGGCCCTGCCCTCGATCGCCGAGGACCTCGACGCCTCGATGTCGTCCCTGCAGTGGGTGGTCGACTCCTACAACATCGCCGTGGCCGGCCTCGTGCTGCTGGGGGCCGGCCTCGCCGAGCGCTACAGCCGCACGTGGACCTTCCTCAGCGGGGTCATGCTCTTCACTGTCGGATCGCTGGCGGCGGGACTCTCGTCGACGGTTCCCCAGCTCGTGGGAGCACGCACGATCATGGGCGTCGGCGGGGCGCTGGTGGTCGCGCCTGCCCTCTCCCTCATCGCGGTGCTCTTCCCCCCGGAGCAGCGCGCGAAGGCCGTCGCCGCGTGGGCGGCCGCCGGCTCCCTCGGCCTCGCCCTGTCCCCGATCGCCGGCGGGATGATCCTCTCGGTCGCGAGCTGGCACTGGGCGTTCCTCATCAACGTGCCCGCGATGGTCGTCACCATCGTCCTGGGCGCCGTGGTGCTGCCCCGTTCGCGGAATGCCGGCACCGCACGCCTCGACGTCATCGGGGCGCTGCTGTCCGTCCTGGGGCTGGGGCTCTTCCTCGGCGCCGTCATCGAGGGCCCATCCCTGGGATGGGGCTCTCCGGCCGTCATCGGGGCGGGACTGGCGGGCGTGATCGCCCTGACCGGCTTCGTGCTGTGGGAGCTCCACCACGTGCCCCCGATGTTCGAGGTCCGGGTGCTGACGCGCCGGGGGGTGCTGGGGGCGTCCATCAGCCTGTTCGGCAGCTACGTGGCCTTCACCGGCTCGGTGTTCCTCGTGGCCCAGGACCTGCAGGTGGTGCGGCAGACCACGCCCATCCAGCTCGGCCTCAGCCTCGTGCCCTTCGCCGTCACCCTCTGGCTGGTGTCACGGCAGGCCGGTCGCCTCGCCTCGGCCTGGGGCTCCGCACGGACCATCTCCGTCGGGATGGTCCTGCTCGTGGCGTCGTTCTGTCTCCTCACCGTCACGGCGGGCGCAGCGTCCCCGGCGTTCACGATCGTCGGGACCGTGGTCGTCGGCGCCGGGACGGGGCTGGTCATCCCCCTCGCCTCCGTCGTGATCCTCAACGACCTGCCGCCCTCGCTCACCGGCTCGGCCTCGGGGACGAGCATGCTGGCGCGGTTCGCGGGCGCGTCGTTCGGAGTCGCCATCCTGGGCACCGTGCTGGCCACGGCCGTCGGCACTGGGAACGCGCACGCCGACCCGGCCGCCTTCACGACCGGGGTGACCGCGGCCTACCTCGCGGGCACGCTGGTCCTGCTCGCCCTGACCCTCGCCCAGTGGTGGGCGCTGCGCTCCTGGCGCGAGCCCGGCACCTAGGCCGACGCGCTGCCCCCTACTCCTCGGGCATGACGGTCACAGCAGGACGGCTGCGCTGCGCCCACGCGACGCACGCCACGACCACGAGGGCCGCAGCGATGGTGATCGCGTTGACCTGCTCGCCGAGCAGGAGCGCGGACCACAGCAGGGTGAGCAGGGCCTGGAGCTGCTGGACCTGTCCCCCGTATGCGGCGCCAGCCATCGACAGCCCCCGGTACCAGGCGAAGAACCCGAGGTACATGGAGGACAGGCCCAGCATCACGAGCGCCCCCCACTCGACGGCGGTCGTGTCGTAGTCGCCCGAGGTGGTGAACCACAGGATGACTGACGCGGGGACGGTGACGGGCAGCGCCAGCACGACGACCCAGGAGATGACCTGCCAGCCCGGCATCGCCTTGGTGATGGATGCGCCCTCGACGTAGCACCACGACGAGCTGATGACCGCGCCGACGATGAGCAGGTCGGCGACAAGGTCCCCGCCCTCCGCTCCCCCGCGGGACACCGCGAAAGCCACGAGCGCGAACGTGCCGGCGCCGGCGGCGAACCAGAACTGACGTGGCACTCGCTCGTGCATGCGCAGGACGGCGAAGATGGCCGTGGTCAGGGGCATGAAGGCCGCGATGACCGCAGCGTGCGCCGACGTCGTCCGCTCGAGGGCTAGGGCAAGCAGGATCGGCCAGCCGAACACGGCACCGAGCATGGTGAACACGAGCGGTTTCAGGTGCTGGCGCGCCGGCCACGGGACCCGGCGGGCCAGGAGCAGGACTGCCGCCAGGGCACCGGCGATGACGGCTCGGCCCGTCGCGGTGAAGAACGGGTCGAATCCGCCGACGGCGACCTTCGTCAGCGGCAGCGAGAACGAGAAGAGGACCACTCCGAGGAGCGCCCACCACAGGCCCGCTCGGATCCGGCTGTCGAGCCGGGCACCTGCCGGCCGCTCAGCCGAGATCGACGGCCTTGCCCGAGTGCGCGCCGATCTCGGTGACGATGGCGTCGAGGCGGTCGACGGGAATGACGGAGTCGACAGTCAGGACGATGAGCGCGTGACCGGATTCGTCGCGGCTCACCTGCATCCCGCCGATGTTCACGCCGGCCTCTCCGAGCACGCGGCCGACGATGCCGACGATGCCGGGACGATCGTGGTAGCGCAGGAAGGCCATGTGGTCGCTGACCGGAACGTCGACGTCGAAGGAGTCGACCTCGACGACCTTCCCGATATCGCGTGCACCGGTGACGGTGCCCGCGACGCTGACCTTGGTGCCGTCGGTCTGCGTGAGCGTCACGCGCAGGAGGGAGCGGTGATCCTCGCTCGTGCGGTCGGACGTGAGGGCGACCTCGACACCACGCTGCTCGGCCAGGACGGGCGCGTTGACGAACGACACCGGGTCATGGACGAGCATCTGGAACACGCCCTTGAGCGCGGACAGCTCGAGAACGCGCACATCGTGGTCGGCGATCTCGCCCAGGGCCTCCACGTCGACGCGGACGACGGCGGCGTCGGCGAGGCCGCAGGCGATGGACCCCAGCTTCTCGGCGAGCGGGAGCATCGGCTTGATCGCCTCGTCGAGCTGGCCCCCCTGGACGTTGACCGCGTCCGGGACGAGCTCGCCGGAGAGCGCCAGGCGAACCGACTTCGCCACCGCGATGCCGGCCTTCTCCTGGGCCTCGTCCGTGGATGCACCCAGGTGCGGGGTCGCCACCACGCTCTCGAGGCCGAACAGCGGAGAGTCGGTGCAGGGCTCCTTGGCGTAGACGTCGAGGCCCGCACCCGCGACACGGCCGTCGACCAGCGCATCGAAGAGCGCCGCCTCGTCGACGATGCCGCCGCGGGCGGCGTTGATGATGTGCACGGTCGGCTTCACCTTGTGGAGCTCGGCGTCCCCGATCAGTCCGACCGTCTCGGCCGTCTTGGGGAGGTGGACCGTGATGAAGTCGCTCTCCGCCAGCAGCTCGTCGAGCGACACCATCCGCACGCCCAGCTGCGCTGCACGGGCGGGCTGCACGTAGGGGTCGTAGGCGATGAGGCGCACGCCGAACGCACTGAGCCGCTGGGCGACCAGGACGCCGATCCTGCCGAGTCCGACGACGCCGACGACCTTGTCGGCGACCTCGACCCCGGTGTACTTCGACCGCTTCCACTCGCCGTTGGCGAGGGCCGAGCTGGCCGGCACGACATTGCGGGCCGAGGCGAGGAGCAGGGCCACCGCAAGCTCGGCAGCGCTGACGATGTTCGACGTTGGGGCGTTGACCACCATCACGCCGGCCTGGGTGGCGGCCTTGATGTCCACGTTGTCCAGCCCGACACCGGCGCGGGCGATCACCTTGAGCCGAGGGGCCGCGGCGATCGCCTCGGCATCGACCTGGGTGGCGGAGCGCACGAGGATGGCGTCGACGTCGACGATCGACGACAGGAGGGCGGCGCGGTCGGCACCGTCGCACTCCACGATCTCGAAGTCGGGGCCGAGGGCCTCGACGGTGGCGGGAGACAGCTCTTCGGCGATGAGTACGCGGGCCTTGGTCACGCGCGGAGTCTATCGGGGCCCCGGCGCCACCCGACCCGGCCCGATCCGCGCTGTGAGGCCGGTCACGACGAGGGCCCGCCGCGCAAGCGCAGCGGGCCCTCGTCGGTGCGTTCTAGCGGGCGGCGGTGCCCTCGACGTAGTCGTCGTCGCTCGTCGCCACCCAGCTCATGAGGCCGCGCAGCTCGCGCCCGACTCCCTCGATCTGGTGCTGCTCGCCCTTGGCCCGGAGCGCTGTGAACTCGGGACCGCCCGCGGCCTGATCGGCCATGAAGCGGTCGGCGAACGAGCCGTTCTGGATGTCCGCCAGGACGGCCTTCATGTTCTCCTTCACGCGCGGGTCGATGACGCGCGGTCCGGAGACGTAGTCGCCGTACTCGGCAGTGTCGGAGACGCTCCAGCGCTGCTTGGCGATGCCTCCCTCGTACATGAGGTCGACGATGAGCTTCAGCTCGTGCAGGCACTCGAAGTACGCGACCTCGGGCTGGTACCCGGCCTCGACGAGCGTCTCGAAGCCGTACATCACCAGCTGCGAGGCGCCGCCGCACAGCACGGCCTGCTCCCCGAAGAGGTCGGTCTCGGTCTCCTCGGTGAAGGTGGTCTTGATGCCGCCCGCGCGCAGGGAGCCGATGGCTGCCGCATACGACAGGGCCAGGGGCCACGCCTCGCCGGTTGCGTCCTGCTCCACGGCCACGATGGCCGGCACGCCGCGTCCGGCCACGTACTCACGTCGCACGAGGTGGCCGGGGCCCTTGGGGGCGACCATGCACACGTCGACGAAGTCCGGCGGCGTGATGAAGCCGAACCGGATGTTGAAGCCGTGGGCGAAGAACAGCGCGTCGCCCTCCTGGAGGTTGGGCTCGATGGCCTCCTTGTACAGCTTCGCCTGGACCGGGTCGGGCACCAGGATCATGATGACGTCGGCCTCGGCGGCGGCGGTCGCCGGATCGACGACCCGCAGGCCCGCCTCCTCGGCCTTCGCCCGGCTTCGGGACCCCTCGGCGAGGCCCACGCGCACGTCGACACCGGAGTCGCGCAGCGACATCGCGTGCGCGTGCCCCTGGCTCCCGAAGCCGATGACCGCGACAACCCGGTTCTGGATGATGGACAGGTCTGCGTCGGCTTCGTAGAACAGTTCGGCCACTGTGGTGCGCTCCTTGGTCTCTGGCTCGTCGTGAGGCGGAATGATTGAGTGAAGGCTAGCGGGTGAGGCGGGAGCGGCCGCCGGTCAGGCGGATCGCTCGACTGGTCGCACGGCCCGGTCGGTGATGGACCGAGGTCCCCTGCCCACCGCGACCATGCCCGACTTGACCAGCTCCTTGATGCCGAACGGCTCCAGCACCTTCAGGAGGGCGACGAGCTTGTCGGACTTCCCTGTCGCCTCGATGGTGACCGCATCCGGGGACACGTCGACGACCTTGGCGCGGAACAGCTGAGCCGTCTCGAGGATGTGCGAGCGGGTGTCGATGTCGGCCCGCACCTTGACCAGCATGATCTCGCGCTGGACGGAGGAGTCAGGGTCGAGCTCGACGATCTTCAGGACGTTGATCAGCTTGTTGAGCTGCTTCGTGACCTGCTCGAGGATCGGCCCGTCGACGGACACGACGATCGTCATGCGCGAGACCTCGGGAAGCTCGGTCGGGCCGACGGCCAGGGACTCGATGTTGAATCCGCGTCGCGAGAACAGGCTGGCGACCCGCGCAAGGACGCCGGGCTTGTTCTCGACGAGGACGGAGAGCGTGTGTCGGGACATCAGTCGTCGTTCCCCCAATCGGGTGCCATGGCCCGGGCGACCATGATCTCGTCGTTGCTCGTGCCGGCAGCCACCATCGGCCACACCATGGCGTCCTTGTGCACCACGAAGTCGATGACGACGGGCGCGTCGTTCATGGCCATCGCCTTCTCGATCGTGATGTCCACCTGGTCGGGCGACTCGCACCGCAGCCCGTAGCAGCCGTACGCCTCCGCGAGCTTCACGAAGTCCGGGAACCGGTGCGACTGCAGGTCGGTGTTGGAGTAGCGCTCGTTGTAGAACAGCGTCTGCCACTGACGCACCATGCCCAGGTTGCCGTTGTTGATGAGGGCGACCTTGATCGGGATGTCGTTGATGGTGCAGGTGGCAAGCTCCTGATTCGTCATCTGGAAGCAGCCGTCGCCGTCGATCGCCCACACCGTTGCGTCGGGTCGACCCACCTTGGCGCCCATGGCGGCCGGCACGGCGTAGCCCATGGTCCCGAGCCCGCCCGAGTTGAGCCACGTGTTCGGGTGCTCGTACTTGATGAACTGCGCCGCCCACATCTGGTGCTGGCCGACACCCGACGTGAAGATCGTGTCCGGGCCCGAGATGGCCCCGAGACGCTCGATCGCGTACTGAGGCGACAGCGTTCCGTCGTTCGGGGTCTCGTAGCCCAACGGGTACGTCTCGCGCATGCGGCTGAGCAGCGACCACCAGGCCTCGTAGTCAGC
>CALGTB010000188.1 GCA_937902285.1 uncultured Actinomycetes bacterium | reverse complement strand
GTCAGCGATGGTCACCGGCGCATTCTTGCGTCCGTGGGGCGTCGAGTCGAACTCTGGTCGGGCCATCACACCAGCGGGGCGACCTCCGTCGCGGCGAAGCGCAGGTAGTCCGCGGGGTCGGCCTCGGTCGAAGAGGGCATGAGCACGAGGGTCTCCACGCCTGCCGAGCCCATGGCGCGGACGCGCTCCGCGACCTCGGCGGCTGATCCCGCCAGCGCTGCATCGAGGCCGCCGGGTCGCGTCTCGCGAGCGAGTTCGGCCTGCGCATCGGGTCCGCGGTAGAAGCGCTGGTACGCAACGGTCTCGAAGGCGACGTCGATGCCGACGGCGCGACGCGCGGCGAGGCAGGCCGTGACGGCCTCACGTGCGCCGTCGACCGTGAAGTCGGCGTCGAGCAGCAGGCCGTCGGCGCACTCTCCGGCGAGGGCGAGCGACTTCGGCCCGATGGCGCCTAGGAGCACGGGAACGCGGGTCAGCGGTGGCCAGCCCAGGCGCACGGCGTCCAGCGTCACGTAGTTGCCGTCGACAGTCACCTCCTCGCCGGCGAGCAGCCGTCGCAGGGCGACGAGGTACTCCCGGGCCAGTCCCAGAGGGGACGGCGCCTTCGCGCCGACCTGCTCCATCCACGGCTGCACGCCGTGGCCGACGGCGACCCGGAGCCTCCCGGGGAACATGCGCTCGAGGGTCGCGATCTCCATCGCCGTGATGGCCACATTGCGCAGGGGCATGGGCAGCAGGCCGATGCCGACGACCACGTGATCGGTCGCCGACAGGATCGCGGCCGCGCTGGTGAGTCCGCCCTCGAGGAAGCAGTCCTCCCACAGCCACAGTTCGGACAGCCCGGCGCGGTCCGCCTCGATGGCCGCGCCGAGCATGCGCTCCGGCGAGGTCTGCGGGCGGCAGATGGCACCGACGGTGGGGGATGACGTCGAGGCGCTCACGGGGCCGCCTGCGTGCCCGACCCTGCGTGGACTCCGAACTGGCCGCGATGGACGACCGACCCGACGCCGCGACGGCGCTCCTCGACCGCGGCTGGCTGCGCCGGCGTGTCCGGAGCGCGATGGCCGACGGTGATCGCGCCGATGGGCGCGTAGTCGTCGGGGACGCCGAACTCGGTGCGGAAGGCGGCCAGCATGTCGGGCTGGATGCCGAAGAAGCAGGCGTCGAGGCCCTCGTCCACGGCGGTGAGGAGCATCATCAGGGCGGCCATGCCGGTGTCGATGAACCAGTACGGGGCGGGCCAGCGCGCCTCGGCGCGGTCCTCCCAGCCCTTGTCCGGCTCGGCGTAGCGCTCGAGGTAGGTGGCCTTGTGCGCGAGCGGCACGATGACCAGGGGCGCGAGCTGCATGGTCGGCGTCTGCTCGACGCGCGTGGGGACGAACGGCCAGAAGCGGGCGCGATCCTCGGCCGCCGTCAGGGCCAGGAACGCCCAGCCCTGCGAGAAGCCGGCGGACGGAGCGCGCAGCGCCGAGGCGAGGATGCGCTCGACGACCTCCTCCGAGATCGGCTCATCGGTGTAGTGGCGGATCATCCGCCGGCGTCGCACGACCTCGGTGAACTCCATGCGCGGGAGTCTGGCATGCCTCGATGGCACGGGCAGTCGTGGTGGCTGTCGGACCCGGACCCGGCGCGAGGAACGTCAGGTCGTTGGGACGCGCACGGTGAGGGCCTTGTCGAGCACGGCCACGCGGAATCCATGGCCGTCCCCGACCGTGTCGCCGTCGATCTGGCGACCCCGGGCATGGCCCGTCGACACGATGACCTCGCGCCCGCGCAGGTGCGTGCGCGACGGGTCATCGGCCGCCCCCCTGCCGAGCAGGATCCCGGTCGTGGTCCGTGCCCAGTCGACGGGTGACGACGGGTCGATCACCAGGATGTCGAGGAGGCCGTCGTCGCCCTGGGCCTCGGGGATGAGGTTGAGACCCGCCACGAGCATCCCGACGTTGGCGATGAGGACGGTTCGTCCGTGCAGGTGCTGTTCGGGGCCCCCGTCGACGGAGAGCCGGAGCCGCATGGGCTTCTTGAGGATGTGTCGGGCGCCCTCGACCGCGTAAGCACCCCAGCCGACTGTCTTCTTCAGCCCCTCGGGCGCACCCATCATGTCGGCATCCCAGCCCATGCCGCACATCACCGAGCTGATCGCACGCTGGCCGTGGCCGAGGTAGACGTCAAGGAGGTCGATGCGGCGGTCCTCCCCGGTCAGCGCGACCTCGATCGCTGCTCGTTCGTCCAGGGGCAGGCCGAGGTTGCGGGCCAGCAGGTTGCCCGTGCCTCCGGGCACGATGCCCAGTCGCACGGGTGAGTGCACCAGCTCGGCCGCCACGCCCATCACGGTGCCGTCCCCACCCCAGGCCATCACGATCGTGGCCCCCTGCTCGATCGCACGCCGCGCCTGCCCGCGGCCCGGGTCCTCCGGGGTCGTCTCGAACCACGCCGGCGCGGGCTGCCCCACGGAGGCCGCCACGCCGTCGACCAACCGGCGCGCGTGCCCCAGATCCCGCACCTTCCCCGGATGGACGATCACAGTGACGCTCATGTCCACGACGCTATCGCCTCGCTCGACGCTGCCAGTGAGGTCGGCGGTCTGGCGCCGATCGAGGGCTCTCAGGCCGGCGGCCTCACGGAGGCATGCTCGCGACGCTCACGGTCGACGTTGATCGCGCCGCGACGAAAGCGCGGAAGCGCTCCAGGTCACGGTGACGCTGGCCAGCGATGAGCCCGAGTCGGTCACCGAGGCGCTCGGCGAACCCCGCGGCCGCCACCAGCGCGGGAGTGTGGGTGTGTGACGCGCTGCAGGTAGCGAGGGTCCATCCATCGGAGCCCCTCATGGCTGTTCGCCGCAATCGGATCGGCTACGCCCGGTTCCTCACGAGCCGGCGCCGTCGCTGGTGATCCCCGCGCCAGTGATCAGCCGCACGGTGAACGACGCCTGCGGCGAGTCGACGGTCAGGTGAGAGATGAGGTCATCGAC
>CALGTB010000187.1 GCA_937902285.1 uncultured Actinomycetes bacterium | reverse complement strand
CGGTTGCCGACGAACAGCACGTAGCGGTCGGGCATGCCGACCACCCGAGGGGCTCCGGGCCCGAACATGGCATCGACCCCGTGGTAGACGACCGACACCGGTGCAGCGATCGCGCCGTAGACGCGCAGCAGGTCGTCTCGCGTGGCATTGGACACGCAGATGACGTGGTCGGCGGACATCACGTAGCGGCGCTTCAGGGTCAGGAAGTCCAGACGTCGTCGCGTGCGCGGCATGAGCTCGGGGATCATGTCGTGCACGGTGACCACGCGGCGCGCCCCCGGATAGCCGGCCAGCCCGTGCGGCAGGTAGAAGGTGTTGTGGAGGACGTCGACCCGCGCGCGCGGCCGGGTGTGCGTGAAGTAGCGGGCCAGGGCGCTGATCGAGCTTCCTGCCTCCGTGACGGCAAGGCGTGCCCGCAGCACCGGATCATCGAGCAGGTAGCGGTTGACGACAGGCGCGTCGAGCGGGCTCAGGTCGACCCCGAGGCCGGGATCGCCGATGAACTGCCGGGCCAGTTCGGCGAACAGACGTGAGATCCCGCCGTAGTGCTGTGCCGCGAAGATCTGCTCATCGAAGGCGGCCCGCACCCGTCGATCCTATGACCCGTGTCGAAGCCCCCGATCTAGGATGCATCGTGCGCCGCATCCTGCTGTTCCCCCTCAGCGGCTACATCAACCGGCTGCAGTCGATCGCCAGCAGCGCCATCCTGGCCGACCGGCTGGGCGCGCAGCTGTCCGTGTGCTGGGAGCCCGAGGCCGTCGCACCGGTGCCCGCGAGCGCTGTGCTGTCCGAGGAGTTCTGCGCCCCGCACGTGCTGTCGCCCGAGCAGGCCCACGACCAGTTCGGTGCCCGGCGGCCCGCCGTTCCGCAGTACCTCTCGATCGACGATGCTCGCCGCCAGATCCTGCTCGCCGGCTATGACCGTGGCGAGCAGCACTTCATGGAGCCCCTGCGCTCGGCCATGGCCGGCCACCCCGACGCCGAGAGCCTCGTCATCGCAGCCGGAGGGAAGTTCTTCCTGCCCGACGACGGGTCCGACGAGGCGCAGTGGCAGGAGCCGTTCCGCAGCCTGCGCCACGAGTTCTACGCACGGCTGCGCCTCGCTGCCCCGATCGAGGCGGCCGCCGCGGAGCTCGTCGACGGGCGCCAGCCGTTCATCGCGCTGCACCTGCGCTACACCGATCGCGCCCACCAGTCGCCGTCGGACCGGGCCGTGCGCGAGGCGCTGACGCGGGCCGCCCGGGACTCGGGGCTCACGTCGGTCTTCGTCGCTGCCGACTCCCCCCGCGCGCGCGACGAGTGGACAACGACGATCCGTGGCCTCGGGCTCGACCCCTGGTCCGCCGGCCACACCCAGTTCGACAGGTCGACCGCGGGCAGCGAGCACGCCGCCCTCGTGGACTGGAGGCTGCTGGGGCGGGCCCAGCGGCTGGTGTACTTCGCGGAGTCGTCATTCGCCGAGGAGGCGGCCGTGGCCTCCGGTCATCGCGACGAGTCCATCGCCCTTCCGGCCGAGGCATTCCGGTCCGCCCTCGTCAGGGCCAGGGCCTACGCCGAGGCCGCACGCACCTACCCGAGACGGCACGGCTGGCTTGGACGCCCTCACTGACAGGCGTGATGGCTAGGGAGTGAAGCCGTCCTGGAGTGACGGACCGCGCGGACTGACGCTGACCGGCAGCGATCCCACGCACAGCGGCCACACGTCCCAGCACAGGTCGTCACCCACCGGCACGAGCAGGACGATGCCGCCCTGCGCCGGATGCGGCTCCGTCGCGACCTCCGGCACCGGGGCCACCGAGTACCCCAGCGTGATCGGCCCGATCGACATGGTGCGCGGGACGGTGGCCGCTCCGACGTCGAGGCGGAAGACGGTGCAGTAGCCGACCAGCACCACGACGGCCGTAGCGACGGCCACCGACAGCACGGGATCGATGCGCGCAGCCCACGGCTGCCGGGACGAGGTGGCCACCGTGTGCAAGGCCCAGCCGAGCGGAACGCAGGCGAGCATGAAGAGCGGTCCCCAGATGAACCGGAAGGACGGCGGCGTCGCCACCCACCACACGACCACGGTTACCGCGCTCGGCGCCAGGGCGAGCAGGACGGCGCGACGCAGCCAGCGCCCCGTGAGGACCCGGGCGACCACCACCGCGCCCACGGCCGCGGCGAGCAGGGCGAGCACGGCGTAGGTCTCCCACTGCGAGGGAAGTCGCCCGAACCACGACGGAACCCATGCCCACCCGTCGGCGGCGCTCCACAGGCCGCTCGGGTCGCGAGCGGTGCCGAGGGTCGCACGCGTCGCGTCCGACGGGTCCGGTGCGCGCCACGCCACATCGAAGGGCAGGACCGCCAATGGGTACTGGAGCCAGCCGCTGAGCAGGTAGTCGCGCACGGTCTGCACGGCGGCCACGGTCACCGCCGCGAGCGCGATCATCGTCCACACCACGGCCGAGCCGGTCCCTTGGGACTGACGACGACGAACCACCACAGCACGGACGACGAGGACGAGGAGGACGGCCGCGGCGAAGAAGCCCATCAGGGGCCGCATGGAGACCAGGACGAGCGACACGACGAACGACACCGCGCCGCTCGCCAGCCACGATCGCCCGCCCGCGACGGCGTCCGACAGGTAGGCGCAGGCGACCACGGTGAGGACGAGCACCGCCGAGTCCGAGGTCGGGCTGGTCACCCAGTAGTCGGCGAGCGCCACCAGCGGGACCCAGGCCGCCACGAGTCCGACGAGCATGACGTAGGTGCCCACGCCGTGACGCCGGGCCAGCAGCCGCAGTGCGGCGTCTGCCGCCATGAGCGCGATGAGGAGGCCGTTGAACAGCCGGAACCCCTCGCCATCCCACGGGCCGTTGCCGAGGAACGACGCCACAGGGAACACGCTGTTGCCGTAGCCGAAGGGGAAGTAGACATTCGCGAGGCCTGGGATGGTGGCGTACTCGCCCGCGTAGCGGATCGCCCCCAGGTGGTACAGGCCGCTGTCGTAGTTGGTGACCGGGCCCAGGGCCGACACCGCGAGGTAGCCGATCGCCAGCACCATGGCGGCCAGGACCAGCACCACCCACCAGCGTCCGCGGACGCCGAGTCCGATCGGCCGGCCATCGCGCCTCAGCCCCGCGATCCCGAGGACGCCGAGGACGACGACGGCACCCACGACGACCCAGGCGGCGGTCGGGCTGCGCAGCGGCACCACGAGGTTGAGAACGAGGATGAGGAGTGCCGCGACCAGCAGCCCCCACCACAGCGACGACCTGAGCACCGTGCCGAGCGGCTGGCCCGGGCCGGCCAGCCGGGCCAGGGGCAGACCCAGCGCGACGATGCCGATCACGCTCGCCAGCCAGGTGGCGAGGACGAGCACCGTGCCGACCATCAGTCGGGCAGGGAGCCGCGGAAGTAGTCGATCGTGCGGGTCAGCCCCTCGGCCAGGGGCACCTCAGGCTGCCAACCGAGGATCGTCTTCGCGCGGGTGATGTCGGGCTGCCGGCGCACCGGGTCGTCGGTGGGAAGCGGGTGGTAGGTGATGCCGGGGTCGGTGCCCACCTGCCTGATCACCTCGGCCGCGAGCTCGGCGATGGTGAACTCGCCGGGGTTGCCGAGGTTGATCGGGCCCGTGACGTCGTCGGGCGAGGCCATCATCGCCACCAGCCCGTCGATCAGGTCGTCGACGTAGCAGAACGAGCGGGTCTGCTGGCCCTCGCCGTAGATGGTGAGCGGCTGCCCCGTGAGTGCGCCGACCACGAAGTTCGACACCACGCGCCCGTCGTGCGGGTGCATGCGGGGGCCGTAGGTGTTGAACAGCCTCACCACCTTGATGCGCAGGCCGTGCTGCCGGTTGTAGTCGAAGAACAGCGTCTCCGCGGCCCGCTTGCCCTCGTCGTAGCAGGCGCGGGGGCCGATCGGGTTCACGTTGCCCCAGTAGTCCTCGGTCTGAGGGTGGACCAGCGGATCGCCGTACACCTCCGAGGTCGACGTCAGCAGGATCTTGGCGCCCGTGCGCTTGGCCAGGCCCAGCATGTTGATCGACCCGTGCACCGCGGTCTTGGTGGTCTGCACCGGATCGCGCTGGTAGTGGATGGGCGACGCAGGACAGGCCAGGTGGTAGATCTCGTCGACCTCGACGTAGAGCGGGAAGGTGATGTCGTGGCGCAGCACCTCGAACCGCGGGTTGGGAAGCAGGTGCGCGATGTTGTCCTTGGTCGACGAGTAGTAGTTGTCGACGCAGAGAACGTCGTATCCGTCGTCGAGGAGACGCTCGCACAGGTGCGAGCCGATGAAGCCGGCTCCCCCGGTGACGAGCGCTCGGCCCTTGGCAATTGTCATGCTGACCTCCCGCGACGACGCCTAACGTATCGCGCCGCCTGCCGGGCCATGCCGGGGATCGTGGCCTCGAACACATGGCGCCGCGTCCACCTGTCGGCGGACTCGTCGATCGCGACGTCGACCGGTGCCAGAGGCAGGGCGATGGACTGCACCGGCCTGATGTAGTCCGGTCGACGCACGGTGTGGGTGGCGTCGGCGCCGAAGCCGGTGTTCTCGACGAGGTTGACGTTGGGAGTGGCGGTGAGCATGCCGCTGCGCATGGCGGCGAAGACCAGCTGGCCGTCCCACGTGTCGATCTGGCGTCGCGCCAGCAGGTCGAACAGTGTCGACCAGTAGGCGACGCTCGCCGGGGAGCCGCCCATCGCGCGCCAGCGTCGCGTGAACGGCAGGGCCGCGCGCCAGCCGGTGATGTCGAGCCGGTAGGCCGTCCACGACCGCCGCCACGTGGCCCAGCCCCAGATGTGCGGCACCTGAGAGAACCGGTAGGCGCCGTGCGCGGAGATGGCCGACGGCGGGACGTAGTTGCACCCCGACACCGCGAGCACGCGATCGTCGTTCTCGTACCTGTCGAGCAGCTCGGTGCAGTACGGGAAGAAGGAGGGGTCGGGCAGCAGGTCGTCCTCGAGGATGATGCCGCGCTCCACGTGGTCGAGGAACCAGGTGATCGCCGAGCTGACCGCGCGACCGCAGCCGAGGTTCTCCTCACGGAACAGGGTGGTCACCTCGCACGGCCAGTCGATCGCCGAGACTGCGTCATGCGTGCGCGCCACGGTCTCCGCGTCGCGCGCGTTGCCCTCGCGCGGACCGTCGACCGCCACGAACACCCGGGAGGGGGCGACGTCGCGCAGTCGGTCGATCAGCCGGGCGAGGTCGTCGGGTCGGTTGAAGGCGATGAGCAGGAGCGGCTCGTCAGTCGCCATCGCGCTGCTGGTCCTTGAGTTGCTGCGTCAGCAGCGCGATCTCCTCCGCCAGCCGGCGGATTCGTGCCTCATGTCGGCTGAGCTCGTAGCTCAGCTGGACGCTGACGAGGATCAGCAGGACGACGGTGACGAAGAACAGGAGGTTGACCGGTTCGGCTACTCCGAGCACCGCGCTGATCCACACCAAGGCTCCGGGGAAGACGGCAAAGAACAGCGCCGCCCCCGAGAAGAACAGCCAGAGCACGGCGTACTTCTCGCGCAGGACGCCGCGCCGAAGGAGGCTGAAGACGAAGACAAAGGTGATGATGGCCGCACTGGCTCCAAGGAGCTGAGCAGTCACGACTGGTCCCCGCGTAGCGTGTATCCGCGGTTGAGGCTCGTGGCGATGATCGCCAGCGTCGCGCGACCGAGGTAGAGGGCCGACCACACCGCGTTCTTGCTGGGCCGGCCGGTCTGCCGGAAGTACATCGTCACCGGAGTCTCGTGGATGACTAGCCCGTGCCGGATCGCGATCGCTAGGGAGCCAACGGTGTCGCCAAGGTAGTCGGCCGGGTACTGCACCGCAAAGAGCTCGATCGCGCGCGGACCTGCGGAACGGAAGCCCGACGTGGGATCGGAGATGCGGCCCCGGTTCATTCGGCTCAGGCTCAGGGCGAGCAGGCGCATCGCCCAGCGCCGAGGGCCACCCACGAAGTACGTGGAAGCGGGGTGGAAGCGCGTGCCAACCACGACGTCGGCCTCCGCAAGTCCGTTGAGGACGTGCTCCAGGTCGGCCGGGTCGTGCTGGCCATCGGCATCGACCTGGACGAGGGAGCCGTAGCCCTCGCGGTGGGCGTACAGGAAGGCGGTGCGCATCGCCCCGCCCACCCCCACGTTGAATGGCAGGGACACAACGGTGGCCCCTGCAGCCCGGGCGACTTCGCCGGTTCGGTCAGACGATCCGTCATTGACCACCAGAACATCAGCGTCTGGCCGGTGCTCGCGCACGGACGTGATCACCTCGCCAATAGACCCCTCCTCGTTCCACGCCGGGATGGCGACGAGGGTCCTGTTGTGCACAGGTGGAGTCTACCGACGCGGCGACCGCGGTGCCCTGCCTCGCGGCGCAGTGGATGTCAACCGGTGACGTGATCGATCATGAGGAGCCGCTAGCATGCCGGAAGTCGAAGGGAGCGGAAGCGGCGTGGTTCGAAAGAAGTGGCGCATCCAGGAGGTCATGGTGGTGCCCGCCCAATGGCAGGGCTCCGTCGAGCACTTCTACCACTTCTTCCTCGGGTACTTCATGCCTCTGGTCGTGTGGCAGCAGAGGACGGGGACCACGGCCTTCAGCGTGCGCGACTGCGGCCCGATGAACCCTTGGTTCTCCCTGCTGCGCCCTGATACGGAGCTCACCTACATGCCCCCCGGGGTTATGCTGCAACGCGTTCTCACACGCCGTCAGACGATGCAGGTTCTCCACGGATGGGACGATCCGACACGCTTTCATCGACGAGCCCTTGACGAGTTCGTCAGCGCCGTTGTTCCACGAGTTGGCGAATCCCCTGCAGATCACGACACGAGCCAACGCAGGATCACTGTCCTGCATCGAGCTCCGAGTCCCGACTTCTACCTCTCGGCAGCCTCGGAGACGTACAGCTCGGGAGCAGCGTGGCGCTCACTGCCGAACACGGAGGACATCGCCACGCAATTGGAGCGGCTCGGCACCGTGCAGCTTCTCGACACGGCAGCGCTCTCGCCCGCGCAGCAGGTCTCGGCCCTTGCCGCCACGGACATTCTCGTCGCGCAGCACGGTGCTGGGCTGGCCAACATGGTCTGGATGAGGAGGGGGAGCGCCGTCCTCGAGATCAAGCCACCCCTGCCCCCGACGATCAATGAGATCTTCCAGAACCTCGCGGCCGCACGCGGACTTGACCACCTCGCCTCGCAGCAGCAGGACGAGCACTCCTCCGTCGATGTCAGCGCGATCGTTGAACAGGTGCAGCGCCTCATCGATCAGCGCGGGGCGTTCATCCCCCGAATGCCGGGCAAGGCCCCCGTCCGCCTGCTACGCCGACTGCCTCGGCGGCTCTGACCCTCGCGTTCCATGAGTCACCCCAACGGTTGCGCGACGGCGGCGGCGAAGGCCGCCCACGTGGGTACGGCGCCCGGGTCGAGGTCGTCGCGCAGCCCG
>CALGTB010000186.1 GCA_937902285.1 uncultured Actinomycetes bacterium | reverse complement strand
TACTTGCGTCTCATATATTGAGATGTCAAGGCGGATGTCAAGGACACGGGGCAGGCGGGAGAGGGCGCATGGGACGCACACTGGCGGAGAAGGTCTGGGAGGACCACGTGGTCCGGCGGGCCGAGGGCGAGCCGGACCTGCTGTACATCGACCTTCATCTCGTGCACGAGGTGACCAGCCCCCAGGCGTTCGACGGCCTGCGCTCGACCGGCCGGCCCGTGCGGCGCCCCGATCTGACGCTCGCGACCGAGGACCACAACGTCCCCACGCAGAACATCACCCTGCCCATCGCCGACCCCGTGTCGAAGGCCCAGGTCGACGCCCTCCGCGTGAACTGCGCGGAGTTCGGCGTTCCGGTGTACTCGCTCGGCAACATCGAGCAGGGCATCGTGCACGTGGTCGGACCGCAGCTCGGGCTCACGCAGCCGGGCATGACGGTCGTCTGCGGCGACTCGCACACGTCCACCCACGGCGCCTTCGGCGCCCTCGCCTTCGGGATCGGCACCAGCGAGGTCGAGCACGTGCTGGCCACCCAGACGCTGCCGCTCAAGCCCTTCAAGACGATGGCCATCACGGTCGAGGGAGACCTGCCCGCAGGCGTCACAGCCAAGGACGTGACGCTCGCGGTGATCGCCAGGATCGGGACGGGCGGAGGCCAGGGCTACGTCCTGGAGTACCGCGGCTCGGCGATCCGGTCCCTGTCGATGGAGGGCCGGATGACGCTGTGCAACATGTCGATCGAGGCCGGAGCCCGCGCAGGCATGGTTGCCCCCGACCAGACGACGTTCGACTACCTCGAGGGCCGGCCGCATGCGCCCGCGGGCGACGAATGGGCGGCCGCGATCGCGTACTGGCGCACGCTGCCCACCGACGACGACGCCGTGTTCGATGCGGAGGTCGTCATCGACGCTGCCTCCCTGAGCCCGTTCGTCACCTGGGGGACCAACCCCGGCCAGGGACTTCCGCTGACCTCGCGGGTGCCGTCCCCCGACGATGCGGCGGACGACGTCGAGCGGATCGCCATCGAGCGGGCCCTGGAGTACATGGACCTCGCGCCGGGGATGGCGCTCACGGACATCGCCGTGGACACGGTCTTCGTCGGCTCCTGCACGAACGGCCGCATCGAGGACCTGCGCGCGGTGGCCGAGGTGCTGAGGGGCCGCCGCGTCAGCGAGTCCGTCCGGATGCTGATCGTCCCGGGATCCGTTCGCGTGAAGATGCAGGCGGAGCAGGAGGGCCTGGGTGAGGTCTTCACGGCGGCCGGCGCGGAGTGGCGCGAGGCCGGCTGCTCCATGTGCCTGGCCATGAACCCGGACAAGCTCGCGCCCGGCGAGCGCAGCGCCTCGACGTCCAACCGCAACTTCGAAGGCCGGCAGGGCCCGGGCGGGCGGACGCACCTCGTGTCACCCGCGGTGGCTGCTGCCAGTGCCGTGACCGGGCGCCTCACCGCTCCCGTCGACCTGACACCCGTCGCCTGAGATCGAGGAGGACACCATGGACTCGTTCATCGTGCACACCGGCACCGCCGTACCGCTGCGCCGCAGCAACGTCGACACCGACCAGATCATCCCCGCCGAGTACCTCAAGCGGATCTCCCGGCACGGATTCGAGGACGGGCTCTTCGCGGCCTGGCGCAAGGATCCGGAGTTCGTGCTGAACCGCCCCGAGCATGCGGGGGCCACGATCCTCGTCGCCGGCCCCGACTTCGGCACCGGCTCGTCGCGCGAGCATGCCGTCTGGGCGCTCCAGGACTACGGGTTCGCCGTGGTGCTGTCGTCGCGCTTCGCCGACATCTTCCGGGGCAACTCGGGCAAGGGGGGACTCCTCACCGCCCAGGTGCCGCAGGAGGTCATCGAGCAGCTGTGGACGGCCGTGGAGGCCGACCCCCAGCTCGAGGTGACCGTCGACCTCGAGAGCCGCGAGGTGCGGGCCGGGGACATCGTCGCAGCGTTCGATGTGGACGACTACGTGCGCTGGCGCCTGATGGAGGGCCTGGACGACATCGGCATCACGATGCAGAGCGAGGCGGACATCACGCGATTCGAGCAGACCCGCCCCGCTTTCAAGCCGACCACGACCTCGGTGACGTAGGTCACTCCGCCGTCATGCGCGAGTGAATCCCGTTGCGGGACAACGGGATTCACCGGCGCGCCGTTTCCCATGGGGCATGGTCGGGGGCTAGGTTTGCCCTACCGGCCGTCCGGCCGGCTCTGACACCCTCCGGAGGGGTTTTTACTGTGAACAAGGCAGAACTGATTGACGCCGTTGCTGCGCGCGTCGAGCTGAGCAAGCGCGAGGTCAGCGACATCGTCGAGGCGTTCCTCGACGAGACGAAGAAGGCCGTCGTGCGCGGCGAGCGGGTCGCCCTGAGCGGCCTCGGCGTGTTCGAGAGCCAGGCGCGCAAGGCCCGCCTCGGCCGCAACCCCCGCACCGGCGAGACCGTGAAGATCAAGGCCACCAAGGTTCCGAAGTTCCGTCCGGGCGCGGAGTTCAAGGCAGTCGTGTCGGGCGCCAAGAAGATCGTCGCCAAGGCGCCGGCGAAGAAGGCCGCACCGGTCAAGAAGGCTGCTCCCGCGAAGAAGGCCGCGCCGGTGAAGAAGGCCGCACCGGTCAAGAAGGCTGCTCCCGCGAAGAAGGCCGCGCCGGTGAAGAAGGCCGCACCGGTCAAGAAGGCTGCTCCCGCGAAGAAGGCACCGGCCAAGAAGGCCGTCGCCAAGAAGTAGTCCCGCTCTCGGAGCCTCCGTGCTCCCATGACACGGCCCCTCGCCATCTGGCGGGGGGCCGTGTCATTGCACAATCCGTCCATGGGTCCCCGCCGTGCCGCGCTGCGCCGACTGCCTGCCGTCGTGGCCGGAGCGCTCCTGCTGGCGGGCCTGTCGCCGAGCGGCGCTCTGGGGGTACCAGCCCACCAGGACCGGTCTGCCGCGAGCACGCGTGTGATCGGCACGCTGACCGTGGCGGCGTGCAACGTCGTCGACGTCGTGGGACGACAGGCGTGGTGCGGGGTGCTTCCGCGGAACTGGGATCCGCAGAACCCGGCGCTGGGAGCCTTCCCGCTCGCCTTCGCAGTGGTGCTGCCCGCGGAGGCGTCGATGACGCAGATCCCGGTGGTCGCCCTCGAGGGCGGCCCCGGCTACGGCGGGATCGACAGCGGCCCGTCGTACGTCGAGATGCTCGGCCCGGTTCTCGGCGACCGGGCCCTGCTGCTGATGGACGCCCGCGGGACGGGCCGATCCATGCCGGTCCGGTGCGCGGGGCTCGACACGGCCGGACGGGCCTTCGAGCGGGCAGTGCGGTCGTGCGGCGAGAGCCTGGGTCCGCGTGCGGGCCTGCTCGGCAGCTCGCTCGCCGCGGACGATCTCGCGGCCCTGATCGATGCGCTCGGAGTCGGACCCGCGATCGTCTACGGGGACTCCTATGGCACCTACCTCGCCCAGGTGTTCGCCGGACGCCATCCGGGCCTCGTGCAGGGTCTGGTTCTCGACGGCGCCTATCCCGTGACGGGGGAGACGGCCTGGTACCCGACCCAGGCACCGGCCCTCCGTCGATCGCTCGGCGTCGTCTGCGCGCGCTCTCCGGACTGCGAGGAGAGGAGGGGGAGCACCGTCGGCCGGCTCGAGCGAGTGCTCGCCATCGCACGGACCCGGCCAGCCGTCGTCGTCGCTCCGGGCGCCGACGACCGACGTCACCGCGTGGTGATCACCGCCGAGTCCCTGGTCGAGGTCGCGTTCAACGGCACCTACGTGCCGGCCACCTACCGCGAGCTCGACGCGTCCCTGAGGGCTGCCCTGGCCGGCGACTGGCTGCCGCTGGGGCGCCTCGTGGCCGAGTACGAGTTCTCGACCGAGGGCCCGACCCCGGCGAGGCAGTACAGCCCGGGCGCGAGCCTGGGGGTGTCGTGCCACGACTACCCGCAGCTGTACTCGATGGAGTCGGCTCCCCGTGACCGCCGGGCGCAGTTCGCCACGGCCGTCCGGCAGCAGGAGCGGAGCGATGCGGGGCTCTACGCCCCGTTCGCCATCGGCGAGTACCTCGGCTCGAGCTGGTCCGAGCAGTCCGACTGCCTGACCTGGCCCGGCATCCGCCCCGATGCGGACCGAGATCCGGCACCGAACGGTGGCTCGTACCCGGATGTTCCGGCCCTGGTCCTCTCGGGCGAGCTCGACACGATCACCACGGTCGCCGAGGGAGCGCTCGTGGCCAGCCAGTTCGCGCGCTCGCGCCAGGTGGTCATTGCCAACGCCCTGCACGTGACGGCCCTGGGGGATGTGGAGGGCTGCGCGTCCCGGCTGGTGCGCGACTTCGTGCGCGACCCGCGCGCTGTCCTCGCCGGCACCGGCATCGACTGCGCGACGGCCGTCCCCCCGATCCGGACGATGCCGGGCTACCCGGCCACCGCCCGGCGGCTGCCCATCGGTGTCGCCGCCGCCCAGACGGTCGCCGACGTGATCGATCGCACGAGCCAGGCGGCCGGGTACGCCGGGCTCGGTCTGCGCGGGGGCTCATGGTCGTACTCCGGCGGCAGCGTCGTGACCCTGCGGCTGGAGGCGGTCCGCCTGTACTCCGACCTGCCGGTCAGCGGCACGGCGCGCTGGGACTGGCTCTCGGGAGACCTCACGACCCGCCTCACTTTGCGCGGCCAGGGGTGGACCGGCGGATGGAACACCTACGAGGCCGGCGCCCGGGCCGTCATGACGCGGCACAGGCCGGGTCCGCCGCTGGTCCAGGAGTTCCCGGCCCCCTAGCCAGGCGTCAGGGCAGCCGCACGGAGGGCGTCGCGCTCGCGTCGAGCACGAGGCGCTGGCCGGGGCGGACGTCGAGGAAGCCGGCCGCGGTGACCGTCTCCCAGTCGACGGCGTGACGGCGGCCCTGCTCATCGGCGACGTCCAGGCGGCCATCGTCCCGGCGACCGAGGGCGGTGACGATGACGAGGTGCGACGCAGGTGCCTCGCCCAGCGCGGCGCGGGTGTTCGGCCCTACGCCGAGGCGGCGCGCATCGACGAGATCGGCTTCGGTGTCGACGTCGCGGCGAGCCGGACGCAGGGACGCCAGGTCGTCCGCGACGGCCGTCAGGTCGTGCGCGCCGGCCGCCGCGTGGGCCGCGGCCGAGCCCGGCCCGAACAGGGGAGCGATCGCCGATCCGTCGGTGACCAGCCACATGGTCGTGCCGCTGCCGTCGGCATCGGGCAGGAACGAGGCCGGCAGTCCGTCCGCCGAGTCGAGCACGGCCTCGAGCGCCTCCGCGGTGAGGCAGGGCAGGTCGGACACGATGACGGCCACGGGCCCGGTGCCGGTCCGTTGCGATGCCGCCCACGAGGCGGCCGCGTTGATGCCCGGATGCGCGGAGTCGTCCACCACCCTGCACCCGAGCTCGCCGGCGTCGCGGGCGATGACGGGGTCGGCCGTCGCCACCACCACCTCGCCGACCCGGCGGCAGGCCAGCACGGCGGTAGCGGTGTCGCGGAAGAACGCGAGCGCGAGGATGCCCCCCGCGCCCCCGCCGTCGGGGTCCATGCGCGACTTGGCGGTGGACAGGGTCTTGACCGGCATGACCACCGTCCAGGCGGGACGGGCGCTCGCTGTCATCCCGCCATCCAACCGTGCGGCGTGCGGTCCGCGGAGGGGGGTCGTCGGGGTGCGCCCACTGCGGCCCCTCGGGAGTCGATTCGGGCTAGTCTCGCTGGAGTCGGAGGGAGGTCGTGTGGGCAGGTTGCCGCGGGTGCGTCGTCGCCAGCCGCTGGGGTTCTCGTTCCGCCTCGCGGTGTTCCTCATCTGGCCCTTCATGCGGACCATGGTGACGTGGGAGTTCAGCGGCACGCAGAGGCTCACGGATGCCGAGGGCGGGATCATCGTCGCCCCCAACCACGTCTCCTGGTTCGACCCGCCGGTCGTGGCGTACGCCCTGTGGGAGGCCGACCGCCCCCCGCGATTCCTGGGCAAGGAGTCCGTGTTCCGGGTGCCGGTGTTCGGCCGGATCATCTCCCACGCAGGCCAGATCCCGGTCTACCGGGAGAGCGCCGATGCCTCGTCGGCCATCCGTGACGCCCTCACCGCGCTCGACCGCGGCGACTGCGTCGTCGTCTACCCGGAGGGCACGATGACGCGGGACCCCGGGCTGTGGCCGATGTCGGGCAAGACCGGCGCCGTGCGCCTGGCCCTGGCCTCGGGCAGGCCGCTGTTTCCCCTTGTCCACTGGGGCACGCAGGCAGTGATGCGGCCGTACGTCAAGGAGTTCAGGATCCTGCCCCGCAAGACGATCCACATCGCCGTGGGCGATCCCATCGACCTCAGCGACCTCGCCGGACGACCGGCCGACGCCAGCACTCTCGCGGAGGGCACCGAACGCCTGATGGACGCCATCACCGACCTCGAGGCGGCGCTGCGGGGGGAGACGCCGCCGGCCACCCGGATGGTGTTCCGCCGCCACCCCGACGGGCCGGGGCCTGTCGCGCCGGACCATCCCGCATCATGATCGGCACAATGGGCCACCCGGCGGATGCCGACCGCCGGACCGGGAGCGCACGACGACGGATGGAGAACCGATGACCCGCGTGGCGATCATGGGCAGCGGCTCATGGGGGACGGCCTTCGGCATGGTGCTCGCGGACGCGGGCAGCGACGTCGTCATCTGGGGCCGGTCGCCCGAGGTGGCCGCCGACATCAACGTCCGGCATCGCAACGAGGGCTACCACCCGGGCATCGACCTCCCCGACCGCGTGACCGCCACGACCGACCCGGGCGAGGCGCTGGCCGATGCGTCCATCGTCGTGCTGGCCGTGCCGGCCCAGGTCCTGCGGGCCAACCTCGGCGACTGGAGCGGCGGCGTGGAGGGCGACGCGGTCCTCGTCAGCCTGATGAAGGGCATCGAGCTCGGCACCACCAAGCGCATGAGCCAGGTGATCTCGGAGGCCGCCGGCGTGGACCCCATGCGGGTCGCCGTCGTCTCCGGTCCCAACCTGGCACGGGAGATCGCCGAACGGCAGCCCGCGGCCACGACGGTCGCGTCGCCGGAGAGGGAGAGCGCCCAGCGTCTCCAGGACGCCTGCACCACCGACTACTTCCGGCCCTACTGGACGACCGACGTCATCGGCACCGAGATCGGGGGCGCGGTGAAGAACGTCATCGCCCTGGCGAACGGCATCGCGGTGGGAATGGGCCTGGGCGAGAACTCGCAGGCCTCGCTCATCACCCGGGGACTGGCCGAGATGGCGCGGCTCGGGGTTGCGCTGGGCGCGGATCCACTGACCTTCCAGGGGCTCGCGGGGGTCGGCGACCTGGTGGCCACCTGCCAGTCGTCGCTGTCGCGCAACCGCACCTTCGGCGTGAACCTCGGGCGGGGCCTGACGGTCGAGGAGACCATCGCGGCGACGAAGCAGACGTGCGAGGGGTTCAAGAGCTGCCAGCCGATCCTCGACCTCGGCCGGGCCCATGGGGTCGACATGCCCATCACCGAGCAGGTCGTCCAGGTGGTGCACCACGGACAGTCCCCGCGGATGATGGCGTCGGCGTTCATGAGCCGCGACACGAAGGGCGAGAGCAGGCTGTCCGAGTAGCCGGCCGCTGACCGGCGCTCGGCTAGGCCGGGAGCGTGCCCGTCAGGGCGGCGTCGAGGTCGGCCCAGAGGTCGTCCGCCGACTCGATGCCGAAGGACAGTCGCACGAGGTCGTCGGGCACCGTGCTCGCCTCCAGCGGCCAGCGGCGACGGCGCTCCAGGAGCGACTCCACCCCGCCCAGGCTGGTCGCGAAGGTCCACACCCTGACGGACGAGCAGAGGTCGTCGGCGGCCTGCAGGCCCCCCGACAGCTCGATCGAGGCCAGGGTTCCGAAGCCCGGGTAGCGGACCCGGGACACGGCGGGATGCCCGTCGAGCAGCCCGACGATGCGCCGCGCTGTCTCCTGGGCCCGCTCGACGCGCAGCGCCAGGGTGCGGATGCCCCGCAGTGCGAGGTAGCAGTCGAAGGCGCCCGGTGCCGCACCGAGGAGGACCCGGCGGACGCGCAGCCGCTCGGCCAGGTCGGGATCGCGGGCGACCAGGGCCCCCATGAGGAGGTCGGAGTGCCCGCCGAGGGACTTCGTCACGCTGTGCAGCACCACGTCGGCACCCAGGGTCAGGGGCGTCTGGAGGATCGGGGTCGCGAACGTGTTGTCGACGAGGACCAGGGCGCCCGCGGCGTGGGCGGCCTCGATGCAGGCTGGCAGGTCGGCGACCTGCAGCAGCGGGTTGGTCGGCGACTCGAGCCAGAGCAGGAAGGCGCCGGTGCAGGCCGTCGTGACCGCGGCGGTGTCGTCGGCGTCGACGATGCGCAGGTCGATGCGCCCGATGGCCGACAACTCGCGGAGCCGTACCGCCACGCCGGTGTAGGCGGCGCTGGGGGCGACGACCACGGCGCCCATGGGCACGAGGTCCATCATCGCGTTGGCCGCGCCCATGCCCGACGAGAAGGCGACCGCGGTGCCGTGCTCGAGCGCCCCGAGGGCTGACTCCAGGGCCTCGGTCGTCGGCGCGCTCTCGCGCGCGTACTCGATGGAGCCACCGGCGTGGAAGGCCGATGCGGGCACGATGGGGGTGTTCAGCGGCCGGTCGGGGCCGGGTTCGGGCCGGCCGGCGCTGACGACGACCGTGTCGATGTGCAGGGGGCGTCGCTCGGACGGCTCGCGGGCGGCGGTGGACACGGGATGACCCTAGCCGCGGCGGCCGGTCACGGGGGATACGGTCGTGCTGTGAACCGGATCCGCGTGGCCGTCCTGCTCGGGGGCCGCAGCAGCGAGCACTCGATCTCCTGCATCAGCGGCCGCTCGATCATGGCGGCCCTGGATCCGGCGAGATATGCCGTGACGGCGGTCGGCATCGGACGTGACGGCCGGTGGGTGCGGGCCGCCGACGGAGGCCTGGGGATCCTCACCGAGGGGGAGCGCCTTCCCGAGGTCTCCTCGCATGCGCCGTCGGCCGTGCTGTCGGAGTGCCTCGACGTCGACGTCGTCTTCCCGGTGCTGCACGGACCGTGGGGCGAGGACGGGTCGGTGCAGGGCCTGCTCGAGACCGTGGGCGTGCCCTACGTGGGCTCCGGAGTGCTGTCGTCGGCGGTCGCCATGGACAAGGGGTTCATGAAGGCAGCCCTGGAGGGCGCCGGACTGCAGGTCGGACGCTACGTCGTCATCACGGACCGGCAGTGGCGATCAGGCCCCGACCAGGTGCTGCGCGATGTCGCGGGCCTGGGCCTCCCGGTGTTCGTGAAACCGGCGCGCGCCGGGTCGTCGCTCGGCATCGTGAAGGTGGGCTCGGCGGACGAGCTGCGTGCTGCCATCGAGTCGGCGCGCAAGCACGACCCGCGCATCATCGTCGAGGCCGCCGTGCGCGACGCCCGTGAGATCGAGTGCGGCGTGCTGGTCGGCCCCGACGGCGTGCCGAGCGCGAGCAGGTGCGCGGAGATCATCGTGAACGAGCGCCATGACTTCTACGACTTCGAGGCCAAGTACCTCGATGACTCGGCGACGCTCGTCGTGCCGGCTGAGCTCCCGGAGGGGATCGAGGCGAGGGTCCAGGAGATGGCCGTGCGCGCCTTCGATGCGCTCGCGTGCGACGGGCTGGCCCGCGTGGACTTCTTCGTGACCGCGGACGGCGAGGTCGTCCTGAACGAGGTGAACACGATGCCCGGCTTCACCGACATCTCGATGTACCCGCGCATGTGGGGGGCCACCGGAGTCGCCTACCCGGAGCTCGTCGACCGGCTGGTGGCCGATGCGCTGCGCAAGGGGACCGGACTGCACTAGTGCCGCGCCGGCGGCTGCCGGTCTAGGAGCGGCGGCTCGTGCCTCGCTAGAGGTTGACGACGGGGCAGGTCAGCGTGCGGGTGATGCCCGCCACCGCCTGGATGCGCGCGACGACGAGCTTGCCGAGGTCGTCCATGGTGCGGGCCTCGGCCCGCACGATGACGTCGTAGGGACCGGTGACGTCCTCGGCGAGGGTCACGCCGCTGATCTCGCGGATCGCCTGGACGACGGTTGCGGCCTTGCCGACCTCCGTCTGGATGAGCACATACGCCTGCACCGTCATGCCTGCGAGACTAGCGCCCATGACCAGCGACAGTGGCGGAACAGTGGAGGACCTCGGGGAGTTCGGGCTCATCGACCGGCTCACCGCCGGGGGCCCGGTGTCGGGCACCGGCGTCGTCATCGTCGGACCCGGCGACGACACCGCGGTCGTGGCGGCACCCGACGGCCGGGTCGCCATCACCTGCGACGTGCTGGTCGAGGGCGTGCACTTCCGGCGCGACTGGTCGACGCCCATCGATGTGGGACGCAAGGCGGCCGCGGCCTCGCTGGCAGACGTCGCGGCGATGGGCGCGGTCCCGACCTCCCTCGTCGTGGGCCTGGGCACCCCCGGAGACCTGCCCGCCGCCTGGGCGATCAGCTGTGCCGCGGGGATCCGCGAGGAGGCGGCCCTGGCCGGGGCGGTCCTCGTCGGCGGCGACGTCGTGCAGGCGCCCCAGATCGTCATCAGCGTCACGGCCCTGGGCGACCTGGGCGGGCGCGAGCCGGTGCTGCGATCCGGGGCGCGGCCCGGCGACGTGCTCGCGATCGCGGGCCGGATCGGCTGGTCGGCGGCCGGGCTCGCCCTCCTGTCCCGGGGATTCCGGTCGCCCAAGGTGCTCGTGGATGCCCATCGGTTCCCGCAGCCGGACTACGCGGCCGGCG
>CALGTB010000185.1 GCA_937902285.1 uncultured Actinomycetes bacterium | reverse complement strand
GGGCTGCGTCAACGATCACGCTGGACACCTGTCAACGATGTCCCGAGACATCACAATAGAGCCGCCTCGGGGATTTGAACCCCGGACCTACGCATTACGAGTGCGTTGCTCTACCACTGAGCTAAGGCGGCGCGCTTCCCGCGTGGTTCCTTGCGGCCTTCGCCGGAAGCCTCGCAATGCTACTAGAGGCCTCGAGATCCCCCGAATCGCCCCAACCCCCCGGTGGAGCCACGCGGCGGCTACTTCTGGGAGTAGGTCAGCACCTGGTCGGCAGCCCCGACGATGGTGAGGGTGCCGTCCGCGATCGTGTAGCCGAAGGCGCTCTGCAGTGCCGCCAGGTACTCGGTCTCCAGCGCCATCGCGGCCTCGTCGCCGGCCATCATCGTGCTGGCCAGCGGGTCGAACTGCAGCGTGCCGTCCGTGGCGGAGGTGTAGCCGCCGAAGTAGGTGTTGACGCCGCTCTTCCCGGAGACGTCCTTGTCGGCGAACTCGATCGTGATGCCGCTCGCGGACACGTCCTTCGACAGTCCGCCCGTGAGCACCCAGGACGTGCCGGCCAGAGGGTCGCCGCCGGCGGGCTGGGCGCCGATCGTGGCGTCCGGCGTAGCTGACGACTCGGACGAGCCCGAGGCGCTGCCGCCGCATGCGGCGAGCAGGGGGATGAGCAGTGCTGCGGCCGCGAGGGCGATGATGCGGCTGAGCTTCATGGTGTCTCCTGTCAGGGAAGCGGCTCGCAGGCGCGGCCACAGGGTTCGACGTCGCCTGACGCCGCCGCGTTCCCGCCGGTAGGGTCGCGCGGTGACGACCTCCCCCGAGATGGCGGCCTTCGTGGCCGGGCTGCCGAAGGCTGAACTGCACGTGCACCTCCAGGGGGCAGCCTCCGTGCCGACGATCCTCGAGCTCTCGCGGCGATACCCCGAGGCCGGGCTGCCGCTCGAGGAGGACGAGCTGCGCGAGTTCTACCGCTTCCGCGACTTCGACCACTTCCTCAGCGTCTACATGGCGGTCAACGAGCTGGTCCGTACGCCCGACGACGTCCAGGCACTGGTCGAGGGACTCGGCCGCGACCTGGCCGCCGTGAACGTCCGCTATGCCGAGGTGACGGTGACGGCGGACAGCCACCTGATGGCCGGCATGGACCCGGCCGGCGTCGCCGAGGCACTGTCGGCGGGCCGGGCCGCCACGCTGGCCAGGACCGGAGTCGAGCTCGCCTACACCTACGACATCAACGGCGCTCACGGGCTTGCCGGTGCCGAGCGCACCATCTCGTGGGCCGAGCGCTTCCCG
>CALGTB010000184.1 GCA_937902285.1 uncultured Actinomycetes bacterium | reverse complement strand
GCTCGATGCGTTCGCGATCGACTACGGGCTGTGCATGTACTGCGGCATCTGCGTGGACGTCTGCCCGTTCGACGCGCTGCACTGGAGTCCCGCGTTCGACTACAGCGCCGCCGACCGTGCCGGGCTCCAGCAGGGCATCGAGCGGCTGGAGTCCTGGCTCCCCTGACCACCCCTCAACCCCGATGCCTCGTCACTCGTGGCGATTCTGGAGGGGCTTTTCCCGCCACGAGTGACGAGCCATCGGGGCTGGTCGTCCACACCGGCGCGTGCCGCGCGGGCTGGCATCCCCAGCGCGAGTTCGGCCTCACCGTGACGCTGCGACCTGCGCCACCGTTCGGCCATGGACGAGGAGGAGGTCGGCGCTCCCTTCCGCGTGGACGCGCAGGGCGGGGCCGGACTGACGCGATCCCGCGCGAGGCACTCGAGGTTCACGATGCCGAGCCGTGGACTGCGGATTCCGCGCGACCTCCCGCAGACCATGGGCGTGCGCACGCAGGCCGTGGCCCTGATGCCGCGCGACGACGCGGTCTTCTGCGGCCCGTCGGCGGCCACGCTTCTGGGCCTGCCGATTCCGATCCGCCTCGAGGAGGGGCCCGTGTGGCTCATGGTGCCCGATGGTGCGCCCCGGGCGCGTCGGGAGGGGGTGCGAGCGCGGCAGGCAGACATCGTGCCCGCGGAGCGCGTGGAGGTGGAGGGGCTGCCGTGCACATCGCCGGCCCGCACCTTCGTCGACCTTGCCGCGCACCTGTCGATCGCTGACCTCGCGGCCGTGGGCGACGCGGCGATGCGCCGGTGGATGGTGACCCCGGACGAGCTGCAGCGGGTCATCCGACGGCGCCTGCGCTACACGGGCAAGGTCAAGGCTCGCTACGTGGCGCCCCTGCTCGATGCCGGGGCCGAGTCCCCTCAGGAGTCACGGCTCCGCATGATCATGCTGGGTGACGGGCTTCCGGCGCCGTCGGTGAACCTGGTCATCCGCGACGACGCGGGGCAGTTCCTGGCGAGGTGCGACCTCGGCTACGAGGAGTGGCGGATCGCGATCGAGTACGACGGGGAGGTGCACGGGCTCGAGGAGCAGCGGCGCTACGACGCGACCCGGCGAACCCTGCTGCGGTCCCATGACTGGTACGTCGTGGAGGTGATCGCGGACGACCTGCGCATACCGCAGCGCGCGATCGCCAAGGTGCGCGCTGCTCTGAGGTCGCGCCGCGCCCTCACCTAGCCCCGATGCGTCGTCGGCTGTGGCGCTTCTAAGACCTGATTTCTCGCCACAAGTGACGAGGCATCGGGGGCTAGCGGTAGTTGTCGAACTGGACGGCGAAGTCCAGGTCGGCGCCCTTGACCAGGGCCTGGACGGCCTGCAGGTCGTCGCGGCTCTTGCTCGTGACGCGCAGCTCCTCGCCCATGACCTGGGTCTTCACGCTCTTGGGGCCCTCGTCGCGGATCAGCTTGCCGATCTTCTTGGCCTGCTCCTGGCTGATGCCGGCCTTGAACGTGCCGGTGATCTTGTACTCCTTGCCCGACGACCGGGGATCCTCCGCCTCGAACGACTTCAGGCTGAGGCCGCGCTTGATGATCTTCTCGCGGAAGACGTCGAGGGCCGCCTTCGCGCGCTCCTCGGTTCCCGAGGTGATCTCGACGCCGAGCTCGCCCTTCCACTCGATCGTCGTGCCGGTGTTCTTGAAGTCGAAGCGCTGGGCGAGCTCCTTGGCGGCCTGGTTGAGGGCGTTGTCCGCCTCCTGGCGGTCGACCTTCGAGACGATGTCGAAGCTGCTGTCAGCCATGTGTCCTCCATGCGTTGCTGGGCCCTGTGCGTCGGCGCCATTGTGTCAGGCGGGCGGCTCCCGCAGCATGGGCAGCGGCACCGACGGGTCGGCCGAGTCGATCTCGCGCGCCAGCCGGTGGCCGTCGAAGACCGCCTCCGAGATCCACCGGGGCGACGCCGCGTCGCCGATCAGGTGCACGGCCCGGATGCCCGCCTCCCGCAGTGCCGTCGGGTCCGCGAGCAGTTCGCGATGCAGGTCGTCGTCGGCCACCTGCCGGGTGACGAGCACGAGGTCGTCCGCCGCCACGGTGACGGGGTCGCCGAACTGCGTGCGCCCCGAGGCGCCGAGCTCCGTCCACTCCGTCAGCGTCACGCCGGTGTGCATCGTGACGCCGACGTCGTGGAGGTGCTGGCGCAGCATCGGGCCCTCGAGCGTTCCGTCGGACAGCGGCGACACGGTGGCGTGGGTCGTGACCAGGTGCACCGCGTAGCCCTCGCTGACGAGCAGCTCAGCAATGCCGGGAGCCACGTAGTAGCCGTCGCAGTCGTAGACGACGACCGTGCGTCCCCGCGGCCGCGCGCCGGCCATGACCGACTCGGGCGTCAGGCAGTCCACGGCTCCGGCGATGCCGGGTGCATGCCCCGGCTGGTCGCCCGCGGCCGACCAGTGGCTGCCGGTCGCCACGACCACGATGTCGGCCCCGTAGTCGAGCACGTCGGCCGTGGTCAGCCGGCGCCCGGTGATCACCTCGACGTTGGGGAGGTCCGCGAGCTGCGTCGCGCGCCAGTCGGTGATCCGGCCCCAGTCGCCGAGGGTCGGCAGCGCCCGGGTCCAGGTGAGACGACCGCCGAGCTGCGACCCCTGGTCGACGAGGTGCACCGCGTGGAACCCGCGACGGCCGAGCACCAGTGCGCACTCCATGCCCGCCGGTCCGGCCCCGACCACCAGCACGGACAGATCCGGATCGACTGCGGGCGGGACCTGCTCCGGGTGCCACCCGCGGCGGAACTCCTCGCCCGCGGTGGCGTTCTGGACGCAGCCGATCTGCCCGAAGCCCTCCTCGCGCAGGATGCAGACATTGGCCCCGGTGCACTCACGGATGTCGGACAGGCGGCCCTCGGCGACCTTGCGGGGGAGGAACGGATCGGCGATCGCCGGTCTGGCCGCCCCGATCAGGTCGAAGGCGCCCGACCGGATGACCTGGGCCATCTGGTCGGGGTTCGTGTACCGGCCCACGCCGACGATCGGCGTGCTCGTCGCCTCCCGGACGCGCGACGACCACGGCAGCTGATGGCCCTCGGGGTAGTAGCGCGACGTGCCGGAGTCCTCGGGCCACGACCCGACGATCACGTCGAACAGGTCGACGAGCGGATCGACCAGTCGCACGAACTCGAGCATGTCGTCGACGTGGACCCCGGGCACGCCGTCGCGGCCGTCGATGCAGATCCGGGTGGCGATCGCGCAGTCGTCGCCGATCGCCTCGCGCACCCGCTCAAGCGTCTCGGCGTGGAATCGTGCGCGGTTGGCCAGCGAGCCGCCGTAGGCGTCCGTGCGCTGGTTGGTGGCCGTGGAGAGGAACTGGGTCAGCAGGTAGCCGTGGGCTCCGTAGACATAGACGATGTCGGCGCCGACGTCGCGGGCGCGGACGGCGGCGGTGACGAAGTCCCGCTGCACCCGCTCGATGTCGTCGAGCGACATGGTCCTGGCCATCGACCCCCACCGGATCGCGGCGGCCTCCTGGCTCGGTGCCATGCGCGTCGTCCGGGTCGCGACGTTGCTGCTGCTCGCTCCACCGTGGTAGAGCTCGACGCCGGCGAGTGCTCCGTGCGCGTGCACGGCGTCGACCGTGAGCCGGAGCGCGTCGGCGTCACGCTGATCGCGCAGGTAGGCGGCGATGTAGGGCGCCTCGTCGGAGTCCCAGGACACGGGTGAGTACTCGACGCAGACGCCGCCCCAGCCGCCCTCGGCCTTGATGGCACGGAAGGCCGCCTGCGCGTGCGGCCGGCCGGTGCCGAACCCGGTGGCGTGCGGCACCTGATAGAAGCGGTTCGGCAGGACCTTGGGGCCGATCCGTACGGGCTCGAACAGGATCGCGTGCCGTTGGTCCATGCTCGGGGCGGGCGACGTCGTCACGCCGCCATTCTGGCGGCCCGACGGCCGTGTGTATCCTTCTCGATGCACCACGGCAGGTTGCCCGAGTGGCCAATGGGAGCGGACTGTAAATCCGTCGGCTTAGCCTTCGAAGGTTCGAATCCTTCACCTGCCACGCGCTAGGGGCCGTTCCCTCGGGGGCGGCCCCTTCGTCATGCCTGCCCCCTCCGCCGCAGTAGCGTCGCGGCATGGCGTCACCGACTCGGCTTGAGCGCGTGGTGGACGGGGTCTGGGTCGCCACCTCGCGCCGCTACTCCACGACGTCGACCGTGCTGCTCGACGGGTCCGGCGGCGCCGTCGTCGTCGACCCGGCGTGGGACCCCGACGAGCTGGCGGCGATTCCCCGCGACCTGGCAGCCCTGGGGGTGCGGTGCGTCGCGGGACTGGCCACCCATGAGCACTACGACCACGTGATGTGGCACCCGGATCTCGGGCCAGCCGCGCGCTGGAGCAGTGCGGGCACGGTCGCGCACCTGGCCGCCGAGCGGGATCGGCTCCTCGAACCGCTGTCGTCGTACCTCACGCCCGACCTCATCGACCTCGCCGGACGCCTGAGCGCCCTCCCGGGAGAGCACCTGCCGTGGGACGGCCCGCCGGCCCTGTGCATCGAGCATGACGCGCACGCCCCGGCCCACCTCGCCCTGCTGGTCGAGGAGTGGGGCGTCCTCGTGTCGGGGGACATGCTCAGCGATGTCGAGCTGCCGATGCCGGCGGACGACGACGTCACCCTCGAGCGCTACGTGACCGGCCTGGAGCGGCTGCGGGACGCCGCGGCCTCGGCGCGATGGGCCATCCCGGGACACGGGACGCCCACGAGTCGGCCCATGGAGCGCTACGACGCGGACATGCGCTACCTCGACGACCTGATCGCCGGGCGGCCGTCGCATGACCCGCGCATCCTCGACCCCGAGATGGCCGAGCTGCACGAGGCGAACGTGCGGCGGGCCGCGGCTCAGGCCTCCAGCGGGTAGGCCACGCCGGTCAGGTCCTCGCTGAGGACCCACAGCCGGCGGGCATCCGCAGCGTTCCTCGCCGCCGAGGAGCGTCCGACGAGGCGGGGGTGGCCGTGCTGCTCCATGAAGCCGTCGGGTCCTACGTAGCTGTCGCCCGGCAGGCCCGGGGCGGTCGCGGCGAACAGCGTCGGGAGCGCCCCCATCTCCGCCGACTGGGCGAAGACCCTGTTGCCGAGGTCGGTGAACTGCTGCTGCCAGCCCCGGCCGCGCATGCGCGGGCCCGCGGCCTGGAGGTTGGTCGATGCCCAGCCGGGGTGGGCGGCCATGGCGAGCAGCGGGACGCCAGACAGGTCGAGGCGCCGCTGCAGCTCGCTGGTGAAGAGCAGGTTGGAGAGCTTGCTCTGGCCGTAAGCACCCCACGAGCGGTACCGCCGCCGGCCCATGATGTCGTCGAAGTCCATCCTCCCCATGCGATGGGCCTGCGACGACACCGTCACCACGCGTGAGCGGGGCCGGGCCACGAGCGCGGGGAGCAGCAGCCCCGTGAGGGCGAAGTGGCCGAGGTGGTTGGTGCCGAACTGGCCCTCGAAGCCGTCCGGCGTCTCGAAGCGCGGCACGGCCATGATCCCGGCGTTGTTGACGAGCAGGTCCAGGCCCCCGGGATGGGCCGCCGACCACTCGGCGGCGAACGCCCGGACCGAGGAGAGGTCGGCCAGGTCGAGCCGCCCCACGCTGACGGCGCAACCGGGGGCCCACCCGCGGATCAGGGCTGCCGCGGTCTCCCCGCGCTCGACGTCGCGGACGGCCAGCGTGACGTCGGCGCCGTGGGCGGCCAGCTGGCGGGCCGCCTGGAGGCCGATCCCCGAATTGGCGCCCGTGACGATCGCCACCCGCCCGGTGAGGTCGGGCATGTCGTCGGAGGTCCAGCGCAGGGGGGTGGGCATGACTCCAGTCTGCAGCCGGTGCGCGTACGGCGCCCGGGCAGCCTCGATTTCGTCGCGGCCCGAGCGCTCTTGTAGGCTTGCGGGGCTTTGCGCCCCTTTAGCTCATTGGCAGAGCGCTCCCTTGGTAAGGGCGAGGTACCGGGTCCGATTCCCGGAAGGGGCTCGGTGGGTGCTGTTTGCCCATCGTGGCGGGGTAGCTCAGTTGGTAGAGCAAGCGGCTCATAATCGCTGTGTCGCCGGTTCAAGTCCGGCCTCCGCTACGCGAACGCCCGATCGCCCGACCGGGCGGCGTGCACGACCATCGCTCTCGGCGAGTCCCCTCGCCAAGGCATCACGGAAGAGGAAGACCAGTGGCCAAGGCAACCGACATTCGCCCCAAGATCACGATGGCGTGCGAGGACTGCAAGCACCGCAACTACATCACCAAGAAGAACCGCCGCAACGACCCCGACCGGCTCGAGGCCAAGAAGTTCTGCCCGAACTGCAACAAGCACACGAACCACAAGGAAACCCGCTAGTCCGGTCACGGGACCCCGACCCAGGTCATGGCCCTCAACCCCGAGTTCGTCGGGCGCTCCTACGCGCCGACGGGCTCGTACGTCGTGGGGCGCGAGAAGCTGCGCGAGTTCGCCACCGCCATCGGTGACGGCAGTCCCGCCTACCACGATGTCGCGGCGGCCCGCGCCCTCGGCTACGCCGACCTCGTCGCCCCGCCGACCTTCGCGGTCGTCATGTCGATGCAGGCCAGCCGGGCCGTCATCCACGACCCCGAGCTCGGCCTCGACTACTCGCGGGTGGTGCACGGCGAGCAGCGGTTCGCGTACGCCAGGCCCATCGTCGCCGGTGACGAGCTCGTCGTCACGACCACGATCGAGTCGATCCGGTCGGCCGCCGGCAACGACATGATCACCACCCGCGGCGACATCGCCACGCTCGAGGGCGAGCACGTCGCGACCGCCTACTCACTGATCGTCTCGCGCGGGGCCGACGAGGCCACGTCATGACCGTTGCGCGGGGCGGCGTCGAGGTCGGAACGGAGCTTCCGGCTCAGTCCTTCACGGTTCGCCGGGTCGACCTGATCCGCTATGCAGGAGCCTCGGGCGACTTCAACCCCATCCACTGGAACGAGCGCTTCGCGACATCGGTCGGCCTGTCGGATGTCATCGCGCACGGCATGCTCACCATGGCCGAGGTGATCCGCGTCGTGACCGACTGGACCGGTGACCCCGGCTCGGTCGTCGAGTACGGCGTGCGCTTCACCCGCCCCGTGGTGGTCCCCGACGACGATGCGGGAGCCGTCATCGACGTGACCGCGAAGGTCACGGCCGTGCACGAGGACGGCACGGTCCAGGTCGCCATCACCGCCTCGAGCGGCGGCGCCACCGTCCTCGGCAAGGCCCACGCGGTCGTCCGACTGCCCGCATGACGCCGATCGAGGAGCCGCCGGCCGAGGTCGTGGCCCTCGCCGAGCAGCGCGCCCAGGCGCGTGCCGACCGCGACTTCGCAGCCGCCGACGCGCTGCGCGACCGCATCGGCGACCTCGGCTTCGTCCTCGCCGACACCCCCGGGGGCTACTCCCTCACCCCGCGCCCGCCGTTCGCGGTGTTCGCCACCGCCGCCGACCTCGCCGCGTCGGCCCCGGCGATCCCGGAGGCGGCCTGCACCGTCGCCCTCGTCATCGACGGCTGGCCCGACGACGTCGCCGCCTGCGTGCGCGCCGTCCTCGAGCACACGCCCGACGACGTCGTCGTGGTCGGCCTCGACTGCGGCAATGTCGACGGGGCCGGTCTCGTCCTGCACGAGTTGGCCGCTGCAGTTCCCGCGCGTGTCGTCGACCTGCACCTGTCGACCGCCCTCGGCCAGGTGGGCTGGGCCTCGGCGGCGAACCTCCTGGTGGCCCTCAGCCCGTCCGCCGCGGTCGCGCTGCTCGACGTCTCGACCGTGCTCGACGGCGATGCCATCACCCCGCTCGTGTCGGTGCTCGACGACCCCACGGTCGCGGCGTCGGGCTGGCGGGGGGTCGACGTCGACGTCGACGACAACTGGCGCTCCTTCGTCGATGCCGGTCCCGGCGAGGTCGACGCCATCCTCGGCTACCTGCTCGTGCTGCGCCGCGACGCAGCCATGGCCGCCCCCGCCCATGCCAAGGCGCGCTTCTACCGGAACGCCGACATGGAGTGGTGCCTGGCGCTGCGTGAGGCCGGTGGGCGTCTCGTCGTGCCCCCGGGCACCCTGCCGGTGCACCAGGGGCGCCATCACGGCTACCACGACTCCGACCCCGACTACCGCGACCGCGAGTCCCGGCGCACGTACGACCGGCTGCTGCAGCGCTTCCGCGGCCAGCCCGGAATCCTGCGGCCCCGATCCTGAGCCGCCGCTCGCCTAGGGTGGTGCCGTGCTCGCTCCCGCCACCCTCGCCGAGCGCACGACCCTGCGGGTCGGCGGTCCCGCGGACGGCTGGGTCGTCGCCGAGTCCGACGACGAGCTGGTCGAGGCAGTCCGCGAGTGCGACGACACGGGCACGGCGGTGCTTCTGCTCGGCGACGGCAGCAACATCGTGGTCGCCGACTCCGGCTTCCGGGGTACCGTCGTCGACGTGGCGACGCGCGGCGTCGCGGTGGCGGATGTCCCCGGCGGGGTGAGCCTGTCCGTGAAGGCCGGCGAGCCGTGGGACGACCTCGTCGACTACGCCGTCCGGCAGGGCTGGTCGGGCATCGAGGCGCTGTCGGGGATCCCGGGCCGCTGCGGATCGACCCCCATCCAGAACGTCGGCGCCTATGGCCAGGAGGTCGCCCAGGTCATCACGTCGGTGCAGGCCCTCGATCGGCGAGGCGGCGAGATCGTGACGCTGGACCCCGCCGAGTGCGGGTTCGGCTACCGCAGCAGCGTGTTCAAGGAGAGTCCGGGCCGCTGGGCGGTTCTCGGGGTCACCATGCGGCTGTCGGCCGCCGGCACCGGGGCGGTGGCCTACGCCGAGCTCGCCCGCACCCTGGGGGTCGAGGTCGGCGGGCAGGCCGACCTCCGCGACATCCGCGCGGCCGTGCTCCTGCTCCGGCACCGCAAGGGCATGGTGCTGGACGCGCACGACCACGACACGTGGAGTGCCGGATCGTTCTTCACCAACCCGGTGGTCGAGGACGACGCCCCAGTGCCCGAGGGCTGCCCGAGGTTCCCGGCTGTCCGTGGCATCAAGCTCAGTGCGGCCTGGCTGATCGAGCAGGCGGGCGTGCCTCGCGGCTTCTCGCTGGGGGAGGGGTCTCGTGCGGCTATCTCCGGCCGGCACACCCTCGCGGTCACCAACCGCGGCGGGGCGAGCGCGGCCGACGTGATGGCCCTCGCCCGGGCCGTCCAGGACCGCGTCCGCCAGCGCTTCGGCATCGCCCTGGCGATCGAGCCGACCCTCGTCGGCGACCCGGGCTGACGCGGCTGCTCCGGCCCGGCCGGTCTCCTAGAGCGCCCAGCCGGTGAGGCGCTCGGCCTGGAGGGGCTCCGCTCGGTCGGCCGCTGCCCGGATGCCCCACCACCGGTCCTTGAGTGCCAGCCGCTCATCGGTCAGGTAGTCCTTGCCGCGCTGCGAGGCGTGGCAGTCCAGGGCCGTGCGGCGGGCGGCGACATCCGCGTCCGTGAGCGGAAGGTACAGGCTCGGATGGAAGTCCTGCCCCGTTGTCGGGGTGCCGTAGTACGCGACGTCCGCCGTGCCGTGCCGCGCGACCGATCGGGCGATGCCCGCAGTGGCCCGGTGATCCTGGTGGGAGTCCTCGGGGTGCGGCGACAGCAGGATGGGATGGACGGCCTGGGCGACGACGGCGTCGAGGGCGGTGATGACCACGGGGTCCGACGTCAGTGTGCCGTCGGTGAAGTGGGTGAAGGCCGTGATCCTCGCGCCGATCCCGGTTGCTGCTGCCACCGACTCGAGCACGCGCTCCTCCCCGGGATCGCACATGAGGAGGATCGTGACGCGATGGCCCCTGCGGACGGCCGCGTGCGCCCACGCCCAGCAGCCGTACTCGGCGTCGTCGGGGTGCGGAGTCAGGACGATGACGTCGCGTCGGCCGGACTCCAAGCGCTGGACCACAGTGCGCACCTCCCACGGGTGGTGCCAGTCTCGCACCCATGGGAGGTCGTTCGCGTGTCGCAGGCTCCTACTCGACCCGCGACAGCAGCCCTGCCATCCGGGTGACTCCCTCGGTGATGTCCGCGTCGGACGTGGCGTAGGACAGGCGGAGGTACCCGGGGGTGCCGAAGGCCTCGCCCGGGACGACCGCGACCTCGGCCTCGTCGAGGATGAGGCCGGCGAGGTGCGCGGACGACTCGATCGGCACGCCGCCCAGCGATCGGCCGACGAGGTCGCGCACCGAGGGGTACACGTAGAAGGCGCCCTCCGGGAGCGGGCAGGCCACGCCCGGGATGGCATCGAGCATGCCGGCCATGAGGACGCGCCGGCGGTCGAACGCGGTGCGCATCTCGGCAACGGCGGACAGGTCGCCGCTGACGGCGGCGAGCGCCGCGACCTGCGACACGTTGGCGACGTTCGAGGTGGCGTGCGACTGGAGGTTGGTGGCGGCCTTCACGATGTCGGCCGGGCCGATCATCCAGCCCACCCGCCAGCCGGTCATGGCGTACGTCTTCGCCACGCCGTTGACCACGACGCACCGGTCGGCCAGGCCGGGCACGAGCACCGGCATGGACGAGAACTCGGCGTCGCCGTAGACCAGGTGCTCGTAGATCTCGTCGGTGACGACCCACAGGCCGTGCGCGAGGGCCCACTCGCCGATGGCCTGCACCTCGGCGGGGGAGTAGACCGCGCCGGTCGGGTTGGACGGGGAGACGAAGACCAGCACCTTCGTGCGCTCGGTGCGGGCCGCCTCGAGCTGCTCGACCGTGGCCCGGTAGCCGGACGTCTCATCGGTCATGACCTCGACCGGGATGCCTCCCGCGAGGCGGATGGACTCGGGGTAAGTGGTCCAGTACGGGGCCGGGAGGAGCACCTCGTCGCCGGGGTCGAGGAGGGTCGCGAAGGCGTTGTAGAGGGCCTGCTTGCCGCCGTTCGTGACGAGCACCTGGGCGGCGCCCACCTCGAGGCCCGAGTCGCGCAGCGTCTTCGCCGCGATGGCCTCCTTGAGCTCGGGCAGGCCGCCGGCGGGGGTGTAGCGATGCCACCGGGGGTCCGAGCAGGCCTCGATCGCCGCCTCGACGATGTAGCCCGGGGTGGGGAAGTCCGGCTCGCCGGCCCCGAATCCGATGACCGGACGCCCCGCGGCCTTGAGGGCCTTGGCCTTGGCATCGACGGCCAGGGTGGCGGACTCGGTGATGGCGGCGATCCGGCGGGAGACGCGTGAGCTCATGGGCACATCCTTGCAGCCTCGCCTCCTGCGCCGGGGACCGGATTGGACCCGACGAACAGGCGGCCCGTAGACTCCTCGGCGAACTAGGTCGGCGGCAGCCTGCCCTCGGGCGGGCTGAATGACCGGTACGAAGGGTCGTAGCTCAATTGGTAGAGCACCGGTCTCCAAAACCGGCGGTTGGGGGTTCAAGTCCCTCCGGCCCTGCGAGTCGACAGCACGAACGAGACGAAGGTAGGAAGGCATGACGGACACGGACGCCCTGCCCGACCGCGGGTCGGACGGGCACGGTCGCAAGGACCGCGCCCGGGGCAATGTGTTCTCGCGGCTTGCCCTGTTCATCAGGCAGGTCGTGGCCGAGCTGCGCAAGGTCATCTGGCCCACGCGCAAGGAGCTCATCGCCTACACGACGGTGGTGGTCATCTTCGTGGTGATCATGGCCGCGATCATCGCCGCGCTCGACTTCGTCTTCGCCCGGGGAGTGCTGTTCGTCTTCGGCTGACCCCCCGAACGCTCGCTGCTTCCCCGATCCCAACGCAAGGAGAATGACCACCGTGTCCGACCAGGGCTTCCGCTCGTTCGACCCATTCGCCACGCCTGCGCCTGCTGACGAGGCGGCGGTCGACGAGGTCCTCGCCGAGGCCGACGAGATCGTCGTCGAGGCCGAGGCCGAGGAGCTGGTCGAGGCCGAGGAGGTCGTGGAGGTCGCTGAGGAGATCGTGGCCGAGGCGGCTGACGAGGAGATCGTCGACGAGGCCATCGAGGAGGTCGTCGAGGAGATCGAGGACCCCGTCGTGGCCTTCCGCGAGCAGATGCGCATCGCTCCTGGCGACTGGTACGTCATCCACTCCTACGCCGGCTACGAGAACAAGGTGAAGGGCAACATCGAGACCCGCATCACCACCATGAACATGGAGGACTACATCTTCCAGGTCGAGGTGCCGATGGAGGAGGTCACGGAGATCAAGAGCGGCGTGCGCAAGCTGGTGCGCCGCAACAAGTTCCCCGGCTACGTCCTCGTGCGCATGGAGCTGACCGACGAGTCCTGGGGCGCCATCCGGCACACCCCGGGCGTCACGGGCTTCGTGGGCCACGGCCACCAGCCCGCCCCGCTGAGCCTCGACGAGGTCGTCTCGATCCTCGCCCCCGCCCCCGAGAAGAAGGCAGGCGTCCCCGGCGCCGCCGCGTCCTCCTCGGGCGGGTCGGCGGCCCAGGCCGTCGAGATCGACTTCGGCGTGGGCGACTCCGTCACCGTGGTCGACGGTCCGTTCGCCACGCTGCACGCCACCATCTCCGAGATCAACATCGAGGCCCAGAAGGTCACGGGCCTGGTCGAGATCTTCGGTCGCGAGACTCCTGTTGAGCTGGCCTTCAGCCAGATCAACAAGAACTGAGCTGGACCCCCGAGGACGCCGTCCTCGGGGTAACGACAACGAAGGACCCGACACACCATGGCACCGAAGAAGAAGAAGGTTGCCGGCCTGATCAAGCTCCAGATCCAGGCGGGGGCAGCCAACCCCGCGCCGCCGGTCGGCCCCGCACTGGGCCAGCACGGCGTCAACATCATGGAGTTCTGCAAGGCCTACAACGCCGCGACGGAGAACCAGCGCGGCAACGTGATCCCGGTCGAGATCACGGTCTACGAGGACCGCTCGTTCGACTTCACGCTCAAGACCCCGCCGGCCTCGCGGCTGATCCTCAAGGCGGCAGGTCTGGAGAAGGGCTCGGGCAACGCGCCCAAGGTCAAGGCCGGCACCATCACGCGCGCCCAGGTGCGCGAGATCGCCGAGACCAAGATGCCCGACCTCAATGCCAACGACGTCGATGCCGCGATGAAGATCATCGAGGGCACCGCCCGTCAGATGGGCATCACGGTCTCCGCCTAGCACCACCTCGAGGGCACCGACCCCCGAGCACCACCCCATCCGTGGGAGAGCCAGCGCGGCTCGTCAACCACGCACTGCGAAGGAGCAGACGCACATGAAGCGCAGCAAGGCCTACAAGGCCGCAGTAGAGAAGATCGACCTCGACGCGCTGTACGCGCCCCTCGAGGCCGTCCGCCTGGTCAAGGAGACCACCGCGACGAAGTTCGACCCCACCGTCGAGGTCTCCATGCGACTGGGCGTCGACCCCCGCAAGGCCGACCAGATGGTCCGTGGCACCGTCAACCTGCCGCACGGCACCGGCAAGACCGCCCGGGTCCTGGTCTTCGCCAACGGCGACAAGGCCGATGAGGCCCGCGCCGCCGGCGCCGACTTCGTCGGGTCGGACGACATGATCGAGAAGGTCAAGGGCGGCTGGACCGACTTCGACGCCGCCGTGGCCACCCCCGACCTCATGGGCAAGGTGGGCACGCTCGGCAAGGTGCTCGGCCCCCGCGGGCTCATGCCCAACCCGAAGACCGGAACGGTCACGATGGACGTCGCCAAGGCGGTCTCCGAGATCAAGGGCGGCAAGATCGAGTTCCGCGTCGACAAGCACTCGAACCTCGCGTTCCCGATCGGCAAGGCCTCGTTCACCGAGCAGGCCCTGGTTGAGAACTACGCGGCCGCCCTCGACGAGATCCTGCGCCTGAAGCCGTCCGCGGCCAAGGGGCGCTACGTGCGCAAGACGACGATGTCGTCGACCATGGGACCGGGCGTGCCCGTCGATCCCAACCGCGTGAAGAACCTGCTGGTCGAGGACGAGGCCTAGCCTCCCCGAGCATCAGACAGGGGGCGTCGTCCGGCCGGACGGCGCCCCCTTCGCATGCCCTGCCTCGTTCCTGCGGCCCCCCTTCGTGCGCCATGCCTCGTTCTCATTCCAATGTTGCGAATCCTGTTGACCGCGGTTGTGACCGAGTACACACTTAGCCACCCCGTGTCATGAGGCGCGTGGTGCGCACGAGGCAATCGGGACATCGAGGAGCGTGACTGGTGACGAGCCCTGACGGCGGGACGCTGCTCGCGCTCGACGACATCAAGGTCAAGCTGAGCGGGCTGCAGATCCTCGACGGGGTGAGCATCGAGGTGCCCCAGGGGAAGGTGACCGGCCTCATCGGCCCCAACGGCGCCGGCAAGACGACCGTGTTCAACGTCATCAGCGGCTTCGTCAAGTCCGACTCCGGCTCGGTGGTCTACCGAGGGCGCGCGCTCAAGCACATCAAGGCGCACAAGCTCACCAAGATGGGCATCTCCCGCACTCTCCAGGGGGTCGGCCTGTTCTCCAGCCTCACCGCCCTCGAGAACGTCATGCTCGGCGGGTCCTCCCGCGTGCGCAGCGGGATCATCTCCCAGTCGTTCGCCATGCCCTGGACCGACATCGAGACCGAGCGCCTGCGGGTGCTGTCCCTGGCGGCCATGGAGGAGATGGGCATCGCCGACGAGGCGGCCCGGCTCCCCGGCGAGCTGCCCTACCCGATCCAGAAGAAGGTGGCGCTGGCGCGGGCCCTGGTGTCCGATCCGGCGATCCTGCTGCTCGACGAGCCCGCCGGCGGTGTCGGCGCGGCCGACATGGCCGACCTCGAGCGGCTCATCCGCAGCTGGGTGCCTGCGCGCACCGTGCTCCTCGTCGAGCACCACATGGAGCTGGTCATGTCGGTCTGCGACCTCATCTGGGTTCTCGACGCCGGCCGGGTCATCGCCTCCGGCACCCCCGACGAGGTGCGCAACGATCCCGCCGTGCTCGCCGCCTACCTCGGCCAGGAGGGGGCAGCCTGATGCTCACCATCACGGATCTCAGCGTCAACTACGGCCCGGTCCATGCCCTCGCCCACGTGTCGATCGAGGTCCCCCGGGGCGAGGTGACGGCCGTCATCGGCGCCAACGGTGCCGGCAAGTCGACGCTCATGCGCACCCTGGCCGGCCTCGTAAAGCCGCTCACCGGGGAGGCGACGCTCGACGGCGTCAAGATCACGGGCCACAAGGCCGAGGACATCGTCCGGATGGGGGTCGCCCTCGTCCCTGAGGGGCGCTCGACCATCCCGGAGCTCACGGTCGAGGAGAACCTCCGCCTGGGCGGGATGTGGCGCAGCCGCACCGACCGGGCGGCCACCGTGACCGAGGTCTTCGACATGTTCCCGGTGCTCGGCGAGCGGCGGTCGATGGGCGCCGCGACGCTGAGCGGCGGCGAGCGGCAGCAGCTGGCCATCGGACGCGCCCTCATGTGCGATCCCCAGTGCCTGCTGCTCGACGAGCCGTCACTCGGGCTGGCGCCCCTCATCGTCACGCAGATCCTCCAGCTCGTGAAGCGACTGGCCACCGAGCAGAACCTCGCGGTCCTCCTGGTCGAGCAGAACGCCGTGACCGCCCTGCGGGTGGCGAGCCAGGGTGTCGTCCTGAACCTCGGCCAGGTCGTGATGGCGGGCCCGGCGCAGGAGATCGCCTCGCACGATGAACTTCGACATGCCTACCTGGGCTACTAGGGGGAGGCGACGTGACTAACTTCATCGAGTACCTGCTGGGCGGACTCGGCTCCGGGGCGATCATCGCGCTCATGGCGCTCGCCCTCGTGCTGACGTGGCGCGCCACCCGGGTCGTGAACTTCGCCCAGGTCGGCCAGGCCATGTTCACCACGTTCATCGCCCTGTCGATCCAGGACCTCACGGGCAACTGGTTCCTCGCGCTCGCGGGGGCGATCGTCGCGGGAGCGGCCCTGGGCGTCGTGGTCCAGTACCTCGTGCTGCGCCCGGTCAAGCGGGCCGACACGTCCGGCGCGATCATCGCGACCTTCGGCGTGCTCATCGCCCTCCAGGCCGGCGCAGGGATGATCTGGGGCGGCGACCAGCAGGCCTACCCGCAGCCGTTCAACAGCGCGGGCATCAGCGCGTTCGGCCGCGAGTGGCCGATCTCGGTCTACGACCTCGTCGTGATCGGCGTGACCCTCGCCCTGGTGGTGGGCCTGTCGCTCGTGTTCACCCGGACGAACCTCGGCCTGTCGATGCGGGCCACCGCCTTCAACCCCGAGGTGGCGCGCCTGTCGGGGGTCCGCGTGAGTCGGACCCTGACCATCGGATGGGCGATCGCTGGCATCGTGGGCGCGGTGGCGGGCGTGCTCGTCGCCCCCATCTCCACGCTGTCGCCGAACAGCTTCGACATCCTGCTGGTGTTCGCCTTCACCGCAGCGGTCATCGGCGGCCTCGACAGCCTCGTCGGCGCGGTGGCCCTGGGTGTCGGCACCGGGCTGGTCATCTCCCTCGTCACGGGCTACAGCGACTCCAGCAACGCACCGGTGGTCGCGCTCGTGCTGCTCGCCCTCAACCTCCTGCTGAAGCCGGACGGCGTCTTCGGCCATACCTCGTCGCGATCGGTCTAGGGAGACGGCATGACCAACCTCATGCGCCTTCCGGGCGCCCGCCTCGTCCTGCACGCGGTGATCGTCGTCGTCCTCTACCTGGCCCTCATGTGGTTCGTGGGCGGCGCGGATCCCCTGACGATGTCGAACATCGCCCTGGCCGCGATGTACGCGACCGCCATGTTCGGCATGGTCATCCTCGTCGGCCTCTCGGGGCAGGTGTCCCTGGGCAACGGCGCGCTGATGGCCATCGGCGCCTACACGCTCGCCCTGACCAGCCTGAACTGGCAGACCGTGCCGATCATCGGGGTGCCGATGAACGGCTGGTGGGCGATGGTCTTCGCGCTCATCGGCGGCATCGTCTTCGGCCTGATCATCGGCGGGCTGGGCGCGCGCCTCAAGGGCCCGTACCTCGCCGGCCTCACCCTCGGCATCGCCGTCGGCATCCCCGCCATCGCCAACCGGTTCCCTGACCTCTTCGGCGGCGAGACGGGCCTGCTGCTCACCGTGCCCTTCCCGGAGGGCGGCTACGAGCCGGCTGTCGACGAGGGCGCCGAGACGGGGACGGAGGCCGTCACCGACGGCACGACCGAGGGCACGACCGACGAGGCCCTGCCGACCGAGGGCGAGGGCGCGGGGGAGACCCTGGCTCCCGACGACCTGCTCACGATCGACGACCTGTCGGGCGACGGAACGGCGTCGGAGCTGCCGACCGAGGGCGAGGGCGCGGGGGAGACCCTGGCTCCCGACGACCTGCTCACGATCGACGATCTCAACGCCGACGGCACCTCGACCGACGCGCCGACCGATGTCGCCACCGATGTGCCGACCGACGTGTCGACGGATGTCCCCGTTCCGGACGTTCCCGTCGACACGCTGCCGCCGAGCACCGACCAGGCCGATCCGGGCTTCCTCATCGAGTACTGGCAGGCATCGCTGGCGATCCTCGTCGCCTGTCTCGTGGGCTTCGTGGCGCTCAACCTCGTCCGGGGGCGTCAGGGGTCGGTCTGGCGTGCCGTGCGCGACGACCCGGTCGCCGCCGCGGTCTCGGGCATCTCGCCGGCCTGGTCCAAGGTCTCGGCGTTCATGATCAGCAGCGTCTTCGCCGCTCTGGCGGGTGGCGTGTTCGCCCAGCTCCTCGCGTACGTGGGCCCCGGGGCCTTCCCGCTCGGGCTGTCGCTGTCCCTGCTCGTAGGCGTGGTGCTCGGCGGCCGGTCGTCACTCGTCGGCGCGATCATCGGAGCCGTCATCATCGTGTGGCTGCCGGAGCTGGTGCGCAGCGCCGCCGAGGGCCGAGGCTGGGACGAGCAGGTGACCAACAACATGCCGAACCTGCTGTACGGCCTCCTGGTCGTCCTTGTCGTCCTCATCGCACCGGGCGGGATCGTGGGGTCGATCAAGTCCCTGTCAGCGAAGGTAACGAAACGGGCAGGGTCGCCCGGCTAATGCCAAACCTGTTGCGACTGCCACGAGGGGTGGCTAGTCTCCAAAGCAGTTGCGTAAGCGGATGGCAACCGAGGATTCACCAGCACGCAATACACATCAGATAAGGCGCCTTCCGCGCGCCCTTCTTGGGGAGGAAATGTCCGTGAGCAAAGTGATCGCGACTCGAGTGGTCGCACTAGGTGCGGTGGCAGCCGTGGGATTGGCTCTTGCCGCGCCCGCAACTGCAGTGGCACCGCCAGCACCGGTCGTCGCAGCCGACCCCGGTGTCAGCGCCACCGAGATCGTCATCGGCACCACCACGCCGCTGACCGGACCGGCGTCGCCGGGCTACAAGGACATCGCGCCCGCCTCTCAGGCGTACTTCAACTACGTGAACTCGAAGGGCGGCATCAACGGCCGCAAGATCAAGTACGTGGTCTATGACGACCAGTACAACCCGGGTCTCACCAAGAAGGTCACCAACCAGCTGATCCTGCGCGACAAGATCTTCGCGATGTACGGCGCCCTGGGCACTCCGACCCACTCTGCGGTCGTCGCCGACCTCAACCGCCGCGGCATCCCGGACGTCTTCGTGAACACCGGAGGCGCGGCCTTCGACAACGCGAAGAAGTACCCGACGACGTTCCCGTACTTCCCGTCGTACGTGGTCGAGGCCAAGGTCATGGCCTACTACATCCAGAAGACCGCTGACCTGGCGGCGAAGAAGGCCTGCCTGTTCTACCAGGACGGCGAGTTCGGCGAGGACGCCGCCCGCGGCTTCAACGCTGCCGGCCTCAAGTTCGCCGAGACCGTCTCGTACTTCTCGGGATCGCAGGTCTCGCCCTTCACCGCGCAGATCACCAAGCTCAAGAGCGCCGGCTGCCAGCTGGTCGTGTTCTTCGGCGTCACCTCGGCCACCGCGCAGCTGCTCGGCACCGCCGCCCGCTCGCAGTTCGCCCCGACCTGGATGATCACGTCCGTCGGATCGGACCCGACCGTGCTCGGCGCGTCGCTCGGCGCATCGGCCAAGGCGCTGCTCAAGGGCATCTACACGCCGTCGTGGATCGTCCCGATCCAGGACACGTCGAACCCCTTCGTGTCGCAGATGAAGGCCATCGCCACCGCGAGCGGCCTGTCGTGGAACTTCTACACCTACTACGGCATCAACACGGCGTACGTGCTCGCCCAGGCCCTCAAGGCCGCCGGCAAGGACCTCACGCGTGCGGGACTCATCAGCGCCCTGCAGACCAAGGCATCGAGCTTCCGTTCGGCCGCGGTCGTCCCGATGGTGTTCTCGAGCTCCTCTCACCAGGGACTCACGGGCTACTACATGGGTCAGTACAACGCCAACGCCGAGGTTGACCGCCTCACGTCGTTCATCATGACCGCGACGAGTGCGTCGACTGGCACGGCCAAGCAGTCGACCTACAAGCCCGGTGCCCCCACTCCCAAGCTGCTGCCGTAGATGAGGACGAATATGCGAATCTCCATGACCCGCCGCGCCGTCGCGGCCGTCGCCACCGCCGGGCTGCTGCTTGTGGCAGTCCCGGCGGCGGTGACCCCCGCGAATGCGGCTGACGCCTGTGCGGCAGGCGCCACCTGCGAGGGCAACCTCACGGGCACGCTGGGCACGTCGCCGTTCAAGATCGTCATGCCGACGACCTTCAACGGCACCGTGCTCATGTACAACCACGGCTACCGCTTCAAGGACCCGATCCCGGCGGCATTCGCCGGGCCGACGGCCCTGGGGCTGTCGACCAACCCCGCCTACACGGCGATCAGCGTGCCGGCGTTCGCGCCGGCCTTCGGATCGGCCGTGGCCTACCAGGCGAACAACATGGCGCAGGTGGCGTCCAATGACACCATCGCGCAGCAGCTGCTGGCGCAGGGCTACGCCCTCGCCGGTGTCGGCAACTCGTCGCAGGGCTGGGCGATCTCCGAGGGCATCCAGGCCAACGAGAACCTCATCAAGCACGTCAACGGCGGCGCCATCGCCGGCGTGAAGAAGATCCTCATGTGGGGAGACTCCTTCGGCGGCTTCATGTCGGCCACCGTGGCCGAGCGCAACCCGAGCAAGGTCGCCGGAATCATGCCCCTCTGCGCCCCGCTCGCGGGTCCGGAGCAGGCGATGAACAGCGCCATGACGGTGATGTACACCTGGAAGACCCTCATCGCCCCGACTCTGCGCGTGGCGAACTACCAGTCGTACACCCAGGCCCTGTCCGACCTCGGGACGGTGCTCACCACGCTGGGCGCGGTGGCTGCCGGCACGGCGTCGACCTCGGCCGTGGGCTACCCCATCGCGCAGGCCAACCTGCTCGGTGGCCTCATGGCGGGCCTGCCCACGAAGTCGTCGGTCTACGACGGCCAGACGGTCAACCCGGCGTTCGCAACGCTGGGCACGGCTGCGGCGCTGGCGGGCGGCTACTCGCCGGCGTCGGCGGGTGCCTCGTCTGCGGCAGCCATGCTGCAGAACGTCGGTGCGGCTGCTGCCCTGGGCATCATGGTCCGCTACGACCTCGAGACCAAGGCCCGTGGCCTTGCCTCGATCCCGGCGACCGACTCGGCCAACTTCACGGACAACGTGAACGTGGCCTACACGGCGCTGCTCTCGTCCGAGCAGCGGGGTGAGTTCGGCGACACGCTGAACGCCACCACGGTCATGCCCAACGCACTCAACGCCATGCTGGCGAAGCTCGACGAGTCGAAGGGCAACCCCGCCGCGCGGTTCGCGGTCAACGCGGCCGCCGTCAAGGCGATCCGCTCGCTGCCGGCACCCAAGGGCGTCTACACGGTGCCCACGGTGCTCATGACGACCACGTACGACCCGGTCGTCCCGGCTGCGAACACCGAGAACTACTACCTCAAGCTCATGGCGTCCGCGAAGAAGATGGGCGTGATGGGCAAGGCGCTGCAGTTCTACACGATCCCGCCGGAGGACGGCTGGACGACGTTCGATGCGGGCGCGAAGTCGCCCAACTCGGCGGCGTCGGCAGCGAAGGCGACGTCCGGCGTCGGCCACTGCAACTGGACCATCGGCAACGGTGTCCAGGTGGTCAACGGCATCACGGCCCTCAACCGGCTCGTGGCGGCCAAGTCGGCCAAGCAGATCAAGGCCATCAACCGCCTCATGTGGGCGACTCCCGGCGTGAACAGTGACGGCGCGTTCGTCCCTGAGCCGCTGAAGCGCCCGGCGCTGGCCAAGTAGCACCGATCGGTCGAA
>CALGTB010000183.1 GCA_937902285.1 uncultured Actinomycetes bacterium | reverse complement strand
CCCTCCTGATGCCGCCCTGACGCCTGGTCGGCGCATCTTGACGACTTCCTTACGGTGACGCCTCCTGCACAGGTTTCGCAGGTGGCGAGGGCCTCGTGGACACCCGCGCGAGTCGGTGGCTAGCGTCCCGCACATGAACGCGACCTCGATGCTGCTCACCCGACGGGTGCACGTCGACCTCAAGCGCGTCTCCTCGATGGTCTGTCGCTAGCCGGCCTCCGCCTGCGCCGACCCGGTTGACACGGGTTCGGCGCAGCTGTCATCCCACCCGGCGCAGATCGACAGGACTGTCATGACCTCGACACCCCCCGCACGCGAGAAGAAGAGCCAGGGCCAGTGGCTCGTGGACGGCACCACCCCGCTGAACCCCAACGAGGTGCTCAAGCAGCAGGACGACGGGCTCAACGTGCGGCAGCGCATCGAGACCATCTACGCCCGCGACGGCTTCGCCTCGATCCCCCGCGAGGACCTCACCGGGCGCATGCGCTGGTGGGGCCTCTACACGCAGCGCAAGCCCGGCATCGACGGCGGCCGGACGGCGACGCTCGAGCCGGAGGAGCTCGAGGACGAGTACTTCATGCTGCGCGTGCGTTCCGACGGCGGACGACTGTCGCTGGAGCAGCTGCGCACGGTGGCGACGATCTCCACCGAGTTCGCCCGCGACACCGCGGACATCTCCGACCGCCAGAACATCCAGCTGCACTGGATCCGCATCGAGGACGTCCCGGAGATCTGGCGTCGCCTCGAGGCGGTCGGGCTGTCGTCAGCCGAGGCGTGCGGCGACGTGCCGCGGGTCATCCTCGGCTCGCCGGTGGCCGGAGTGGCCGTCGACGAGATCATCGACGGCACCCCCGCCATCGACGAGATCCTGCGCCGCCACCTGCTCGACCCGGCGTACTCGAACCTCCCGCGCAAGTTCAAGTCGGCGATCAGCGGCTCGCCGCGGCTCGACGTCGCCCACGAGATCAACGACATCTCGTTCGTCGGCGTCGTGCATCCCGAGCACGGGCCCGGCTTCGACGTATGGGTCGGCGGCGGCCTCTCGACGAGCCCGCACCTGGCCGTGCGGCTCGGGGCGTGGGTGCCGCTCGCCGAGGTGCCTGATGTCTGGGCCGGTGTCATCAGCATCTTCCGCGACTACGGCTACCGGCGACTGCGCACGAAGGCGCGGCTCAAGTTCCTCGTCA
>CALGTB010000182.1 GCA_937902285.1 uncultured Actinomycetes bacterium | reverse complement strand
CCCCTCGACGTCGAGGTGTGGTCCGACGTCATCTGCCCCTGGTGCCGGATCGGGCGCGCGCACCTCGACCTCGCACTGGCCGAGTTCGAGCACGCCGACCGCGTCCGCGTGACCTACCGCAGCTTCGAACTGGAGCCGAACTCCCCCGCCGAGCAGGAGGAGTCGGTCATCGATCACCTGGCCGCGAAGTACGGCGGCACGACGGCGCAGATCGAGGGCATGGTCGGGGACGTGGTCGGGCGCGGGCAGGCGCTCGGCATCGACTTCCGGTTCGACATCGCCCGCACCGGGAATACCTTCGACGCCCACCGGCTGCTGCACCTGGCCCGAGAGCACGGCCGGCAGGACGAGCTCAAGGGCCGGCTCATGGACGCCTACTTCACCGAGGGCCGCCCCATCGGATCGCCGGCCACCCTCGAGGAGGTCGCCGTCGAATCCGGGCTCGACCGCGACGAGGTACGGGCCGTCCTGTCGTCCGACCGCTACGCCGCCGACGTGCGGGCCGACGAGGACGAGGCGCGCGCCCTGCAGGTCGGCGGCGTCCCGTTCTTCGTCTTCGATCGACGCCTCGCCGCCTCGGGGGCCCAGCCGCCTGAGGTCCTGCTCGGCGCCCTGCGACAGGCCTGGCAGGCGCGGGAGACGTCGTCCTGATGCGCCGTCACAGCCAGCGGGCATCCTCCGGAGCCGTCGGGTAGCCGAAGAGGTAGCCCTGGCCCTGGTCACAGCCGAGGTCGAGGAGCCGCTCCTGCTGCTCGCGCGTCTCGACTCCCTCCGCCACGACCTTGAGCCCGAGGTCGTGCGACACCTCGATGAGCGCCCGCACGATCGCGCCCTTGCGCTCGTCGATGCCGAGCTCCGCGGTGAAGGACTGGTCGATCTTGACGGTGCTGACCGGAAGCTGCGTCAGCCACGACAGGCTGGAGTAGCCGGTGCCGAAGTCGTCGAGCGCCACCCCCACCCCCGCGCGGCTCAGCACCGACAGCTCGCGCGCCGAGCGCGCGGGATCGTGGATGAGCGCGGTCTCGGTGACCTCGACCACCAGCCACGCGGGGTTGATGCCGGCGAACTCCGCCTGGTCGAGGACGAAGGAGGCGAACCCCTCCTCGCGATGCTGCCACTGGCTCACGTTGACGGACACCAGGTAGTCGAAGCCCCGCTCGTGCCACTTGCGCAGGTCGGCCATCGCCCGGCGCAGGACCCAGGCGCCCATGGGCACGACCAGTCCGGTGGCCTCGGCCTGCGGCACGAACGACGACGGGAGCATGAGAGTCCCGTCCGTGCCGCGCATCCGCACCAGGGCCTCGGCCGCCACGACCGTCTCGTCATGGAGCCGGACGATCGGCTGGTAGTGCAGCACCAGGCCGCTCGCGTCGATCGCCTTGCGGAGGTCGTGCTGGATGGAGACGGCACGCTGGATCTCGTCGTCCACCTCCCTCTGGTAGATCTCGATGCGGTTCCGTCCCGCGTCCTTCGCCTCGTACATCGCCAGGTCGGCCCGGCGCAGCAGCTCGTCGACGGTGATGTCGGGATCCTCGGTGCTGGCCACCCCGACGCTCATCTCGGGCCGGAAGGTCTGGCCGCCATGGACCCACGGCGCCCCCAGTCGGTCCTGCAGGCGGAGCGCGGTCAGCACGGCTTCGGCGGTGTCCGTGACGGCCTCGGTGAGCACCACGAACTCGTCCCCGCCGAGCCGCGCGACGGTGTCGTCCGGACGCAGTGCCAGCCGGAACCGGTCGGCGACCTGCACGAGGAGCTGGTCGCCGACCTGGTGGCCGAAGGTGTCGTTGACGTCCTTGAAGCGGTCGAGGTCGCAGAACAGCACGGTCACGGTTCCGGGCGTGCGTCGAAGTCTCATGAGCGCGGACCCGAGGCGGTCGTTGAGGGCGCGCCGATTCGGCAGCCCGGTGACGGAGTCGCGCATCGCCTGGTCGGAGAGGGCGGCCTCTGCCTCGCGGCGCGCGGTGAAGTCCTCGAACTGGGCGACGATCTCCGTGTGGTCGCCGACCTGCGCACCGCGCACGGCCGCCACGCTCATGAGCACCCACACGGTCGCACCCGTCGCCGTGTTCAGGCGAAGCTCACGCTGGCGCGTCGAGGGGGGGCCGTGGGAGCCCGTCGTCGTGAGCGCGAACCCGATGATGTCCCACGCGGTGGCGAGGTCGTCAGGATGCACGCTCTCCATCAGGTCGCAGCGGTCGACGGAACCCGGTGGCAGTCCCAGGAGGGCAAGCATCGCCGCGTTCGCGTCGATGACGCTCAGCGTGTGCTCGCCGACCACCGACATGCGCATCGCCGGAGTGGGAGACAGCTCGAACACCGCGCGGAGCAGCTCGGCGTGCCGTACCTCGCGCTCGCGGGCGTGCACGGCCTCGGTGACATCCGTCGAGATGCCGCCCACGCCCCAGGCGTCACCGCCCTCGCCGCGCAGCGGGAACTTCGAGCTGCTGAACGCCCGCACCGGCCCAGTGCCCTCCGCGTTGCGCTCCTCGACCACCAGGGGGGTGTTGGACGCCAGCACCTGCCTGTCGTTCGCCTCGATCATGTCGGCAAGCTCGGGTCCGAAGAGCTCGCGGTCGGTGCGGCCCAGCGTGTCGTTCGCGCTGACCCCCGTGATGCGCTCCCAGGCCTCGTTCACGAGGACGTAGCGGCCCTCGGGTCCGGGCTCCCGGAAGTCCTTGGCGAAGACCGCAGCGTCCGATCCGTCGACGACCTCCCGCAACAGTCGGGAGGACTCCTCGGCACGGCCGAGCTGCCGCAGTCGATCGTCACGGAGGACGCCGAGTGCCAGCAGTCCAGACGTGAGCGCGATGGCGAAGATCTCCACCGCGACGAGCCGGTCGATCGCGAGCAGGCTGGACGACGCGAAGGGGCCGAAGTCCTGCGCCGTCGCCACTGCGGCGATCCAGAACATGACCGTGGCGACCGGCGCGACGGCGGAGGCGCCCAGCCGGACCGCGATCCACGCCGGACCGAGGAGCACGAGGTAGGGCCAGCCCAGCAGTCCGGGATTGCCCGCCCTGACCCGGAAGAAGATGAGCAGCACGGACACGAGGGTGAGTGCGCTGACGATCGCGAACTCCAGCGCACGGCTGCGCTCCCAGGTGCGCGGCGGCCGGGCGAGCATGAGGGCCGGCGCGACCACCACGAGGCCGAAGATGTCGTCGGTCGCCCACGATCGCACCGAGTGCCAGAACATGTCGACGTCGACCCCGAACAGCCGGAGCGTGATGGCCGCCAGGACCGCGACCGGCACGGCAATGCCGATGGAGATGACGAGAAGGCGCAGAACGTCGGCCGGGACCTCGAGCCTCGACGCCCCGGTCCGACGGAACAGGTAGGAGATGCCCCAGATCTCGAGTGCGACGCCCAGGCCCAGCGTGAGCGACAGGGCGATCGGCAGCTCCTCCAGCGTCGCGCCGACCGCCACCATGACTCCGCCGCCCGCCGCGAGCGCCGGCACGAGTCGGGCCTCCAGCCGAACGGCCACGCCCACCGCGAGGCCCAGGCCGATGCCCAGCAGCGAGATGGTCGCCTCAGCCGCAATGGTCAGCGGGGCGAGGAACGGGAAGGCCGCATAGAGGGCCATGCCGAGCAGGACGAGGAGGGCGGCTCGTCGCCACGGGTAGCGCCGACGCGACTGCTCACCCACCTCGGCCACGGACGTCATCCCCTTCGTCAGC
>CALGTB010000181.1 GCA_937902285.1 uncultured Actinomycetes bacterium | reverse complement strand
CAGGAGGGCCAGCGCAGCGCGCGTGCGCTCGCCCGGCGACAGCGACCGCGCAGGACGGAACGCCTGGTGCACCCCGAGACCGAACTTCGCCAGCAGGGTGCGCACGTCGGCGGTGGGCCAGACCGGCACCTGCAGGGCGAACGCGTCGACGAGGGCCGCCTCGCCCTCGAACAGGGCCCGGGCCTGATCGACCTCGCCCAGCACCACTCCCGCGCCCAGCGAGACCTGGCCGGAGTCCGGGGGGAGCCGGTCGAGGAGCAGCGCCAGGAGAGTGGTCTTGCCCGCGCCGTTCGGTCCGGTCACGGCGACGCGGTCGCCGAACGTCAGCTGGAGGTCGACCGGACCGAGCACGAAGTCACCTCGACGAACGGTCGCTGCCCGCGCGACCACCACGACCTCGCCTGAACGGGGCGCGGGCGCGATCGAGAACTCGAGCCGCCACTCCTTGCGCGGCTCGTCGACCTCGACCAGGCGCTCGATGAGCCGCTCGCTCTGTCGCGCCTTCGCCGCCTGCTTCTCGGTGGCCTCACTCCGGAACTTGCGGCCGATCTTGTCGTTGTCCTTCGCCTTGCGACGGGCGTTCTTCACGCCCTTCTCCATCCATGCGCGCTGCGTCCGCGCGCGCGCCTCGAGCTCGGCGCGCCGACCCGCGTACTGCTCGTAGTCCAGGCGCGCCTGGCGACGCGCGACGGAACGCTCCTCCAGATAGGCGTCGTACCCGCCGCCGTAGGTGGTGATGCGCTGCAGGCTGCGGTCGATCTCGACGACCGTCGTCACTGTGCGAGCCAGGAATTCACGGTCGTGGCTCACGACGACGACCGGCGCGTCGAGCCCGTCGACGAAATCCTCGAGCAGGTCGAGGCCCTCGTTGTCGAGGTCGTTCGTCGGCTCGTCGAGCAGGTAGGCGTCGAACCGGGAGAGCAGCAGCGACGCGAGTCCGACGCGGGCCGCCTGCCCCCCTGACAGCGCCGACATGGGCAGGTCGAGATCGACGTCGAGGCCGATGTCGCGGACCACCTGGGCAAGGCGCTCGGGGAAGTCGGCAGCCCCGAGGGACAGCCACGCCTCGAGCGCCTCGGAGTAGGAGTCGCCAGCGTCCTCGACGCCTTCGGCGAGTGCGTGCGACTGCCGGTCGAACTCCGCCTGCGCCGCGCTGACGCCCGTGCGGCGCGCCAGGTGGTCGCGAACAGACTCATCGGGCCTGCGCTCGGTCTCCTGCTGCAGGAAGCCGATGTGCGCCGACGCGGGCGAGACACGCACGGTGCCGGAGTCGGGCTCACGCTCACCGGCGAGGATCCGAAGGAGGGTGGTCTTGCCGGCGCCGTTCGGCCCGACCAGGCCGATGACGTCGCCCGCGGCCACCACGAGGTCGAGACCCGAGAACAGCTCCCGTTCACCATGCCCGGCAGCCACATCCCGGGCCTGGATCGTCGCGCTCACGTGTCCATCCTCTCGCGTCCGCCGCGCATAGGGTGAGGCCATGAGCTCCGGGGCCCCCACGCCCAAGCGCCACCGGAGGACGACGGTCATCATGCTGCTCGTCGGCGCCGTGGTGATGGTCGCGGTATTCGCCTTCCTCTTCCCGCAGCTCGGCAACTACGAGCAGGCCTTCGCACAGTTGGCCGCCATCCCACCGCTGTGGATCGTCGCGCTGGTGGCGGCAGGAGTGCTCAACATCGTCGTCTACCCGTTCACCGCGACCGCCGCGATCCCCACCCTCGCGTACCGGCACGCCTTCGTGGACCGTCAGGTCGGCTTCCTCATCAGCAACGTCATCCCCGGCGGCGGGGCGGTCGCCGTCGGCTTCCAGTACACGATCCTGTCCCGCTACGGCGTGACGGCGACGGCAGCCGCGGCGGCCGTCTCGGCTGACGCCGTGTGGACGTACCTCATGACGCTGGGCACGCCGGCGTTCGCCGTCCTGCTGCTGGTGGTGGAGGGCCGCTCCGCCGCCGGCTACACCACCATCGCCGTCATCGGGCTCATCGCCGTGGTGGTCAGCCTCATCGCCATCATCGCCGTCCTGCGCAGTCCGACGTCGGCCGGCCGGCTCGGCGGGCGGCTCCAGCGACCGGCCGACTGGCTGTGGGGCCGACTCCACCGGACGCCGCCCGATGTTCAGGCGCGCCTCGTCGAGTTCAACCTGCATGCGAGCGCCCTGGTCGCCACCCGCTGGCGCATGCTCACCCTCACCAACGTCGCCGCCCAGCTGACGCCCTACGTCGTCCTCGTCTGCGCACTGGCCGGGCTGGGAGCCTTCCCCGATCCGGTGAGCTGGGTCGAGGTGTTCGCCGCCTACTCCATCGCGCTCCTCCTCACCAGCTTCCCCATCACTCCCGGCGGCCTCGGCACCGTCGACGCGGCGCTCGTCCTGCTCCTCACCCGATTCGGCGTCGACTCGTCGACCGCCATCGCAGCCGACCTGATCTGGCGCCTCGTGTGGTTCCTGCCGCAGCTGGTCGTCGGACTCGGCGCCTTCGGTATCTTCACGTGGGACCAGCGAAAGGACCGGCGGGCATGACGGCACCGCGCATCTGGCTCATCCGCCATGGCGAGACGGAGTGGAGCCGTGCCGGCCGGCATACCGGGCGCACCGACCTGCCCCTCACGGCGAACGGCGAGGCGGCGGCCGACGCGATCCGCAGCGAACTGTCGGGCGTCGTGGCGGGGCTCGTGCTCTGCAGCCCGCTGCTGCGCGCGAGGGAGACCGCGCGGCGGGCCGGCCTGACTCCCGACGCGATCGACGACGACCTCATGGAATGGGACTACGGCGCGTGGGAGGGCCGCACGACGGCGCAGATCCGGGCCGACCTCGCCGACCCCGGCTGGCTGGTGTGGGATCACCCCGTGCCGCCGGGCGGCACCCCCGGCGAGCAGCTGGACCAGGTGGCCGAGCGCGTCGAGCGCGTCATCGGCCGCTGCCGTCCCGTGCTCGACGACGGTCGCGACTGCGTCCTGGTGGCGCACGGTCACGTCCTGCGGATCCTCACCGCCCGCTGGCTCGGCCTGCCTCCCATCAACGGCAGGCTGTTCTCCCTCGACCCGGCGCGGCTGTCGGCGCTCGGCTTCGAGCACGAGACCCGGGTGATCCGCTGCTGGAACGCCACCAGCGCCGACCGCACGCCCTGACCGTCCGGGCTCAGGCCGCCCACGCGGCCGCCGGTGAGAGGATGCGCCCATGGCCGACCCGACGCCCGCCGGGGCAGCGAACCCCGACGACACCCTGCGGCGCCAGCTGCGCTTCTCGCTCTTCCTCCAGGCCTTCGCCGCGGTGATGATGGCGGTCGCGGCGGGTGTCCGCCTCGTGGCCTTCGGCCTCGATGCCCTGACGGCGGTGCTGATCCTGGTCACCCTGCTGATCGTGGGGGCCGGGGTGTTCACCTGGACGAGGCTCCGCGCGATCCCCCTGGCAGGCTCCCGCCCCTGACCTGACAGGACGATCTCCGGTCATAGGCGTTTTTTGTGGCTCTTTGTCCGTTCTGATAATCTGAACGACGAAGATTCTCCCCCCACGATCCCGGAGTAGCCATGCGTCCGCTCGCCCGCGTACTGGTCGACGAGTCCCACCGTCAGGCGTGGTCGACGCGCCCCGAGGTCGCCGCCCGCATGAACCCGGTCAACCCCGCCGACGCGTCCTACGCGATCGCGGCATCGGCCGCGGTCCGCGCGGGCCTCGCCGTGGCGGTGCACGCGGAGGGTCCACTCGACGACACCCGCCTGTCCGACGTCGACGTGCTCGTCCTGCCCCACTCGGCCGACGACGTGTGGGAGCACACGACCGGTGTCGGCAGTCCCCGCCTGACGTCGGATGAGCTCGACGCGATCCAGCGCTTCGTCGCTGCGGGGGGCGGCCTGGTCATCCTCGCGGAGACCGAGCAGGCCAAGTACGGCAACAACCTGGCCGACCTCGCGAGCCACTTCGGCATCACCATCGACACCTGCACCGTGCAGGATCCGGCACACGCCTACAAGGACGTGCCCACCTGGGTGCGTGCCGACCTGGTGCGCGGCCCCCGCCACGACCTCACCGCCCAGGTGTCCCAGGCCTGCTTCTTCCGCGCCGGGACCCTGCACGGCATCGCGGCGGGCGACATCCTCGCCCTCGAGACCGTCGCCCGCACGTCGCCGGATGCCGACCCCGCGAGCGCGGCTCTGCTCATGACGAGCACGACCACCGGAGGACGCGTCGTCGTGGCGTCGGACTCCGACCTCTTCGGCGACGACTCCGTGACCGAGCTCGACCATCGTCAGCTGTGGCTGAACATCGTCACCTGGGCCGCCGGAGGCCGGGCCGCCCTCGCGTCCGCGACCGACGTCACCGGCGCGGCTCCGTGGACCGCCGACGACCCGGCGTGGGCCAGCCTCGTGGCCGCCGTCGAGGCACTTCGCCCGCTGCAGGCCAAGGACGGCTCCGTCGACGCCGCGAACGCCGAGCCGGCCCAGCAGGCTGTCGCGGCCATCATCGCCGCCATCGACGGCCTCGCTCCCCGCTTCCCGCACCAGGCCGACCATCTCGCAGCGACCCAGGTCGACCTTGCGCAGTGGGCCGAGGCCGGGCTGGGCACGCCGGACTTTCTCGACTCCCTCATGCTGTTCCGCCCCGACCTCAATCGGATCGACGGCATCGAGCACCTCGTCGTGTTCCCCATGTACACGCAGAACGGCAACCCGAACCGCAACGTCGAGGCGGTCGTCACGCGCACCTTCTGGCCCGACTGGCTCGCCGCGCAGGAGCGCACCTACGACAACGCCGCCTTCGTCCCGATCGAGTTCGTCGGGTTCACCAGCGGCTACGACACCCACTCCGCCGTCCTGTTCCCCGAGACCGTGGCCACCCGCGAGACGACGCAGTTCTTCTGGGGCGGGATCTTCTGCGACCGCGAGGCCGCTCGCTTCCGCATGGTCTCGCGCGCAGCCGCCACCACCCTGCGCCTCTCCCTTCCGCCGGACGTCGACCTGCTGCTGAACGACCAGAGGCTGGCGCAGGAGACGTTCGTCCTGTGGGACCTGATCCACGACCGCACGCACAGCCGGGGCGACCTGCCCTTCGACCCCTTCATGATCAAGCAGCGCATGCCCTACTGGATGTACGCGCTCGAGGAGCTGCGCTGCGACCTCACCACGTTCCGGGAGACGCTCGTCCTCGACGAGGGCTCCACGCACCTGGGCCGCTTCATCCGCTACGCCATCCTCTTCGACCGGCTGTTCCGCTTCACGATCACCGGCGGACGCGTGCGGAACTACGACGGACTCGGCGGCCAGATCATCTTCGCGTGGCTGCATCGCCACGACGTCCTGCGCTGGACTGACAACACCCTCACCATCGACTGGGCTGCGGTCACCGACTCCGTCGTGGCCCTGTGCGACGAGGTCGAGGAGCTGTACCGCGGAGGCATCGACCGGTCACGGCTTGCCCAATGGATCGCCGCGCACGAGTATGTGAGCGGCCTGGTCGAGCCGCACCCGGGATCGGTCTGGGCGCGAGGGGCATCGGCTCTTCCGCTCGATGGCGAGATGAAGGAGGTCGTGGACGTGGTCCTTCCCGACGAGTTCCCGCTCAACGTGTTCTACGACTCCCTGCAGCGCAAGCTCGCACCGACGATCGAGGCGACAGCGGGGATCACGGCATGACGCCGGTCGCCCTCATCGCGGGCGCCGGCGGGGCCGGGGCCGCCACGGCAGCCGAGTTCGCCCGTCGTGGCTTCCACGTCGTCGTGCTCGACACCCGGCTCGAGGCCGCAAGCGCCGCCGTGGAGCCGCTGCGGCAGGCGGGCCTCGCAGCCGAGGCCGTCTCCATCGACCTGCTCGACGTCGGCGAGGTCACGGCACTGCGCGACGACCTCGTGACGCGGCTCGGGAGCGTCGACGTCGTCGTACACCTCGTCGGCGGATGGCGCGGGTCGAAGACGCTCGGACCGGAGTCCATCGACAACTGGAACGCGCTGAACCCTCCCGTCGTCGGCACCCTCGTGACCCTCACGTCGGTCTTCGGCGCCACGGTGCGCACCAGCGACCAGGGACGCATCTTCATGGTCACGAGCACGACCGCCGCAAAGCCCACCGCGGGGAACATCGCCTATGCCGCCGCCAAGTCCGCGGCCGAGGCCTGGATGACGGGCGTCGCCGACTTCTTCGACGAGTCCGCAGCCCGCTCGGTGACGGTCGCCGTCAAGGCCCTGCTCACCGACCAGATGATCGCCGCCGATCCCGACAAGGCCTGGCCCGGATACACGCATGTCACCGCCCTCGCCTCGGCCATCGCGGATGCCTCGACGGGCCCCGTCGACAACGGCCGGCGCCTCGATCTCACCCGTGAGGAATACTCGGGCGCATGACGACTGCACCCTGGCGCGGATTCGCCAGCGACAACTACGCCGGCATCCACCCTGAGGTTCTCGAAGCGATCGGCCGCGCCAACGCGGGGCACCAGGTGGCCTACGGCGACGACGACGTGACGGCCGCACTCAGCGACGCCGTGAAGGACCTCTTCGGGAGTCGGGCCTCCGTCTTCCCCGTGTTCAACGGCACGGGGGCCAACGTCGTCGCCCTCCAGGCCATGACACGGCGCTGGGAGGCCGTGGTGTGCGCGACCACGGCGCATGTGAACGTCGACGAGGGAGGTGCCCCGGAGCACGGCGCCGGTCTCAAGCTGTGGACCATCCCCACCGCGGACGGCAAGCTCTCTCCCGCACTGATCGACACGCAGGCGTGGGGCTTCGGCGACGTGCATCGCGCCCAGCCCGGTGCCGTCACCATCACGCAGTCGACCGAGCTCGGCACCGTCTACTCCCCCGGCGAGATCGCGGCCATCGCCGACCACGCGCACGGCCTGGGCATGTCCGTCCATGTCGACGGCGCGCGACTCGCCAACGCGGCGGCCGCCCTGGGCACCGGGTTCCGGGAGTTCACCACGGATGCCGGCGTCGATGTCGTCTCGTTCGGCGGCACGAAGAACGGCATCATGCTCGGCGAGGCCGTCGTCGTCCTCAACCCCGAGGCCGCCCCCGGCGTCGACTTCCTGCGCAAGTCGTCCATGCAGCTCGCGAGCAAGATGCGCTTCGTCAGCGCCCAGCTGCTGGCCCTCCTCACCGACGACCTGTGGCTGCGCAACGCAGGCCACGCCAATGCCATGGCCGCACGGCTCGACGCCCTCGTCCGCGGGATTCCCGGCGTGCAGGTGGTGCGCCCCGTCCAGGCGAACGCCGTCTTCGCCATCCTCCCGGCCGACGTCACCGCACGTCTGCAGGAGCGGTTCCGCTTCTACACCTGGGACCAGGTCACCGGCGAGGTGCGGTGGATGTGCTCGTGGGACACCACCGACGACGACGTCACCGGCTTCGCCTCGGCGATCGCCGAGGAGATGTCCCTCTCGCGCTAGGCGTCCGGCTGGCCGGCACCGGGCTCCTCGACGCTCGCGCCGTCGCGCAGCTGCTCGGCCGCCCAGCGCGTCGTGCGGTCCTGCGCGCGCCCCCGTTCCGCCCGAAGGGCCTGAGCGTCCGCGATCGCCCGCGCAGCGCCGGCATCGAGATGCAGTGCCATCACCTTGACCGGGCCGGGCGTCGAGTCGACGTGCACGCTCGCAAGGTCGAGCGGCCGCTCCCACGGGCCCTGGGTGAGGCGCACCGACTGCGTCCGCACGTGCGGGATCACCATGATGCGGCGGGTCAGCCGGCCTCGTCGGGCGACGAAGACGTGGTCGTCCCAGGCCACCGCGAGCCGGCTCCACTGGATGGGCGACCGGCGCCGGCTGCGATCCGGCGCCGCCTGCCAGTCCATGCCGGCGAGGTCGAGGCCCGGCAGGACGCGCGCGACGATGTCGTCGGCGATGTCGCGGGTCGCGACCGGGATGAGGAGCGTCTCCTCGGTGTTGCCGTTCGAGTCGGTGCCGCCGACCCCGGCGATGTTCACCCGCAGCCGCACCCAGTTCCAGCGCCGCCACAGCAGGGGCTCGACGAACTCGATCGCCTGCACGCGTCCGGGCGGCACCGTGCGGGTCTCGGTCTTCGCCAGGCCGAACCTCAGCCGCAGTCCGTCCGGCGACTGGCTGACGGTGAAGTTGAAGAACTTCATGAACTCGCCCACGACGATGAGGATGGGCAGGCCGCCGGTGAACAGCGCGAGGACGAGCCCTCCCCAGCCGCTGGTCAGCACCGTGAACACGATGATGAGCCCGGTCAGCAGCAGCAGGCCGGCCGTCACGGTGCGCAGCACGAGCGACACGGCGAGGTCGCGTGGTGCGACGCTCGCGATGGGCGCCTCGGGCGCCTCGCCGACGTCATGACGAAGGCCCGCGGCACGGGCCAGCAGCTCGCTGCGCAGATCGCGCGCGGCGGCGAGCGGCAGGAACCGCAGCCGGACCCGGGAGTCGTGACTGCCGGCCACCTCGACCGTCACCTCGGCGAGCGAGAAGACCCGGGCGGCCAGCGGCTGCGTGACGTCGACCGACTGCAAGCGGCTGAGCTGCAGCCGGCGCTGCTTCTTCGTGAGGATGCCGGAGTCGACGCGGAAGTCGCCGTCGTCGTCGAACCAGAACCACAGGTTGCGCCAGGCCAGGTAGGAGATGCCTCCGACGACCAGCGGCAGGATGACGAGGAGCGCCAGCGCGAGGAAGACGGTGCGCGCACCGATCGCGAACGCACCTCCGATGCTCAGGCTGAACAGGACGATGAGGGCGATGGGCAGCGCGCTGACGGCATGGACGAGCGGCGTGATCGGGTGCACCCTCCGACGCCCCGCCGCATCGACCGTGCCGTCTCCCGGCAGCTGAAGGCCGAGGCCGAGGTCGTCGCCCACCACCGAGCCGGAACCGGTGGGCGGCAGCGGAGGCGTCGTCTCCGGATCCATCACAGTCCAGTCGAGCGCTGCTCGCCGCGCTGGGCGAGCCGGTCGCGCAGGGCGGCCGCGACATCCGGCACGAGGCCGGGGATCTTGGCGTCCGTCGTCGCCGCGGCCGTGTGCAACTGCACCGTGGTGACCCCCAGCCAGCGGTCGATGGGGCCGGCCTTGACGTCGACGAGCTGCATGCGGCCGTAGGGGACGATCACCAGGCGCCGGAACATGATCCCGCTCGTGACAAGGAGGTCGTCACCGCGCTCGCTGTAGCCGAAGGACCGCACCCGCCTGCCGATCAGCCACCACAGCCAGACGAAGACGACCAGTGCCACCACTGCGGCGGCCAGCGCCCACGCGCGAGGAACGCCGGGGATGAGGAAGAGGGCGACCACGCCCGCGACGGCCAGCAGCATGACCAGTGCCAGGGTGATCCGCCGGGCGGTGATGAGGCGCGGGGACACCGGTGTCCACACGTCGTCCGAGGTGAAGGCGTCCGTCGTGCGATCGGCCATGACTCAAGGCTACCGACCCCCGCCGCGCGAGGTCCGGTCGCGGATCAGGGGATCTGCGGGGGACGGCCCTCGAACGACGTGGACAGCACGATGGTCGTGCGCGTCGACACGTTGGCCGCCGAGCGGATCCGGGCGAGCAGGTCCTCCAGGTCGGCCGGCTCGACCACCCGCACCTTGAGGATGTAGGCCTCCGCGCCCGCAACCGACCAGCAGGCCTCGATCTCGGCGATCGGTGCCAGGCGCTCGGGGACGTCGTCGGGCGCGGCCGGGTCGATGGGCGTGAGCGACACGAAGGCCGTGAGCGGGAGCCCGACAGCCCGGTAGTCGACCTCGGCCCGATAGCCGGTGATCAGCCCGCGCTGCTCGAGCCGGCGGACCCGCTGGTGCAGCGCCGACGTGGACAGCCGCGTCTCGCGCGCGATGTCCGCCAGCGACATGCGGCCGTCAGCACAGAGCAGGCCGATGATCTGCCGGTCGATGTCCTCCATGCGCACACCTTCTCAGAGACCATTCACCGCAGCGTCATACACTGGCCTCTACCGGGGAGCTCGCGAGATCGGCGGGCTGAGAGGGTGGCCGCTCCCACCGACCCATGAACCTGATCTGGGTAATGCCAGCGGAGGGATGGACATGGCTGTTTCGCGTATCCGGAGGACGACCGGGCTCGTCCTCATCATCGGGAGCCTGGTGCTCACGGCTGCCTGCTCGTCCGGCGGAGGGACCGACGCCGGCACCACCGGCTCCCCGACGGCAGCGGAGGCCGGCACGGTGACCCTGCTGGCGCACGACTCGTTCGTCGTCAGCGAGGCACTCACCGAGGAGTTCACCGCAGCGACCGGGCTGACCCTTGAGGTGGTCACGGCCGGCGACGCCGGGACCATGGTCGCCGGCGCCATCCTTGCGGCCGGGTCGCCGACCGCCGACGTGATGTTCGGCGTCGACAACACCCTTGCGTCACGGGCGCTCGACGCCGGCGTCTTCGAGGCCTATACGGCGACCGACGCCGCACGGCTGCGGCCCGAGCTCGCGGGCGACACCGCGGATGGCCGCCTGACCCCGATCGACTTCGGTGACGTCTGCATCAACATCGACGACCGCTACTTCGCCGATGCCGACGTCGCAGCACCCACCACCCTCGATGACCTCACCCGCCCCGAGTTCAAGGACCTGCTCGTGGTTGAGGACCCGGGCACGTCCTCACCGGGCCTGGCGTTCCTGCTCGCGACCATCGCCCGCTACGGCGACGACTGGACGGACTACTGGCAGCGCCTCCGCGACAACGGCGTCTCGGTGGCCGGGTCATGGACCGACGCCTACACCGGCCAGTTCTCCGCCGGCGGCAGTGGCGGAACCCGGCCCCTGGTCGTCTCCTATGCCACGAGCCCGCCTGCGGAGATCGTCTACGCCAGCGATCCCAAGCCCACCCGGCCGAGCACATCCGTCATGACCGACGGGTGCTACCGGCAGGTCGAGTACGCCGGCGTGCTTGCGGGCGCGAGCAACCCCGACGGGGCCAGGGCCGTCGTCGACTGGCTCCTGTCCGAGCCGGTGCAGGCCGACCTGCCCCTGTCGATGTTCGTCTTCCCGGCCCGGGCGGACGTGCCGCTGCCCGACGTGTTCACCCGCTTCGCCGCGACTGTGCCCGCGCCGCTGCAGCTCGACGCCCAGCAGGTCGCCGAGGGGCTGCCCGACTGGCTCGCCGAGTGGGGGGCGGTGATGGGCCGCTGAACGCACCCCGCTGGCTGGGCTGGGCCTGGGCGATCCCGGCCGCCTTCCTGGCGGCCTTCCTCGTCTACCCCGTCATCGTCCTCGGTGCCCGCGTGGGTCTGGGCGACGGCTGGAGCGGGCTCACCGCGGCATCGACGTGGCAGGTCGCCGGGCTCGCGGCCGTACAGGCGCTCGCGAGCACCATCCTCGCCCTCGTCGTCGGCATCCCCATGGCGAATGTGGTCTCGCGCTACCGGTACCGCGGGCGGGCCCTGGCGCAGGCGATGGTGACGGTCCCGTTCGTGCTCCCCACCGTCGTGGTCGCCCTCGCGTTCCGCAGCCTTCTCGGGTCGGGCGTGCCGCAGGGCTTCGCCCTCGTCGTGGTGGCGCACGCCTATGTCAACCTCGCGGTGGTGGCCAGGATCGTCGGAGCGCAGTGGGCGCAGCACGACGACCGCTACGAGAACGTCGCCCGGACGCTCGGTGCGACGCGGTGGCAGGCGTTCGTCACCGTCACCCTCCCCGGGCTTCGCGGCGCCATCGCCTCGAGCGCCGCCGTCGTCTTCGTCTTCTCCTTCACCTCCCTCGGCATCGTCCTGCTGCTCGGCGACTCCACGACGCGCACCCTCGAGTCGCAGATCCTGCGTCAGACGTCCGTCCTCCTCGACTTCCCCGGGGCCGCCGCCACCGCCGTGATCCAGCTGGTTCTCGTGACCGGGGTGCTGCTGGCCGGCGCGATGGCCGGCCGCCGGTCGCCGCGACGCACCATGCGTCCGGTCGCGCTGCGGCCGGTGCCCGCCGGGCTGTCCGGCATCGTCGTGCGGGTCGCGGTCGCCACCACCGTCATCATCGTCATCGCGCCCGTTGCCGCACTCCTCCTCGACTCGCTTCGGGCCGGCGGGGCATGGAGCACGGCGTGGTGGTCGGCGATGGGGTCCGTCGACGCCGGCACGACCCGCATCGGATCGCCCCTCGGCGCCCTGGGGATGTCGCTCGGGTACGCCCTGGTGACGGCGGTCATCGCCAGCATCGTGGGAGGCCTGGCGGCCGTGGCCGTGCTCAGCCGCGGACGTGCGCGCGTCGTCGCCCTGCTGGCCATCGCCCCCCTCGGGGTCTCGGCCGCCACGCTCGGTCTCGGCACGCTCCTGGCCTTCGGACGAGGACCTATCGACCTGCGCGGCACCGGCCTGCTGGTGCCCATCGCCCACGCACTGGTCGCCGTCCCCCTGGTGGTGGCGGTCGTGGCACCCGCGCTGCGCGCCACCGACTCGCGCCGCCTCGCCGTCGCGGCCTCCCTCGGGGCGAGGCCGACCCGCGCGTTCGTCACGGCGTACGGATCAGTCCTGCGGGTGGTGATGCTCGCCTCGGCCGCGCTCGCGGGCGCGGTCTCGCTCGGCGAGTTCGGCGCCGCCTCGTTCCTGGCCCGCGCCGGCAACCCCACCGTGCCCGTGCAGATCGTGCGCCTGCTCAGCCGGCCGGGCGAGGAGTCCTACGGAGTGGCCGCCGCACTCGCGGTCGTGCTCGTCGCCCTCACGCTGGCCCTCGTGCTGCTCGTCGACCGCTTCGGCATGTCCGCCCTCCAGCGCTCCGCGAGGACGGCATGACACCCCGGCTCGCGGCCGACGACCTCGTCATCGGGCACGGCTCCACCGTCATCGCGGCCGGCATCTCGTTCGAGGTGATGCCCCGGGAGATCGTGGCCGTGGTGGGGCCGAGCGGCAGCGGGAAGTCGACCCTCCTCGCGACGCTCGCCGGCGTGATCCCGGCCCTGTCGGGACGGGTACTGGTCGACGGCGCGGACGTCACGCAGGTGCCGATCCATCACCGCGGGATCGGCATGATCTTCCAGGAGCCCCTACTGTTCCCGCACCTCGACGTGACGGACAACGTCGCCTACGGACTGCGCCGTCAGGGCATGTCACGAGCGGAGGCGAACGAGCGAGCCGCGACGCTGCTGCAGTGGCTCGGACTCGCGGGCTACGAGCAAACGTCCGTCGACCAGCTGAGCGGGGGCCAGGCCCAGCGGGTCGCCCTGGCCCGGGCACTCGCGCCCCGGCCAGCCGTCCTGCTGCTCGACGAGCCGTTCAGCGCCCTCGACGCCGACCTGCGTCGCCGGCTCGTCATCGAGGTGAGCGAGGCGCTGCGGCACGAGGGCACCGCCGCGATCCACGTCACCCACGACCTGGCCGAGGCGGCCGCGATGGCCGACCGCGTCATCACGGTGCCCGAAGCGCCCGAATCAGGCCCTTCGGCACTAGGTCGCCCGGCTCCGCCCGCCTAGCGTCAGCGGCGGCACGCCCGCACCGATGTGAGGAGTTCGCCATGGCGCTCCCGACCTCCACCACCCTCCGACGGCTCGCTGGCGTCACGATCACGGCAGGGGCCCTGGCGCTCGCCGGGTTCTCGCCCGCCGCGGCCAGCCCCGGCGACTGGACGCAGCTGTCGCAGTTCCCGACGGGCGCGAGCTACCCGGGCGGCCGCAACATCGACCAGCCGACCATCGCGAGGTTCGGACCCGCCGTGCAGGTGGTCTGGCACGGAACCATGTCACCGTCCGCCGACAGCTACTTCACCGCCATCCTCGACGGGGCCGGCAACGTCACCACGCCCTCTCGAGAGATCGTCACCGGCTGGGCGGACCTCATCGAGAACCCATCGCTCATCTCCGTGGGCGCCCAGCGGCTCCTGGGCTTCAGCGGGCTGACCCCCGGCCGCACGGGTGCGGCGTACTACGCGACGTCGCCCGACGGCGCCACGTGGTCCGTCGGCACCGGAGCACTCTCGGCCACCCAGTCCGCGTACGCCTCGTACGGCTTCGACGTCGTCGACTACGGCGGCACCCCGGTCTGGGTGGGGAACGCGGGATCGACGGCCGGGATCTCGTGGCACGTCGGCATCTCCGCCACCGACCCTGCCCCGGCCGGCTCGGACGGCCGACTCGACATCACCTCGTGCTGCTCCTACGGGGCGGCGGCGGCTCGCGACCAGGTGACCGGTGCCGTCTACGCCGCGTACTACAGCAACAGCAGCGTGGACTCCGAGCAGGGCATCCAGGCGGGGCAGATCCTGCCGACGCTCGGGGCCTTCGCGCAGGCCCCCCAATCGGTCGTCACCAGCGAGGGGAGCATCGAGTCCCTCGATCCGGGCCAGCGTGTCGCGATGACGGCGCGACCGGGCGGCGGCGTGTTCGTGGCCTACCGCGTCGGCTATCCGTCGACGGACTACATCCGGGTGCTCAACCTGGTCAACGGCGCCACGATGGCCGTGCCGGGGTCGGCGGGCGCCAGGAACATCAGCATGAGTGCCGGTGCCGACGGCCGGCTGTGGCTGGCCTGGATCGACGGGGACAGCCTGATGACCGCACAGAGCAACGCCACGGCCACGGTCATGGGGGCGGCGGGCTCGTGGTCGGCCCCGCGGCGCGCCAGCACCCTGTGGAAGACGGCCGTGTCAGCCGGCTCGGGCACGGCGGATGTCGTGCTCACCGCCTCGGTGGGCGGCCAGATCAACACCTGGAACACGGTCATCAACCGCACGCTCACCATCGACCCTGACCCCGGGACTCCGCGGCGCGGCAGGATGGTGACGATCACGGTCAGCGACGCCGGCTCCCCCGTGGCCGGTGCCCGCGTCACCTTCGCCGGCCGGTCGGCGACCACGAACCGCTCCGGCACGGTGACGCTGCGCGCGCCCGGCTCCGCGGGAAGCGCACGCATCACCGCGCGCAAGGCGGGATTCCACGCGGGAGCCACGGTTGTCCGCGTGAGGTAGCCGCGTGCTTGTTAGTGTTCCGCGGTGACCCCCACCGCCACGGCGACCGACAGCACGCCCGCCTACCGACGCGTGCTCACCGGGCGCTGGCGGCTCATGGCCGCGAGCGCGCTCATGCTGTTCGTGCAACTGGCCCTCATCCGCTGGTCGGGCGCGAACCTCCTGCACCTGTCCTACTTCTCCAACCTCATCCTTCTCGCGTCCTTCCTCGGCATCGGGCTCGGCTTCCTGCGGTCGCGCACGCCGCGCGACATGGGCCGCTACGTGCCGGTCGGACTGCTGCTGCTCGTGGCCTTCATCAGCTTCTTCCCCGCCCGGCTCGACGGCTCGTCGACGGACCTCATCTACTTCACCACCGTCCAGCCGACGGGCCTGCCCACCTGGGTGTCGCTGCCCCTGGTCTTCCTCGTCGTCGCGGTCACGATGACGATGTTCGGCGAGATCACCGGACGGGCCTTCCGTGAGTTCAAGGCGCTCGACGCCTACCGCTGGGACATCATCGGCTCGATCGGCGGCACGCTCGCCTTCACCCTGGTGTCCTTCCTCCGCGCCCCGTCGTGGGTGTGGCCCGTGGTCACCCTCGTCATCCTCTGGGCCCTGTACGGATTCGCCCTGCCGTGGGTGTCGCGCATCGCCATGCTCATCGTGGTGGGCGCGCTGGTCTTCGAGTCGATGGCCGCAGGGGTCTCCTGGTCGCCGTACTACAAGGTCACGACCGCCACGTACAACGCCGGAACCGACGTGGAGTTCACCAAGATCCAGGTGAACGGCATCCCCCACCAGAACGTCATGAACGTCCAGGAGCGGCTCAAGGTCGAGCCCATGTACGGGCGCCCCTACGAGCGGGCGGTCGACAACCCCCTCAACAACGTGCTCATCGTCGGGGCGGGCACCGGAACCGACGTGGCCCTTGCGCTGGCGAACGGGGCCAAGCACGTCGATGCCGTCGAGATCGACCCCCGGATCCAGCAGATCGCGCACCAAGCCAATCCCGACCAGCCGTAT
>CALGTB010000180.1 GCA_937902285.1 uncultured Actinomycetes bacterium | reverse complement strand
CGCTCGCCCGAGTCTGCGACGCAGGCTGATCGTTGCCCAGGTCGGCGTCATCTCCAGCGGCCTGGTCACCCTTGTTGCCGCGGCGGCGATCTTGACCCCCCGCCTGTTCGCCGAGCACTTGTTCGACGCGGGCGAGACCGATCCGAAGGTCCAAGAGCACGCATTGCAGGCGCTCTCGTCTTCGTTCGTACTGGCAGGACTGCTGGCCGTGATTGTGTCGATGAGTGCAGCGGTCGTGATCTCTTGGCTCCTGGCCCGCCGCGTTGCCGCGCCTTTGGAACGGCTTGCGGATGCGGCCACGGCGCTGGAGGCGGGTGGGTTGAGCGGGATGGATGAGGCACGTTTCACGTCCGAGATGGACATGCTCTTTGGATCGCTCCAGGACATGTCGACGCGCCTCGAGAGGGCGTCGGCGAATCGCAACCAGTTGATGTCGGACCTGTCTCACGAGTTGCGTACGCCGCTGGCCACCCTGGAGGCGCACGTCGATGCGTTGGAGGATGGCCTGATCGAACCGACCGCCGACACCTACCAAGGTATGCGGGACCAGATCTCGCGGCTTCGACGCCTGGCGATGGATGTGCGCGTTGCTGCGGCAGCGCAGGAGCATGCTCTGGAGTTGCACCTCGTTGATGCGGATGCCGCGGAATTGGTCTCGGCCGCACATGCCACCGCTGTCCCTCGGTACGCGGCCAAGGACGTCGCCCTTGAACTGAGCGTGACGGGTGAACCGATGCCGATTCGATGCGATGAGGTGCGGATCCATCAGGTGCTGACGAACTTGCTCGACAACGCGCTTCGCCATTCCTCTGCGGGGGGCGTCGTCCGGCTCACCGCACTGCGCTCGGGGGGCGACGCTCTGCTCATCGTGTCAGACGAGGGAGCCGGGATCGCACCGGACCAGCTCCAGCGGATCTTCGAGAGGTTCTACCGCCTCGACCTGGCCCGACCCTCTTTCGACGGCAGCGGCAGTGGACTCGGCCTGACGATTGCCCAGGCCATCGTGGTCGACCACGGTGGCACCATCACCGCCCACAGCGACGGACCTGGCAGCGGGGCTCGGTTCACCATCACCATCCCGCTCCGCGGCGCCCAGCCCCTGTCTGTGGTGGGCGGGAAGTCGAGCGACAGCTAGCTTGCCTAGGGACGCGCCTTGGACGGGAAGCCGGTGGAGAGCAAAGCAGCAAGATCGGCGGGCACAGGCATTGTCTGAGTAAGGGGGACGGCCGCGCGCCCGTTGTTGCCCTCGGGATACTTGCCCAGCGCGCTGCCGGGAGCGGCCACCAGCAAGCGAATGATCTGGCCCACGGCTTCGCCGCGGTTGTGCTCGCGCCAAGCCACGGCCAGCATGACGGCGTGGGCCTTGGTGTGCGGCCACGCCCATGGCTGGCTCAGAATGTGTGCCCGCTCCAGCGCATGCCAGCGGGCTTCGCTGGTCGAGGCGTTGCGGGAGGCAGCGAGTTCAGCAGTGAACGCGACTCGCACGGCCGGAGGCATGGGGCGGCGGATCATGACCGGCACCCTTGAGTGCAGCCAGTCGAGGGAGCCGAATTGATGGTGTCCTCCATCCTTACCATAGAGCGATGCTACGGCAGCGTGTGCGCTTCGCATCCCTCGTTGCGAACTGCGCACCACGTTCCTGGCAGCCCGATCCCTGAACGCCGCCGCCGTGACGTGGTGGCCAAACGCGGCGCCTACTAGGAGATAGTTGTTGGCCACGGTGAGCATCAGGGACTTGGACGACGACGTGAAGGAGCCCCATGCATGCGGGCCGCCTTCCCTGGTCGTGCGGTGCCCTCATCACCCCGCGGTGGAGCGATGACCGTACTCGGCCCCGGCCTGGGCGGGGCTCCGCTTTCACCGTGACGATTCGACCGGTCACTTAGGGCGGGGAATCTTCGTAAGAAGCCCTGCGCCGCCGGGCGAGACACAATGTGCCCGAAACGCCCCGAAAGGTGAGCCCGCCGCGATCTGGCTTGACGTCGCGCCTGTCAGGACGGGAGAGCGGACTCCGTCAGGGGGTCAAGTCGCGCAGACGCGAGTCCGGGTTTGCAGCCGCGGAGCAGCATGCGTGCGTCGCCTTCACTCGCCCGGTGAGGCCACCTGCGATGAGGAGAACTGCGCCGATGGCGACGACGACGCCTATCACGTAGATCACGCTGTAACGCTAGGGCAGGCGCCCCCTATTGGCAACGTGGTTGACGAGTCCTTGGCTTGTGATGGTTGCCAACGCCGACTCAGATCACGCGGCCGACTCCGCTGAATCGCTCTGCGTACCAGGGTCCGAGGAAGTCGATGATCTCGACGCCGTCCGACGGGTTGGAGGCGCTGACCATCTTGCCGCCGCCGATGTAGATGGCGACGTGATGCGCGCCCATGCCGAAGTAGAAGACGAGGTCGCCGGGCTGGATGTCACTGACCGGGACGCGCTGCGTCTGGTCCCACTGCGTGTAGCTCAGGGCCGTCAGCCCCACTCCGGCCTGGCCCCAGGCGGCCGCAGTCAGTTTCGAGCAGTCCCACGAGCTGGGCGGATTGGCGCTGAACGAGTACGGATCGCCGACTTGGGAGAGTGCGTACTGAACCGCCGCTTGCGCGCGGGACCCGCCGGCGAAGCCTCCGCCGCTCTCGGCGTCCCC
>CALGTB010000179.1 GCA_937902285.1 uncultured Actinomycetes bacterium | reverse complement strand
CACTGGAGGAGTACGTCAGGAAGGCGGGGTGAGGCGGCGTGCAGCGCATCGAGCATCCGTTGCGTAGCCCTTTCGGTAGCCCTTTCCACGCGGTTCTCGGCGGTTCTGGGTGGGTCTCGCTGACACGGAAATCGTTGGTACGCAACAATTTGCCTCATGGGCCGAGATAGCCTCGACAACCTTTTAATCCGTAGGTTCGGGGTTCGAGCCCCCGGCGACCCACTCTCGTAACCTGTTGCAGCGCAACAACTTTCAGCGGTGCAAAGAGAAAACGAAGAGTAGCAAATCGGCAGTTTGGCCCTTTCTTTGGCCCTTTCTTTGGCCCCTTCTTCTTCAACCTACGGATAATCAATCCGCAGCCCGTGTGGAATCCGCAGATCGCGGCATCGTGCGGGTCGTCATTGTCCGTGGGAGATAGGTGAAACGACGGATTCCGCACGGGCAACTTCGCGACGCCGGCTGGGAGGCCCGAAGTCACCGCGGATGGCCTGATCGTGCGGACGCTGTATCCGTAGGTTCAAGAACTCCGACGTGGTCACGATTACAGGTCGTGGCCAGGAAGTCGTGGCTGACGAACCAAGAAGTGCCGCGCGGCGAGGCTCCTAAGAAGAGGGGGAGAAGGCCATTCCCAGCGGTCACTAGTGTGACGCGCGTAGATGCAGCCAGCCGTCGTGTGCCAGCAGGAGGACCCACATGAGCACGAATGAGATCGCTCGTTTCGTCAACGTTCCCGCGGATGGGAGCCCACCTCTCTATGCCGGAGCCGTGTCGTTCGGCGGACTCGTGTTCACCACCCAGATCCCCGATCGAGCGGACGGATCGGTCGAACTCGGAGACATGCGCCAACAGTGTGAGCAGCTCTTCGCCAACTTGACGGCACAGCTCGAGGTAGCGGGAAGCAGCATCGGGCGACTCCTGCACCTCACGATCTACCTGACTGACATGGAGGATCGAGCGGTGTTCAACGAGGTGTATGTCGAGCGTGTAGGACAGCCCGTTCCGGTGCGTTGCGCCGTGGAAGTGTCAGCATTGGCCATTGACGGGATGAAGGTCGAGGTGACCGCGATCGCAGCGGTTCTCTGAGTCCGTCAAGCAGTGCCGGGACATCGAAGCGGATAATCCGTCAGTGCAATGTGATATTTTAGTAGGGTCGGAATAGTTGGAGGGGGAGTACAGCGGTGACAGCATCATCAGGCCCGTTGACTCCGCCCGTGGCCAGTCGTACGAGCCTGCGCGAGCAGATCGGCGTGTCTCTGCGCGCGGCTCTTGTGGCGGGCGAGATGGTTCCTGGAGTCACCTACTCCGCACCGGTGCTGGCCGAACGTTTTGGCGTCTCGGCTACGCCTGTGCGGGAGGCGATGCTCGACCTGATCAACGAAGGCATGATCGTCGCTGTTCCAAATAAGGGGTTTCGCATCGTCGAGACCACCGACCAGGACCTCGATGAGATGACCGAGCTGCGGCGACTGATCGAGGTGCCCACGGTGGGCCAGATCGCGAAGAGCATCACCTCGGAACAGGTTGATGGCCTACGGCTCATCGCAACCCGCATCATGGATGCGGCGGCCAAGGGGGACGTCGTCACCTACATCGAGGCGGATCGGCAGTTCCATCTCGAGCTCCTTCGGCTGAGCGGCAATACGAGGCTGGTTGACCTGGTCGACCAGCTTCGGATGAACACTCGGCTCTACGGGCTGGAGGAACTCGCGGCGTCCGGTCACCTAGGACGGTCTTCTGAGGAGCATCTGACCCTTCTGGACGCACTCGAAGCCGGTGATCGCCGGGGTGCCGAGCGTGTCATGGCGCAGCACCTGGGGCACGTGCGCGGCATCTGGGCAAACCGCCACGAGCAGCCTTCGGCTGTCGATGAGTGAGTCAGATGCCGTAACCATTGCGGCCGCTCGTGATGCCAGACGATTCGCATGAGCGCACCGAGGTGGGTCTCAGCGGCGGAGCAAGGGTCGCTGGTCACGATCGGAGAGTGCGCAGATGCCCTGGCGGCAGCGCTCCACGACGCGCCCCACGGGAACTCTCCACGCCAAGACCCGCAGCGCAAAGGCCTGGATCTGGGGAACGGCCAGCTCCTCGTCATGCCGAGCGCATCCACCGGGCACATCGGGGTCAAGCTAATCACCGTCGCGGATCCCATGGCGGCCATCGCAGGCCCACGCATCCAAGGCCTCCACGTCCAGTTCGACGCGCTCACGCTCGCCCCGAAGGCCATCCTTGACGGGATCGCCCTCACCAACCTTCGAACAGCGGCCGTCTCCATCCTGGCTCTGCGGTCGCTAGCTGACCCGAGCAGTGGGGAGCTGCTCGTGTTTGGAGCCGGGCCCCAGGCCCACAGCCACGCCCGAGCGGTCGCCGCAGAGTGGCCCATTCGCCGCATCCGCGTGGCCACCCGGACTCGGGAGAGCGCCCAACTATTCGTCGACGACCTCACCCGGGAGCTGCCGACCATCGACATCGTCCCGCTGGCTCCTGAGGAGGTGGAGCACGCCATCTGCGTGGCAGACATCATCGTCTGTGCAACGACCGCAGCCACGCCCGTGTTTGGCGCCCCGCCACGCGACGGCGCAGCCATCGTGGCCGTGGGTTCGCACTCGCCACGTCAGCGCGAGATCCCCGGCCCGCTAGTGATGCGTGCCTACGTGGTGGTCGAGGATCGTGAGATCGCCTTGCGCGAGGCGGGAGATATCGTCCTTGCGATTGAGGATGGTCTCTTGACGCCTGAAGATATCGATGCAGATCTGGGTGAGCTGGTGCGTGGTGCACGTGTCGTTGTCGCTGGTCCACGCCTATTCAAGAGCGTGGGAATGGCGTGGCAGGACGCTGTCGTAGCGGATGCGATCCTGGCGCGGATCTAGAGGGACCGCAACAACGACAGCAGGGTGCGCACGCCGAATCCGGTGGCCCCCGGTGAGCTGGCAGGGCCGCGCCACGCGGGACCGGTGATATCGAGGTGAGCCCAGCGTGTGCCTTCAGGGACGAACTGACCGAGGAACAAGGCTGCAGTGATTGCTCGTCCACTGTCGGTCTCCGGGTGGTTCTTCACGCCGTCCGGCATGAGCACCTGGTCCAAGTAGCGCTCGTCATAGGGCAGCCGCCACAGTGGCTCTCCCGCCGCATCTCCCGATGCCATCAGCATGGCCGCCGTCTCGTCGTCACGGGTGAACAGTCCCCCGATATCGGGTCCGAGGGCGACGACGACCTGGTAGGTGAGCGTGGCGACGTCGACGATGAGATCAGGCCCTTCGGCACCGGCGTAGGCGAGGGCATCGGCAAGGATCACGCGACCCTCGAAGTCCGTGTCCACGACGTGGATCCGGGTACCGCCCCAGGCGGTAACGACGTCGCCGGGCCGGAGCGATCGCGGTCCGATCATGTTCTCGATGACGGGCAGCAGCGCCCTGACCTCGACGTCGACCTCGAGGTCGCGCAGGACCGACATGACGGCGAGCACAGTGGCCGCGCCGCACTTGTCCTGCCGCATTCCGGCCATGGCTGCCGCCCCCTTGATGGACAGGCCTCCCGTGTCGAACGTGACTCCCTTGCCGACCAGGGTGACACTCGAGGTCGGATTCGCGGGCCGGTAGCGCAGGTCGATGAGTGCAGGCGGGTGCGGCGAGCCGGAGCCCATTTCGAAGATGGCACCGAAGCCCTGATCGCGGAGGTCCTCGCCCTGCAGCACGTCACAGGACAGTCCGGACTCCTGTGCCACACGTCTCGCCTCAGCGACGAAGGCCGGGGGATTCAGGGTTCCGGCGTCGGCGTTTGTCCAGTGCTGGGCTCGGGTCACGGCCGCTGCCACGGTGGCGCCGACGGACGGGGGAGGAGACGCACCTTCCAGGTGGAGCGCCAGTGCAGTGTCGACGAGCTCGCGTGCTGATGCCTCGTCTGTGACGGTGGATAGGGCATCGATCAACCCGGTGGTCTCGCAGTCGGCCGCGTTGATCCGCAGGCCCGCCAGTGCGCTCAGCGCTCGATGGCCGCGCTCGGGCGTCCAGCCCGTGTACGCGCCCAGGCCGAGGTAGACGGTTGGCGGGGTGTCGTCGACGACCAGCCGCTCGCCCACCTGCGCCGAGAACTCCTGGATGCGAGCTGCGGCGTTCCTGGTGAGAGACTCGGGCAACCGGTCTGCGAACGTGCCCACGATCCGGACCGCCATCGATCCTCCTTGCGAGTTTGAGTATGTGCTATTGCACCGACGGCATTCTGGCTATGCTCCCCGACAGTAACTGACAAGCATCCCCGTCGTTGAAGCCAAGGAGGTCCTGATGGCAGGGTCGGTCACCGTCACGAACGCCCGAATCTTCGACGGGCACGCCGCCGATCTCACCGAAGCGGACATCCGCATCGAGGACGGGCGGATTGTTGCCATCGGGCGGGACCTTGCCGAGGACGGGCCGGTCATCGACGCCCAAGACCGGGTCGTGACGCCCGGGTTCATCGACAACCATTTCCACGCGTACGGCATAAGCCTGAACATGATGCAGATGGAGGCCAGCAAAACCAGCTATGTGGCACTGCTGGGCGCCCAGCGACTACGCCGCGCGCTGGCTCGCGGCTTCACCACGGTGCGCGACGTGGCCGGCGGTGATATTGGCCTATCGCGCGCCATCGCAGAGGGCTTGATCGAGGCGCCGCACTACTACTACACCGGACCTGCCCTCAGCCAGACCGGCGGGCATGGCGATCCCCGGGACGCGCACTTGGACATGTGCTGCTGCGGATCGCACGGCACGGAAGTCGTCGATGGAGTAGATGCCCTCAGAGTGGCAGTCCGCGATCGACTGCGCACCGGCGCTCACGCCATCAAAATCATGGCGTCGGGCGGAGTCGTCTCGCTCACCGACCCGATCAGGATTCCTCAGTACAGCCCAGAGGAGATCAGGGTCGTCGTCGAAGAGGCTGGCCGACGCGGATCGTATGTCGCGGCCCACGCATACTCACCAGAGTCGATCGTCCATGCAGTGACTAACGGGGTGCGCAGCATTGAGCATGGCAACCTCCTCGACAACGAGACCGCCCAGCTCATGGCCGAGCGTGAGGCGGTCCTCGTCCCCACGCTGGTGACCTACCTGGCGATGTCCGAGCGGGGGCGCGACATGGGGATGGCGGAGGTCGCCCTCCGGAAGAACACCGAAGTGCTGGAGGCCGGCAAGAACGCAATCGAGCTCGCGGCCGCGGCCGGCGTCCTCGTCGGCTTCGGCTCGGATCTCATGGGCGAGCTCGAGGTCGAGCAACTGCGTGGGCTCCAGGCCCAGCACGAGGTTCAAGGAACCCTGGAACTGCTGCGCAGCCTGACGTCACGGAACGCCCAGATTCTCGGCGTCGACCATGTGGGCGCCATCCGCCCTGGCGCCAATGGCGACCTCGTGATCCTGGCAGACGACCCGTTCACGAATCCGGCGACCCTCTGGCTCGAGTCCGACCGCCGCGTGGTCATCCAATCCGGCATAGTCGTGTCATGAGCCCTGCCCGTCATCGCGTCTCGGCCATCCAGCCGCTGCCCAGCCTGCGTGAGCAGGTGGGCACGTGGCTCCGAGGTGCCCTGTTCACGGGGGACCTCGTGCCGGGGTCGACCTTCTCGGTTCCGGCATTGGCCGAGCAGTTCGGGGTTTCGGCAACGCCGGTGCGCGAGGCTGTGCTGGATCTCGTGCATCAAGGCCTTGTCGTGGCGGTGCCCAGCAAGGGTTTCCTCGTGGTGGATCCCTCGGCGGAGTGGATCGCGCAGTCCGTCGAGATTCGACGCCTGCTCGAAGTGCCGACCACATGTCGCATCGCGGAAACGGTCACCGTCGAGCAACTCACGCCCCTGCGCCGCAAGGCAAAGCAGATCCTCACCCACGCGCGTAAGGGCGACCTGCGGGGATTCGTCGAGGTCGACTATGCCTTCCATCAGGAGCTCACCGGCCTCTGCGGCAACCCCATGCTGACGGAGCTCGTGGAGGACCTCCGCTCACGGGCCCGCATCCACACGATCCCCTACATCGCGGGTCTGGGACTTCTGGTCAAGACCGCCCAGGAGCACAGCCAGCTTCTTGATGCCATGGAGGCGCGCGACATGCCCGAGGTCGTACGCGTCACGGAGCTCCACATGGGATACGCGCTCGCCTCCCAGGCAGAGACCGCTCCCGAGGAGCGCTCGAGGTCGCAGGCGGTCCGGTAAACACCGCGTTTCATCAGTAACGGTTGCGTAACAGGTCTTCCCCTACTCCTCAGAATCAGTACCATTGCACATATTCGGAAGCGCACAGATGTGGCGCAGCGAAACGAGAGGTGAGCACATGCCCGGTGGCACACGAGTAGCGATCGACGTCGGAGGCACGTTCACTGACGTGGTGACGCTCGATGGAGAGACGGCTGCCCTCAAGTTCGACAAGGTGCCCACCACTCCGAGCCATCCTGAGGAGGGAGTGCTCGACGGCTTCGCGGCCAGCGGCGCGCCGATGGCCGACATCGAGACGTTCATCCACGGCACGACCCTGGGGCTCAATGCGCTGCTCACCCGCCGAGGTGCGCGTACCGGCATCGTGACGACGAAGGGCTTCCGCGACGTCTACCTTCTGGGACGGACCGATCGAATCCCCATGTATGACTTCAAGTACCGCAAGCCCGCGACGCTCGTGCAGCGGCAGCACATTGTGGAGGTGGACGAGCGCCTCGACTTCGAGGGACGGGTGCTCACTCCCTTCGACGAGGAGAGCGCCGCGGCGGCCGCACGGGCTATCCGCGACATGGGCCTCGACGCCGTCGCGGTGTGCTTCCTGCACTCGTACGTCAATCCCGATCACGAGGTGCGCATGGCCGAGATCCTCAAGGCCGAAGCGCCCGACGTCGTCGTGACGATCAGCTCAGAACTCTCGCGGCAGCTACGGGAATACGAGCGCACCAGCACTGCGGTTCTGGACTCCTACATCAAGCCCATCGTGCGCAGCTACCTCGACAAACTCGAAGGCGTGATCGCTGAGCGTGGCTTCGCCGGCCAGTTCCTGATGACGCGATCAGGCGGCGGCGCGATGACGGCGTCGTCGGCGAAGGAAGCGCCCGTCAACCTCATCCTGTCCGGCCCGGCCGGCGGGGTGCTCGGAGCCTCGTGGTTCGCCAAGGCTGCGGGCTACCCGAACCTGATCACCATCGACATGGGTGGAACGAGTCTCGACGCATCCCTGGTTGTGGACGGAGAGCCGTTCACGTACTTCGACGCGTCGTTCGAGGGCCTGCCGATCAACCTGGCCTCCCTCTACATCCACACGATCGGCGCTGGCGGCGGATCACTGGTGTGGATCGACGAAGGCAACCACCTGCAGGTGGGCCCCTCCAGCGCGGGCGCCGATCCGGGTCCCGCGGCCTACGGGCGTGGCGGGACCGATGCCACGTTCACCGATGCCGCCCTGCACGTGGGATACCTCGGAAACGACATGGCCCTTGCTGGCAGCCTCACTCTCGACAAGGGGCTGGCCTCGGCTGCCCTGCAGTCCAGCGCGGACGCGCTGGGCCTGCCCGTCGACGAGGTGGCGCGTGGAGTCCTGCGGATCTCGACCACGAAGATCGTCGGGGCCGTGCGCGCGATCACCGTGGAGCTCGGGCACAACCCGGCCGACTTCGCGCTGCTGTCGTTCGGCGGCGGCGGGGGGCTCGTGGGCGTCGACGTCGCGCGGGAACTCTCGATCCGGACGGTCATCATCCCTCCTGGACCTGGCGCGTTCTGTGCCTTCGGAATGCTGATGGCCGATGTGCGACACGACTTCTCCCGCACGCGCATCGGGGCCCTGAACAAGCTCGACCTGACGATCGTCAACGCTGATGTTGCAGAGATGCGAGCCGAAGGTGAGCAGATGCTCGCGGCGGAGGGCTTCGCTCCTGAGGCACAAGAGTTCGCCGCCACGATCAACCTGCGCTACGAGGGGCAGGAGCACAGTGTGACCCTCCCCATCGAGGGGCATGTGGATGCAACCGAGGTCGAGCGGCTCAAGGAGGCGTTCGACGCCGCCCACGAACGCTCGTACGGGCACACCATGCCCGACCCCATCGAAGTCGTGGCCGTTCGCATGAGCGCTATCGGCCGCCAGGATCCGCCCTCGCTTCCCGTTCTCGCGAAGGGGGACGGCCACGTGGTTTCGCCCCGCCTGAGCCGGGAGGTCATCCAGGTGGATGGGTCGGCCGTCGAGTACGCCGTTTACCACCGCGACGACTTCACGCACGGCGACGTGATCACTGGACCAGCGGTCATCAGTGAGCACACCGGAACGACAGTCATGCACAAGGGCGACGTTGCCACCGTCGGCCCCTACGGCGAAATCGTCATCTCACTTGCAGAGGGGAAGTGACCGTTATGGTCGACTCGATCACTACCGAGGTCATCCGCCACAGCATGCTCTCGGCCGCGCAGGAGATGGCCCGCAACCTGTGCCGCACCGCCTACAACACCATCGTCTACGAGATCCACGACTACGGCATCGGCCTGCATGACTCCGACGGCAACACGATCGCGGAGGCACCGGGTATTGCGATCTTCTCCGGGGCGAACGACTTCGGCATCCAGAAGACCCTTGAAGAGATGGGCACCGGTGACATGTTCCCCGGGGACGTCTTCATGCTGAACTACCCCTACTGGTCCGCCGCCCACACCCTCGATGTGCTCGTGTTCTGCCCCATCTTCGCCGAGGACAAGCTGCTCGGCTTTGCCTCCTGCCGCGTCCACCTTCTGGATCTCAAGCAGCGAGATGCCGGGTATGTCCTGGACTCCACCGACATGTCGCAGGAGGGCATCTTCTTCCCGTCAGTGAAGCTCTATGAGCGGGGCAAGATCCGTCAGGACATCTTCAACATCATCCGCTTCAACAGTCGGTTCCCCGAGCGCACGATCGGCGACCTGCAGGCCGAGGTCTCGGCCGTCCACACGGGCGATGTCCGCATGCGGGAGATCGCAGAGAAGTACGGCGTCGATGTGCTCGTCGCGGCCATGGAGGAGATCAGCGCCCACGGCGAGCGCCTGTCCCGTGCGGCAGTCGCCAAACTGCCCAACGGAACGTGGTCGGCCCTCGACTATGTCGACACAGACGGAGTCGATCTCGACGAGCTCATCGAGATGAAGGTCACGGTCACGATCGAGGACGACCGGATGATCATCGACTGGACGGCAACCGACAAGCCGGCCAACGGCCCGATCAATGTTCCCATCGGCCTGACCATCGCGGCGTCGCGTTTGGCCTTCAAGTCGTTGACCACCCCCGATACCGTCATCTGCGCCGGCAACTTCCGCAACCTCGAAGTCCGCACGACGCCGGGATCGCTGATGCACGCACTGCCACCGATGCCGACCTTCACCCTGTGGACCGGACTCCTGGCGCCAGAGGTCATCATGAAGGCCCTGGCGCAGGGTCTGCCCGACATCGTGCCCGCCTGCTCGGGTGGCGACGTGTGCGACGTCATGGCGCTCGGCGTCAACCCACGCAACGGGGCCGGCTGGCTCGAGGCTACGAACGACGCTGTCGGCTTCGGTGCCCACGCGGGTGGGGACGGCGAGGACGGCATCATGCACGTCACCGAGCCGGGATGCCGCAACAACCCGATCGAGGTGCTCGAGAACAAGGCGCCCATGATCATCGACGAGTACGGCTACCGACCGGACTCCGGTGGCGCAGGAAAGAACCGCGGAGGCGTCGGCGTCGTCCGTGCCTACCGGTTCCTGGCTCCAACCGACGCCATCGTGATCAACTACAAGACGAAGACCCAGCCCTGGTCCGTCGCGGGCGGCAACAAGGGCGTCAAGAACACCGTGCTCGTCGAGCCCGGTACGGATCAGGAGCGCGAGGTCGGCTGCAGCTACAACAACTTCGGCACCGGCGGCACCATCACCAACCTGACCGGCGGCGGTGGCGGCTGGGGCAATCCGTTCGAGCGCGACATCGAGAAGGTCGTCGCTGACGTGGAGCAGGGCTTCGTCTCAGCAGAGGCCGCGCGTAGGGACTACGGCGTCGTCGTCGACCCGTTCACCCTCGAGGTCGACCAGAGCGCCACATCGGAACTGCGCGGGAAGGCGTTGGCGCGATGATCGTCTCCGTTCTGCCCTTCAAGCTCAAGCCAGGCGCGGTGCCCGAGCTGGGGGAAGTCTTCGCCAGCAACCGCATTCTGGAAACGGCCATCCAGGTGGAGGGTTGCCACACGCTCGTGCTGGCCAGTCCAGACCTCGCGGGAGACGAGGCCTACGTCCTCGGCCTGTGGGACGACGACGAGGCCTACCAGAGGTGGATGGATCACCCCGATCGCGGCGCCGCCACCGACGACCTGCTGCAACTCGTTGCAGGCGACTTTGACCCCACTGCCCCAGCTGGGAAGTGGCAGGTCCTACGCGCTATTCACGACGCCGAAGCGGCGTCGGGCGCGACAGGCACCTGAAAGAAATGGAGCCGCAGGCTCATGGGAACAAGAGAGAGGAACACTTGTGAGGATTAAGAGTGCAGCAGCATTTGCTGTCGTGCCCGTCTTCGCTCTTGCACTGGCCGCCTGCGGCTCGAGCACGAGTTCGGAGACAACCAG
>CALGTB010000178.1 GCA_937902285.1 uncultured Actinomycetes bacterium | reverse complement strand
GAAGCGGGTGATGGTGGCGGCGTAGGTGAGCGGGCGGTCGCCGCGGCTGAAGGCGTCCGTCTTCACGTACTCCAGCAGCGGTCCCTGCAGCTGCAGGGCGAGGGCGTGCTCACTCGCCGAGTGCAGGTGCTTGGGGTTCATGGTGCAGACCGTGCACGTTCCGTCCAGCAGCGGGGGGTTCACCCCTTGACGGTAGACCCCCCGCCACCGACGTTGCTCGGCGCGCCTGCCCATCGCGCTTCGGCGTAGCCTGAACAGGAGCGAGATCCACGTCCCGTGAGTGGGAGGTCGAGATGAAGGCCAAGGTGGGAGACCGGCTCGTCGTGCATGGCGCCCATGTCGATGATGCCTGGCGCGGAGGCGAGATCCTCGAGGTGCACGGGGAGGACGGCGCGCCGCCGTATCTCGTGCGGTGGGTCGACAACGGGCACGAGTCGATCGTGTTCCCTGGCCCCGGGACCGAGGTCGTGCCCGGGCCATGACGCGACTCCGCTCCCTCCTGGGGGCGTCGTTTGCCGTGCTGCTCGTGGCGCTCGCCGGACCGTCGCCGGTGTCGGCGGCGGCTCCCTCGGGTGATGCCGGGCCGGACGCGGTTCCGCAGGTGCGCGTGGTGGGCTACCTCAACCACGTGACCACCCGGCTGTCCGACAACGACGCAAGGACGCTCTTCGCGTCGCTCATCTCCCTCGGCCTGGTGGAGGCGTGGCCGTACAGCGACTACGGCTCCTTCTCGTCGGGAGGTGTCCGGCTCGGCAACATCAACCTTGAGGTCATGGGCGCCGACCCGGAAGTCATCCCCATGGAGTCGTTCGCCACGTTCGCTCCGTCGATGGTCCGTGGCCTCGTCGCAGAGCTCGACCGCCGTGATGTCGACCATGGGCGGCTCGAGGTGCAGCGCGAGGACGGTCGGGTCATCTACGCAAGCATCCAGATCGACGACCTGGTCAGTGCCGCCTTCGAGATCCAGCTGTCCGCCCAGTTCGTGCCGCCCCACTACGGGCCGAGCCCGGTGGCTCCGGCCAATGCTGCGGGCATCATCGACGTGACGTCCGTGGACATCTATGCCGGCCGCGATCGTCGGCCAACCCTCGCGCGGCTCATGGCGCCGATCCCGCTGGGAGTGGGGATGGACTTCGGCGAGGGGCCGATGGTGAACGTGCGATCGGGGAACGGCTTTGCGATGGGAGCCCTGCACGTGCGAGTGGACGACGTCGTGGCCGCGCGGGCGGCCTTCGCCGGTATCGGGCTGCCCGTCAGAGAGAACAGCGTCACGGTGGGAACCGTCGAGCTCGTTCTCGTTGCAGGCTCGGCCCGTTAGGGCGTATTGGTGACGACGGCGATGGAGATCGCTGCGAAGGACAGGACGGCAATGGCGAAGACGACGGCGAACACGATGTAGCGGCGGCTCCCGTGGCCGTGAACCTCATCGTCGTGGTCGGGGAGGCCGGCTGCGGGGCTCTGGCTCATCGGCGTCCTCTCGGATCTCGCACCTGTGTCCTCACCCGATAGTACCCC
>CALGTB010000177.1 GCA_937902285.1 uncultured Actinomycetes bacterium | reverse complement strand
CGCCGTCGCGGACCAGGAGCTCCGACGGCAGGGCCCATCCGAGCTCGACGACCCGGTGGTCGAGCAGCGGCACGCGCGCCTCGAGGGCAACGCGCATGCTCGCACGGTCGACCTTCGTGAGGATGTCGTCGGGCAGGTAGTGCTGCATGTCCTCGCGCCTCATGGCGTCGCGTGCGTCGCGCAGCGTGCCTGACACCGGGATGCGGGCCGGCTCCCGTGCCTCGTACCGCGAGCCCACGACGACGGAGGCGGGGTCGGGCCAGTGGCTGAGGAGGGCGTCGTACATGGGCCCGAAGTCGTCGGCAGCCAGACCCGCGCCGACGAGGTGCGCCTTCCGGCCCATGCCCTCACGCCGCAGGCGCGCGGGCGCCAGCAGGGCCATGCGGTCGAGGAGGCTGGCCGGCGTCCTGGTGATCGCCTGGCCCATGAGCGGCCGGAGCGGGCCCGGGATGCGGCGCCCGCGGGCGCGGGCAAGCTCGATGGCCGCATAGCGCGAATAGCCGCCGAACAGCTCGTCGCCGCCGTCGCCCGTGAGCACCACCGTGACCTCGCGACGCGTCAGCTCGGACACCAGCATGGTGGGGAGCTGGGAGACGTCGGCGAACGGCTCGTCGTAGAAGCGCGGGATGTCGTCGACCAGGCGCATGACGTCCTGCGGGGTGGCCACGATCTCGTGGTGCTCTGTGCCCAGGTGGCCCGCGACTGCGCGAGCCGACGCGGCCTCGTCGTAGGCAGGATCCTCGAACCCGACCGTGAACGTGCGCACGGGCGTGGGGGAGGCCTCGACCATGAGGGCGGTGACCAGGCTCGAGTCGATCCCGCCCGAGAGCAATGACCCGATGGGGACGTCCGAGACCAGGCGCCGGCTCACGGCGTCGGCGAGCAGGGCGTCGAGCTCGTCGAGCCGGTCACGGGTGTCGACGGGGGAGAGCGGGTGGCGTGGTCGCCGCGACACCTCGTCGAGGCTCCAGTACTGGCTCTCGCGGGTCTCGCCGGACGCCTCGACAGTGAGGATCGTTCCGGGGCTGAGCTTGCTCACCCCCTGGTAGACGGTCGCGGGCGCGCCCACGTAGTTGTAGCGGAAGTACCCGGCGAGGGCGTCGCGGTCGAGGGTCAGCGGAATCGTGCCGGCAGCCCTGATGGCGGTCAGCTCCGAGCCGAACGCCAGCGACGATCCCGACCGGGCCCAGTAGAGGGGCTTGATGCCGAGGCGATCGCGCACGAGGGTCAGGCGGCCGGTGAGCCGGTCGACGAGGGCGAAGGCGAACATCCCGATCAGCCGGTGCACCGTGGCCTCGACGCCCCACTCGGCACAGGCCTCGAGGATGACCTCCGTGTCGGAGTGCCCGCGCAGCGTGCGCACCCGGGCGCCGAGGTCGCGGACGATGGCGTCCTGGGAGTAGATCTCGCCGTTGTAGACGATGACGTAGCGCCCGCACGACGACACCATCGGCTGGTGGCCGGTGGGGGAGAGGTCGCGGATGGCCAGTCGTCGATGGCCCAGGGCGATCCCGGCGCGCTCGTCGGCCCAGGCGCCCGCATCGTCGGGGCCGCGGTGCGCCACGGTGTCGGCCATCGCCGTCGCCGTGGCGAGCAGCTGCTTCTGCGGCGTGGACGCCGTCAGGTCGTAGATGCCGACAATGCCGCACATGTCCGACGTCCGTCCCTCGCACCGGCGCGCCCACTGCGTGGCGCGTGGCGTCGATCCTATCCAGCGTCCCGACGGCCGAGCAGTTCCTCGTACAGGGCGACGTGGGCACCGGTGCAGGCGTCCCAGGAGAGCGATGCGGCCCGACGTCGCGACTCCTCGCCCATCCGCGCACGACGCGCGGGGTCGGCGGCGAGCGTCGTGATGGCGGCCGCCAGCGCGACGGGATCCCCGACCGGTACGAGCAGCCCGTTGACGCCGTCCTCCACGAGCACCGGATTGCCGCCCACGTCCGACGCGATGACGGGGAGTCCGGCCGCCATCTGCTCGAGGATGGCGTTGGAGAGGCCCTCGGTGCGCGACGGGTGCACGCCGAACTGCGCCGCGCGAAGCTCGGCGGGGACGTCCGCGGGCGGTTCGACGAAGGTCACCATGGCGTCGAGCCCCAGGCGCCCGGCCAGCGCCTGCATCTCGGCTCGCACGTCGCCGGTGCCGCAGAGGTGCACGGTCACGGGCTCGGTCACGCGGGTCAGGGACTCGAGAAGCACGTCGTAGCCCTTGTAGTCGTGGAAGTTCGCGACGACGACCCCGCGGGCCGGCTGCCCGCTGGTGTCGGAGCGCCAGTCCGGCAGGTCGACGCCGTTGGGGATGACGCGCACGCGGCCGGGGTCCAGTCGCAGCTGGTCGAGGATCTCCTCACGCAGGTGGGGGGCGTTGCAGACGACGGCGTCCGCCTTCCGCAGGCTGCGCTCCAGCATGCTCGAGCGCAGGCGGGCCCCCGGATCGCGGCTGCTCGTGTCGGCGATGCGACGACCGAGGATGCCGGCCACGTGGAAGGGCGGACGGCCCGTTCCGGGATGGAGCAGGTGACTGACGGCGATGGACCCGTCGAGCATCGAGTGGACGATGTCGGGCTGGGTCCGGTGGCGCCGGCCGTAGCGGGCGTAGGCGCCCAGGCTGCGGGCGCTGTCGACGGCCGTCCATCGCGCGGCGGTGGCGTCGCGGGGGGCTGCTCGCACGGAGGCCACCGGGATGCCGGAGTCCCGCAGCCGGTCGAGTGCCGGCCCCAGCGGCTGCAGGAAGAGCACCCGCGGATCGTGCCCCGCAGCGCGCAGATGCTGGCAGAGCGTGACGAGCTGGCTCTCCGCGCCGCCGACGTTGCCCGAGTCGATGATGAACTCGATCGACAGGCCGCGCGCGCTCACGTCGTCACCGCCGCTCGGACCTGCCCCGGCGTTGTCGACGGCCGTCGGGCCACCGCGATCCAGTACGGGAAGGCGTCGGGGATCCGGATGTCGACGAGGCCCGCGGCTGTGAGCAGGTCGGTGATCTCCGCCCTGCTGAACCGCCGCTCGAGTCGCGTCCCGAACCGGTCGCGTGCGTCGGTGCGCATCGAGTAGAGGCTCAGGTGCCGATAGGGCGCGAGGGGCAGCCCGGTCGGGTCGATGCCGAGCCGCTCGAGCAGCAGCGCGAGCCTGGCCAGCGGCCAGTACACCGTGACGGCGATCACCTCGCAGACGCCGTTCTTGACGGGTCGTGGCGCCCTGCTGACGAGGGTCCGGCCGGCGTCCGACGCCTTCCAGAGGGCCCGGAACCAGGCGGGCCGGTTCTCGAACGAGTAGTAGAGGTAGAGGTGGAGCACCCCGCCCGGCTTGAGCAGGGCAGCGCAGTCGGCGATCGCGGCTGCCGTGTCCGGGACGTGGTGCAGGACACCGAGCGAGTAGACGATGTCGGCCGTGCCCGGTGCGACGGGCACGGCGTCGACGCTGGCCTGGACGACCACGGTGTTGGCGTGCCCCCGCAGCGCTCTCCGCGCCACCTGGACCGCCTGCCGGCTCGCATCGACGCAGACGAGACGCCCGACCCTCGGCGCCATCCACTGGGCCCACCGCCCGCTGCCGCATCCCACGTCGACCGCGAGGGCGTCGGGCGGCACGACGTCCCACGGGAGCGCGGCGAAGTAGCTTGCGGCGATGCGCTCCCACTCCTCCTGCGACAGGGCGCTCTGGTCGAACCTCGCCCACTCGTCGCCGAAGTCGTCGACGACGGCATCGTCCCGGTTGGTCATCGGACCCCCAGTGCCCGGTACATCCCCTGGACGCGCGGGATGACGGCCGAGGGCCGGAAGCGCTCGGCGGACGCCTGCTGGCCGGCCAGCACGGAGCGCCGCCGCGCCGCGTCGGCCTCGAGGGCGGCGACGCGCTCAGCCCAGGCATCAGCGTCAAGCGCCGGAACGATCGCGTCGGGACTGCCGCCGATGTCGGGGAGTGCAGCGCGGTCGGACACCAGGGCGGGGGTTCCGGCGAGGGGAGCCTCGACCCCGACGATGCCGAAGCCCTCGATGAGCGACGGCAGCAGGACGACGGAGGCGTCGGTGAGCAGTCTCCACTTCTCGTCGTCGTCGACCGTGCCCGTGAAGTCGACCCGACAGCGCGCGGCCGCAGCGAGCTCGCGGAGTCGGTCGCCCTCGCCCGCGTCCCGTCCGGCGATGACGAGGTCGAGGTCGCGCGGCCACGAGAACGTCGAGGCCGCCCGGATCACCGTGGCGACGTTCTTCCGGGGCTCCAGGTGCCCCAGGATGAGTGCGAAGGGCCTCTCGCGGACGCGTGGCGCGGGCGGTCCGCCCGGAGCCGAGGCGGGCGGCGCCGTGACGATCGGCGGGATCACGTGGATGCGGTCCTCGCCCACGCGGAGACGGGCGGCCACCTCACCCGCCGACCACTCGCTCAGCACGGCCACGGCGTCCATGCGCCGCACCTGCCGTCCCAGCAGGGTCTGCTGGTAGGCCGTCTCGAACGTCAGGCCTGACAGCCGCGAGCCGTGCAGGCCACGCAGGTCGTGGACGGCCGCGATGCCCGGGGCGCCGGCGAACGTCGGGAACGGCGGGCTCTCGACGTGCACGGCGTCGAGGCCGGCCTCACGGATGAAGGACTCGATGTGCTCGCGCCGGGAGAGGAAGCGTCGGGTTCGGCCCTGGTCGGGGAGTGCATGCGCCTCCACGCCGGACAGGGACGAGAGCAGGTCCTGCTGGTGCACGGAGCCGAGGGCGTGCACGTCGACACCGTCGGCGGCGAGGCCGTCGACGAGGGACACGAACCGGCTCCAGACACCCGAACCCGGCCCGGTCATCCCCTCGACGACGAAGCCGATGCGTCGGGACGGCCCTGCCGTGCGTCCGTCAGCCGCCTCCACGCGGCAAACCCTAGACGGTATGACGAGGCTGGGGCCTCGCTCGCAAGTGGTCGTGGGTTGCCAT
>CALGTB010000176.1 GCA_937902285.1 uncultured Actinomycetes bacterium | reverse complement strand
ACCGTCGAGGTCTCGAGCGCCAACCTCGGCCGCCCGATCACCATGGACACGGTGATCTTCCCGGACTCGACGGCGCAGGTGAGCGGCACCGGATCGGCGACGGTGTCGGTGGTCGACCAGGTGGGTGCACCCGTGAGCGACGTCGTCGTGCGCGGCACGGACGCCTTCCATCCCACGAACAACTTCACCCTGACGACCGGGGTCGACGGCTGCCTGTTCATGCCCGGGCTCACCGTGTCGGGCTCCCTGGCGGTCAACGTGTCGCGGTCGGGCTACGTCTCGCAGACGCCGACGGGAACCGACGCCGTCCTCCAGGTGTCTGCCGGCAATGTCTCGCGGAGCTCGTTCAAGCTCGCCCCCGCCGCGACGCTGCAGTTCGCGGGAGCGGATGGGACCTTCCCCCTGCCGGCGGACATCCCCGTGACGTGGCAGTTCAAGACCACGGGAGCCAGTGACACGGCGGCGATCCTGGGCAGCCCGGTGACCGGGCTGTGGCCCGAGCCGAGCGGGCTGACGGCGTTCGCGGGCTCGTGCACCGACGCCGACCCGCTGACGTACAGCCTGACCCGCACCTCATACACCCTCGATGCCGGAGGCACCTCGGTCGCGCTGCTGGCCTCGGCGCCCGTGCGGCTGCGCGGACTGCCGGCCGACACGCCCGTGACGGCGATCTACGCCGGCACGGACGGTGCGTGCTCGCCGAGCCCCATCGTCGTCGGGCGATCGAACGATCGCGGGATCCTGCGGACCGGCCTGCCCTACGGCGACTGGCGGTTCACGGCCGAGGGGGAGACCCAGGTGCTGCCGGGCGCGCTCGTCCCGCTCGCGGACGGCACGCCTCCGGAGCCGGTCACCGTCAACTTCACGCTGGCCGACCTCGACAACCCGTGCCCCACGGCATCGCCCGTCCCCAGCGGATCGCCGACCCCCGATCCCACCGCGAGCCCCGATCCGTCGAGCACCCTGTGTCCCAGCCCGAGTGTCAGCCCGTCCGAGTCGCCGACCGGGGAGACGCCATGACGCGGCTCGTGCGAGGGGACGACCGACTCCCGTCGGCAGACGGCGAGTCCGGCTTCACGCTGGTCGAGCTCATGGTCGCGATGGCGATCTTCGGGATCCTCATGGTCATCGTCGGCGGTGCGATGCTGTCCGGCTTCGTCGGGGTCCAGGACGTCATGAGCCGCACGGAGTCGCAGGCCAGCGCCCAGATCGCCGGGCAGTGGACGGGCAAGCTGCTGCGCTACACCGGCCTGCCCGAGGGCCAGACGGCCGCGATCACCGAGGCGAGCCCGACGTCGATCACGTTCTTCACGTACTCGGGGACCGGAGCCAAGCACGACGTCCCGTACAGGGCGCGCATCTACATGACGACCAACGCCGACGGGACCCGGTCCCTGCAGACGCAGGTCTGGACTCCTCTCGGCGTCGGCGGAGGGTGGACCTGGGCCACCGCCCCGGTCACGCGCACGCACCTGACGCTCCCGGCGTCCGCCTCGGCCCCCGTGAGCGTGGCCGTGTGGGTGCGCAACCCGCTCACGGTCCCGGCCGCGGAGCCGCGACTCGCGACGCCGACCGTCTCGGGGCCGCTGGTGCTGGTGCCCGGCGAGGAGCCCGAGTCGGTCGTCCTGCAGATCGGCGACCAGAACGACCCCCGCAACCTGGTGACCCAGCAGGTGCGGCTGGACAACCTGTCATGACTGGCCGCGAGAACCTGCGAGAGTCGCCTGCCCGCGACGAGGGCGTCGCCATGATCCTCGTCCTGGCCTGGAGCATGGCGCTCATGGCGCTGGCCCTCATCGTGACGCAGGCGGCCATCCGGCAGATCCAGCCCTCCGACCGGCCGGAGCAGTCGAGCTCGGCGCTGGCGGCGGCCGAGGCCGGTGTCGACGACTACCGTGCCCGGCTCCTGGCGAACGCGACGTACTACATCGACGACGATCCCGCGAATGTCGCCCTGCACGGCTGGGCTCCCGTCCCGGGAGGCAACACCGACGCCGAGTTCACCTATGCCGTCGACGCCAGCCGCGCGGGCGTGGGCGGCGAGGTGCGGGTCCTGTCGACGGGCAGGTCCGGCGGCGTGACCCGCACGCTCGAGGCGATCATGTCGAAGCGCTCCACCCTCGACTACGTGTACATGAGCGACATCGAGACCCCGTCGGCCGACCTGCCCGGGGCCTACAGCACTGCGGCCAACTCGGGCGGCGCGACGGGCATCACGGCGCAGCAGCTGGCACGGCTGGTCTGCACGCACCGGTTCTACGAGAGCGGGCAGGTCTCGCCGGCCGGAACGAACCCGCTCAACGGCGCGCAGCGCAACCTCAACTTCTGCCAGTGGGCAGGCATCTACAACACTGAGCGCCTGCGCGGGGCGATCCACACGAACGACGTGTGGCGGCTGGACTCGACCAGCCTCACGTCCGCGATCGACGCCAACGCCATCTCGTCGTCGTGCCGGAGCACAGCCGAGGGACTGCTGCCCGGCGAGGCCGGATGCTCGCAGACGCACCGCTACATCGAGGTCGGGTACGGATACAACAACAACGGCGCCAACGCGACGTGGTCAGCGTCGAACACGCGCTATCAGACCGACGCCGCGAATCCTGCCTCCGGCACCGACCGCACCGGGCGCAATCCCCGGTACGACTCCGTCCTCGACCTGCCGCCCTCGCCTGCGACGCTCAAGAAGCACGCGAGTGACGATGGCTGCGTGTTCACGGGGCCGACGCGGATCCGTTTCGCGGAGGAGAGCGGCGTGGGTGTCATGTACGTGACCAGCCCGGACACCAAGGTGACCTCGCCGGCCTGCGACGGCTCTGACGGGACGGCCTTCGCCAGCAGCACCGCGACGAGCCAGGTGACCCGGCGGATCGTCCTCACCGACCTCGCCGGCATCGTCATCTACGTGCAGAACGTGCGGCGCTCGAGCGAGGCCGACGACGCGGACAACGCCTTCGACCTCAACAACCAGTGGGCGGTCGGCTCCGAGCCCAGCTGTCAGGTCAAGTCGGGAACCCGGACCTACCCGTTCGTCATCCCCGACGATGCGGTCGATCGCGGATACTTCACCAGCCCGACCGGATGGGCGCACAAGGGCTTCCCGTCGGAGTTCGCCAACCCTGCGTCCCCCTGGTACGGCACCGGCTGCAGCAATGGCGACCTCTACGTGCAGGGGCAGTTCCGCGGGCAGATCACGCTCGCGACCGAGAACAACGTGATCCTCACCAGCAGCCTCACGGACTCGCAGCAGACGACGGGAACGACGACCGGCCAGCCCCTCGCGTCATCGCAGAGCACGATCGGCGTGGTGTCGAGCAAGTTCACGTACATCTACCGCCCGTTCAACAGCTCCAACAACTGGGTGTCCGACTGGCGCACGTCCAACGCGCAGGACGTGAAGTTCAACTTCGCCGTGCTGGCCATCGACCAGTGCTTCGCGGCGCAGGACCCGTACTACGGCACCCGCAACGGCAACCTCTACCTGTGGGGCTCGCTCGCCCAGAAGTACCGGTGCGTCGTGGGCTCCACAGGCGGGTACAACAAGCAGTACTCGTACGACACGCGGCTGGCGCGCCGGACCCCGCCGTACATGCTCGAGCTGTCGAACGAGCCGTGGCAGGACGACCGCATCGGCGAGGTCACGCCCCTGGAGCAGCCAGTCGGGGCGGCGACGTGGCCACTGCTCTACCCCGACGACGTCAGCGCCACGGTGAGCAACGTGGCGGTGGCTGCCGGGCCGGCCACGGTCTCGGTCCTCGGAACCCAGGCGACGGTCACGGCCACGGCGCCCGGTCTCGTGGTCGTCAGCTACTCGGTCACGTCGGGCGGGCTGGTCGACTATCGGCGTCTGGTCATCCTTGTGCGGTAGCCGCGTCGCCGGGCCGCCGCGGATATCCTGCGAGGACGCCTCCGGTGACGACACGCGCTGCCGCGACGCGAACCGAGGGATGGGGCACGTGCGATGACCATCGGCCAGAGCTCGGCCGAGGAGTTCTTCAGCAGGCGGCTGGCCGACGCCCAGGTCCTCCTCGAGGCGTCACGGCGCCACGCCGCCGAGGGCGATGCGATCGGCGCGCTGGCGGCCGCAGTCGGCTCCGACACCGCGACGCTCCAGGCCCTGCTGTGGGAGCGGATCAACATGGCCCCCCGAGCACCTCAGCGGCAGCTGTTCCAGGCGGCCGAGGCGCTGACCGCGACGCTGGGCGGTTTCGCCGATGAGGACATGGCGCCGTGGGCGTCGGCCGCGGACGTCATCCTCGCGGCCCGCCATCGCATGGCGGATGCCCTGGACGATGCCCTCGTCGCCGAGGCCGCAGCACGCTGGCCGGATGTGGGCTTCCTGTCGACGTTCGCGGCGCCGACGTCCGATGACCTCGACGCCTCGCTGCTCCAGCGCACCGAGGGCCTGCCGGTCCCGGAGTACATCGTCGACCGGCGGGCCGCGGCCGCGCGCATGATGCTCGATGCCCAGGCGAGCCGCGTGCGGGGCGCCACCTCCGATGCGATCCGCGCCGCCTATGAGAGCGACTTCCTGTCCCTCGAGGGGTACCTGGCGGAGTCGGCCTGGATCCTGGGGGACACGTGGCTGTTCACGGCGATCGCACGCTGGGACCTCGTCACGCATGCCGTGGGCGACGTCACCCGGCTGCCCGACGGCTTCCTCGATGCCGTCACGCTGGTGCGCAGGGCCATGACCTCGGCCCTGGGTGACGCCGACGGAGCCCGCCTGGCCGCGGTCTTCGAGTCGGCCTGACCCTCGCGCCCCGTCCCACCTCCG
>CALGTB010000175.1 GCA_937902285.1 uncultured Actinomycetes bacterium | reverse complement strand
TGAGACAGGGGTTAACTAAGTCGTGAAACACCACACCCGAGGCGGCTCCAGACAAAACGGACATCCTGAAGGGCAAATGCCCCGGAAATGCCCCGGAATCAGGTTCAATTTTCGGACGGCGAGGCCGCTAGGCGGAGCCTCGAATGCTGGTTTGCCGGTTGGGATCGGGTAGTGCCCCGGAAATGCCCCGGCTGCAACACCAGGGTCGCTCGGAGGCGCACCGTCATCGACGGCGAGCGCCGGGCTCCTTTCGTGAAGGGCGACCCGCTGGCTGAGCATCTGGCCGACCGCGAGAGCGAGACCCGTGGATCGGTACGGTGCTGTTTTGAGTTCGAGATACCGGAGTGGGGTGCGCGACGTGACCAGCCGTAGCCTCGTCGAGATCGAGACTGCTCTGCGTGGGCTGGTGCAGACGTGGGGCAGCTACTTCGGCACGGAGCGCTCCGGGGCGCAGAGCTTCTTGAATGACCTGGTTTCGGCGTATACCGGGGAACCGTCCGCAATGGCTGCCGGCGCGCGGTTCGAGGAGTTCGGCGTGCGGGACGCGGGAGCCGGGTTCATGGACCTGTACTGGCCGGGTGTGGCCATCGTGGAGATGAAGGCCCCCAAGGAGTCCCATCGCCTCGACGTGCACCGGGCCCAGGCGCTGGACTACTGGCGCAACAGCGCCGACCCGGCTACCGGCACACCTGCGCCGCCGTACCTGGTGCTGTGCAGTTTCCGGTCGTTCGAGGTGTGGGAGCCCGGCCGTTTCCCGAACGCCCCGCGGGACACGTTCACCATCGAGGAGCTGCCCAGCCGAGCTGAGGCACTCCTGTTCCTCGCGGGTCGGACCCCGGTGTACGGCGGACCCGGCGCCGCGGTCACCACGGAAGCAGCGGCTCACATGGTCGACCTGTACTTCCAGCTGCGTGACCGGCAGGCAGCCCCGCCGGAGGAGCTCCGGCGGTTCATCGTCCAGGCCGTATGGGTGCTGTTCGCCGAGGACGTCGGCCTGCTGCCGGAACGGGTCTTCGGGAACTTGATCGGCGCTCTTGCAGGCGACCCGTCACGGAGTAGCGGCGTAGAAATCTCGGACTTGCTGCGCCGGCTCAACATCGCCGATCCGGAGCGCCGCAACCGAGGCCGTCCGATCGCCGTGCCTTACGTCAACGGGGAGCTGTTCGCCGAGACCCCCGAGGTCCCGCTCAACACCGACGAGTTGCGCCACCTGGTCGCTGCGTCGGCCTACGACTGGCGTTGGGTAAACCCCACAGTGTTCGGCGCGCTCCTTGAAGGCTGCCTGGGCCACGACCACCGGTGGGAGCTCGGGGCGCACTACACGAACGAGGAAGACATCCTGTCCATCGTCCGCCCCGTGATCGTCCACCCGTGGTCGGAGCGCATCGAGGCTGTCGAGGACCCGACGAAGGCGATCCGGCTGCTCGGCGAGCTGACGAAGTTCACGGTCCTCGACCCGGCGATGGGGTGCGCGAACTTCCTTGCCATCGCATACCGGGAGTTGCGCAAACTCGAGCGACGCCTGCACGACCGGATCGCCGACCTGCACACCGAAGCCGGAATGATCCCACCAGTCCTGCCGCGCTATCCCCTGAAGAACATCCAAGGGATAGAAATCGACCCGTTCGCCGTCGAGATCGCCAAGGCCACCCTCTGGATGACCCACGGACTGATCGCCCGCCAATACGGGGCAGCCGAGGCGCCTCTGCCCCTCCAGCCGCTGGTCAACCTCATCTGCGCGGACAGCCTGAAGACCGATTGGCCCGCCGTAGACGCCATCATCGGCAACCCGCCGTTCCACGGTGATCGGCGACTGCGGGGCGTCCTGGGTGACGAATACATCGAATGGTTGAAGTCCGAGTTCGGCGTTGGCGTCAAGGACCACTGCGTCTACTTCTTCCGGAAGGCCCACTCCCACCTGGTCAAAGGTCAGCGCGCCGGCCTCGTCGCCACGAACACCATCAGCCAAGCAAAGAACCGGGACGCAAGCCTTGGGTGGATCGAGGCCAACGGCGGCACGATCTTCGACGCAACCAGCACCAAGCCGTGGTCCGGTGACGCGAAAGTGCACGTCTCAATCATCTGCTGGCAGAAGGGTACGGTTCCGGCTCGTCCGTACCTCCTTGACGGACGGACAGTCGATGGCATCACACCGTCACTCGTTGCCGGGACTGAGCACCTGACTGCCGCACCGCTGACAGCCAACAAGGGCATCGCTTGGGTGGGGTACTACACCCGCGGAATGGGGTTCGTGCTAGATACAGACGAGGCCATGGATCTGACGGCGGACCCAACCGGAGACTATGAAACGATTGTGCGGCCGTTCATCAACGGGGACGACATCGTCAACTCGCTCAACCAACGACCTAGTCGCTGGGTGATCGACTTCGGGATGCGCACGTTGCAGGATGCGATGGCGTACCCGCGCGCCCTGCAAATCGTCACCGAGCGAGTCAAGCCGGGTAGAGAGCACGATCCCGCACAGATGAAGGCTTGGTGGCTCTTCTGGAGAGCCAGGCCCGAGATGCGGCGAACACTCGAGGGCTTACCTCGCTTTGCCATTTGCGGCCTGACTGGAAAGCGATTCACCCTGTCGTGGGCTGAACCCTCCTGGGCGCCGTCTCACGCGTGCGGAGTCTTCGCCTTCGACGACGACTACTCGTTCGGTGTCTTGTCCTCGCGTCTCCATGACTGGTGGGCCCGGGCCAATGGGTCCACACTCAAGGGCGATCTGCGCTATACGCCCACTACATGTTTCGAGACGTTCCCCTGGCCGATGGACCCGAGTGATACGCAGCGCGAAGCGGTGGCGAACGCTGCGCGGAGCATCGTCGTGGAACGCGCTGCCGCGTGCGCCGCGCTCGGCAAGGGCCTGACCGCGGTCTACAACGCGATGGACGACGGTGCGTTTGTAGGTCTGAGGACAGCGCACGATGATCTGGATCGCGCAGTCATGGCCTGCTACGGACTGCCGATGGCCCTCCTCGACGATCGACCGGCGCTGCTGGCCAAGCTCTTCGACCTCAATGCGGCCGCGGCGGCGGACCCGTCGTACGCCCCGTTCGCGCCTCCCCTAGCGTGATGTGCGATGGAACCCCGGTCAATGTGTCGTCGCGGCACACCTTCTCCGAGGCTTCTTTACCACGATTGTGTACACATTTGTGGTAGCCTTTGGGGGTGACGGTTCCGCGAGTGTTGACGATGCGCGAGTTGCGTCAGGGGCTCGCCGTGGTCGTTGATCAGGTAGTGCGCGGTGAGGCTGTTTTCGCTGGTGCTCACCGCAAGCCGGAGGTGGTGTTGATGTCGCTGGACCAGTATGAGCAGTTGACCGCGGCGCGCGAGCGCGTGGTGCTGTCGGCGGTGGGCTCTATGGACATGGAGGGCATGCCGGCCAGCGAGGTCGAGATTGACGCAGCGCGCGAGCTGGCTGCGGGCCGCATCGACTTCGCCGAGTACCGACGCCTCGTGAGTGTCTAGCCCTCATCGGTTCGACCGGCCCGAGGACTACCTCTACCCCGGAACGGACGTTCTGCGCAATCGCCTCGACGTCAGGAACACTCAGGAGTTGGAACGCGTCGAGCGTGCCCTGACGCTGGGCCGCCTGGTGGAACTGCGATCGACAGGAGCGGGTGCGGGCGGCTTCGACTTCGCGCATCTGCAGGCTGTTCACCGGCACGTCTTCCAGGATGTCTACGAGTGGGCGGGGCAGGTTCGCGCGGTCACGCTGGGCAAGGGCACGACCCAGTTCTGCCTTCCTCAGCACCTCGAGTCGTTCGCCGCGACCATCTTCAGCGCGCTCGCGTCGGAGGACGTGCTCGTTGGACTCACCGCGGAGGCTTTCGCCGACGCGGCGGCTAACCTCCTGGCAGACCTGAACGCGCTTCACCCCTTTCGCGAGGGCAACGGCCGTGCACAGCGCGCCTTTCTTGAGCTTCTGTCCGATCATGCGGGACACCCGATCGTGTGGCGACCCCTCGGCCCTGCCCGCATGATCCAGGCGTCCATCGACGCCATGCGCGGGGACAACAGCGGACTACGCACGATCGTCTGGGAGTCGTTGGCCGACCCGCGTCACTGACAGAGCGGCAACGGGCCACGAGGCCACTCGCGAGCATCCACCCGGTGCGATGCGCGTGGACGCCCGTCAACACCCCAACATGCCTCTCCGTCCGGGCCGAAGGCGGTGCGGTGTCGACGACGCAGGCTCAGGCGTTAGTGCGGGATCGATTCGCCGTCACCCGGATCTGGTGGCGACCCTCGCGACAGACCCACGCGGTCAGGCCGGTCATGCACGCCACGGCGATGCCGGACCACGCGATCCCTGCCAGAGTCAGCTGCTCGGTGAGGTGCTGCTCGAGTTCCGCCGATCGACCGGCGGCGAGCAGAGCGAGCTGGTTCGGGAGCCACCATCCAGCGGCGATGGTGACGCCGACGAGAGTCCCCGTCCACGCCAGGGCCGTCGCGATGCTTGGCGGGCGGATGCGGCGCTCTACGGGGGGTACGGTGCGGGTGAGCGCGATGCGCAAGGCCGATCGGCGCAGGCGATAGCGCGCATACGCCACCACCCAAGCGCCGAACATCGTGATTGACACTGCGACGCCGACGCCAGCCGCGCCACCGACCAGAGCGACCATGTGGGCCGCGTCGACACGCATAGCAGTGGACAGCGTCCGATCAACTGTTGCGTTGAGGGCAGCCAACCCCCAGTGCCGCGTCGCCGCTAGGGTCGCGCCGAGCGTGATGAGGCCGACCACCGCGAGCAGTGGAGGGGGCCGGCGGGGCCGGTAGACCGTGATGTGCCCCGGTGCAGGCCCGGCGGTCTCGAGGGCCAGAGCGCTCAGGCAGTCGCTCGGCGCTGCTTCGCCGAGGTCAGCACGGGGCCATTCACGTCCGACGATGTCATCGAACCGTGCCGCCTCAACCTCGGTCAGCGGGGAGTCCTCATCGTCGGTCACTGCACGACGACGGCGACGGGGATGCCGCGCCGGCTCGGCAGTGTCGCGATGGCCCACGGGTCGTGGATTTCCGGGGGGCGTCGGCACGCGAAGGCCACGATGACGAGGACGATGACTGGCAGCGCCAGCCCCGCTGTACAGACAACGGCGAACACACTCGCCACGATGATGAAGATCGGCATTGTCCCTCTCCCTGCGTCCGCGATGGGTCCCCCTGATTCGAGAGGACCTACGAAATACCTAAACAAGGTGAACAGTGGTGCCCGGGTGTGACACCCGGACACCACTGCCGACGTCAGGCCGGAACGACGGTGGCGACCTTCGCGGTGGTCTGCACCCAGGCGGTGCCGTTGTCGGCGTACCCGGCGGGCAGCGTGTCCTTGACGGGGACGTCCTTGATGTAGGTGCTGCCGTTGTCGAGCCATCCGGCGGGCGGGGCGTCCTTGACCTGCTGGGTGTAGCCCTGGATGTCCCAGCCCAGGCAGTGGCCGTCGTGCATGGTGCCCCCGTACGGGCAGGTGGTTCCCGACCAGTCGGTGCCCCAGTCTCGGTACGTGCGGGACGTCTCCACGAACTCCCCGTGGTAGGTCAGCGGCGAGGTCTGCGTGACGGTGTGGAACGTGTAGGCGGTGGTCTTCTCGCACACCCCGGCGCTGGTCTCCGGGAACCCGGCCGGGCAGACATAGATCGTCTTCGTCGCGGGGACCGGTGCTGGGGCAGGACCTGGTGCCGGCGCGGGAGCCGGGGCAGGGGCGGGCGTCGGGGTTGCGGGCACCGC
>CALGTB010000174.1 GCA_937902285.1 uncultured Actinomycetes bacterium | reverse complement strand
GCCACGATGCCGGCCGTGCGCGTCTCCTGGAAGCTCAGCTCCGGGTGGGCGTGCAGGTCGCGGTACAGGTCGGCCCAGGTCTCCGTCGTCGTCACGCAGGTGATCCTGTCACCGGGGGCGCCAGCGCTTCCACACCGCGGTCGCCATCGCGCGGACCTTGCCGTCGTGCACGAGCTCCACATCGGCGGTGATCTGGGACTCGTCGGCGGAGATCACGAATGCCCGCAGCTCTGAGGTCTCGCGCAGCGGGCTCGGCCTCAGGTAGCGCACGTCGAGGCCGGCCGTCACGTAGGCCAGCTCGGCGCCCGGCAGCGGCCCCCAGCCGTGCCCATCGGCCTCGAGCATCACGGCCGCGGCACTGTGGCAGTCGAGGACCGTCGAGATGATGCCGCCGTTCAGGTACCCCAGGCCGTTGTCGTGCTCCGGCCACGGCATGAACTCCGCGACGACGAAGCCGTCCGCGGGATAGCTGCGCAGTCGCAGCCCCTTCTCGTTCGTCGGCCCGCACCCGAAGCACGGCAGTCCGGGATACAGCCGCTCCTGGATGCTCTGCTCGGATCGCTCCATGGTCGCGACGCTAGTGCTCGCCCGCCTCCTCCACGAGCTCCGCCACGGAATCGGCGATGCCGCCGGCCAGCACGTCGATGTCGGCGCCGCTGTCGAAGTCGCCGGTGACGCCGAACGCGAAGTGATCGAGGTACGAGAACATCGCGACGCCGAAGCGCATGCGGTTGGCGATCGGCACGTACGGCGTGATGCTCAGGCACCTCCGGCCGAGCGCGTAGACCGGACTGCGGGGACCGGGGACGTTCGTCGTGACGGTGACCAGCTGCCGCTGCGGCACGTGGAAGGCGAGCCGGACGCCGAGGGCCACGGGCAGGAAGGGCTCGTGCCTGGCCATGACGGTCAGCCGGCTCGCGAACTCCACCTCGCCGGACATGGCCGCGTCGAGGATCCTCCGCCGCACCTCGCGCAGTCGCGCCACCGGATCGACCACGTCCACCGGCAGGTAGGGCAGCAGCATGGAGATGCGGTTGTCGAGGATGGACTCCTCGCCGGACTGCCGCAGCGACACCGGCACCAGGGTGCGCACGGTCGTCGCGTCGGGCACCTCGCCACGCGACAGCAGCAGGGCACGGAAGCCGCCGCTCACGGCGGCGAGCGCGACGTCGTTGACCGTGCTGCCGAATGCCGACTTCACCGCCCGCACGTCGGACAGGGACACCGTCGTCGCCGTGTAGCGGCGCTGGCGCCCGATGGGCCCGTACAGCGTCGACGAGGCCACCGGCCTCAGCGCGGATCCGAGGGTGAGCGCACCGCGGCCCGTCTGGACCGCGAGCTCGGCGAGCTCCCTCGGGGCGGACAGCAGCGCGCCCGCAGCCCGTGCCGCGGCACCGGGCACCGCGGCAAGGTCGCGCACCGCCTGGGCGGTGATCCCCAGCAGCCCGGGGGCCGGGGCCGGCACCCACTCGTCGGCGACCGGCGCCCGCGGCTCGGGCGAGGAGTCGAACACGACGTGGTACAGCTCGGTGCCCGAGACGCCGTCGACGACGCAGTGGTGGACCTTCTGGATGATCGCCCACTGCCCGTCGGGCAGTCCCTCCACGACCCAGTACTCCCAGAGGGGCCGGCGGCGGTCCATGCGCTGCGACATGACCCGGCCGATGAGCGCGTCGAGCTCGTCAGGGCCGCCGGGTGGTGCCACCGCCGTGCGCCGCACATGCCAGCCGACATCGGTGTCGGGGTCGTCGACCCACGCCGGGGCGGCGAGGTCGAACGGCACCTGGCGGACCTTCTGCCGGAACCGGGGCACCAGGGGCAGCCGGCCCGTGATGAAGGCGACGAACTCCTCGTGGTCGGGCGCCGGGCCCTCGAAGACGGCGATCGATGCGATCGCCAGGGTCGCTGTGCGGTCCTCGTCCTCGATCTGCAGGAAGGACGCCGACAGGGGCGTCATCTGCTCCATGCGGGTCGTACCTCCCGACCATCCGGCTGCGGCGTGCGTCATGCCGAGTATTCCGCGCATTCACCGGGGAACGCCTGCTGTGCCGGTGCAGACTAGGCCCATGACCGACACCCCCACGCGCACCGCCATCGTCACCGGAGCGGCCCGCGGCATCGGAGCCGCCACAGCACGCCGCCTCGCCCGCGACGGGTTCGCCGTCGCCGTGCTCGACCTCGACGAGGACGCGTGCGGCGCGGTCGTCGACGAGATCACCTCGGCGGGCGGCCAGGCCGCGGCCATCGGCGCCGATGTCGGGTCCGAGGAGTCGGTGGCGGCGGCGGTCGAGCGCGTCGCCGCGCTGCTCGGTGCCCCCACGGTGCTGATCAACAACGCCGGCATCACCCGCGACAACCTGCTGTTCAAGATGAGCCTCGCCGAGTGGGACTCGGTGATGTCCGTGCACCTGCGCGGCGGCTTCCTCATGTGCCGGGCGACCCAGAAGTACATGGTCGAGGCGAAGTGGGGCCGGGTCGTCAACCTGTCGAGCATCTCGGCGCTCGGCAATCGCGGGCAGGTCAACTACTCCGCTGCCAAGGCCGGCCTCCAGGGGTTCACCAAGACCCTCGCGATCGAGCTGGGGCCGTTCGGGGTGACCGCCAACGCCATCGCGCCCGGCTTCGTCGAGTCGGACATGACGCGCGCCACGGCCGACCGCATGGGCATCTCGTGGGACGACTTCGTCGCGGGTGCCTCCTCGCAGATCGCCGTGCGACGCATCGGCCAGCCGGACGACATCGCCGCAACCGTGGCGTTCCTCGTCTCGGACGAGGCCTCGTTCATCAGTGGGCAGGTCATCTACGTGACCGGCGGACCGGCGACCTAGGGAGTATGGCGATGCGCGTGTTCGAAGACGTCCCGGCCTTCTGCGCCGCCGTGGGCGAGCATCTGGGCGACAGCTCGTGGATCACGGTGACGCAGGAGCGGATCAACCTGTTCGCCGACGCCACCGGCGACCACCAGTGGATCCACGTCGATCCCGTGCGCGCGGCCGACGGCCCGTTCGGCTCGACGATCGCGCACGGCTTCCTCACCCTCAGCCTCGTGCCCGTGCTCATGGCTGAGGTCTTCACGGTCGAGAAGGTCGCGCTCTTCATGAACTACGGCTCCAACAAGGTGCGCTTCATCCGCCCGGTACCCGTCGACTCACGGGTCATGGCCCGCTGCAGCCTTACCGGCATCGAGGAGATCGACCTCGGGGTGCGCGCGACGATGACCGTCGAGGTGCACATGGAGGACGGCGGGAAGCCGGCCTGCATCGCCGAGATGATCACCGTCGTGGTGCCTGCGTGAGCGACGCACGGCCGGCGATCGACCTGGCCCGCGAGTTCATCGAGAGCTGGGACCCAGCGACGCCGCGCGAGGAGTCGCTGCGGGCGCGCTACGACGCGGGGCTCGCGTGGGTCGCCCGGCCCGCGGGCCTCGGCGGCCTGGGCTGCGCGCCTGAGGACCAGCGCGCCGTCGAGGCGGCGTTCACGGCGGCCGGCTTCCCCGACAACAACGCCCTTGCCAACGGCATCGGCCTGGGCATGGCCGCGCCGACCATCTTCGCCGTCGGCACCGACGAGCAGAAGGAGCGGCTGCTCCGTCCGCTCTGGACAGGCGAGGAGATCTGGTGCCAGCTCTTCAGCGAGCCCGGCGCCGGCTCGGACCTGGCCAACGTCGCGACGCGCGCGGTCCGCACGGGTGACGGCTGGGTCGTCAACGGGCAGAAGGTCTGGACGTCGAACGCCCACAATGCGGTCTATGCGCTGCTGCTGGCGCGCACCGACCCCGACCTGCCCAAGCACAGCGGCCTCACCTACTTCGCGCTGGACATGCGCGACCCGGGAGTCGAGGTGCGCCCCCTGCGCCAGATCACCGGGGAGGCCGAGTTCAACGAGGTCTTCCTGACCGACGTCGTCATCCCCGACACCGACCGGCTCGGCGACGTCAACAACGGCTGGCTGGTCGCCATGACGACGCTCGCCAACGAGCGGGTGTCCATCGGCAACAGCGACGCCGAGGTCGAGCAGACGATGGTTGATGTCGTGGAGCGCACCTGGCGGTCCGCGCCCGAGTCGACGCGTGAGCGCACGCGCGATCGCTTCATGAGCCTGTGGGTCGACGCCAAGGTGGCCGACCTCGCCGCCGCACGCATGAAGCAGCAGCTCGAGGCCGGCAAGCCCGGTCCCGAGGGCTCCGCGCTCAAGGTCACCTTCGCCCGGCTCGCCCAGGAGCTCAGCGGCCTCGAGATCGAGCTGCTGGGCGCAGACGGCCTGGGCTACGGCGACTGGGAGATGGTGCGACCCACCATCGTCGAGTTCACCGGCCGCGACGCTGGCTACCGCTACCTGCGAGCGAAGGGCAACTCGATCGAGGGCGGCACGTCCGAGATCCTGCTCAACATCATCGCGGAGAAGGTGCTGGGCCTCCCGCCGGAGCACCGACCCGACAAGGGCATGGCCTGGAAGGACTCCCCCCGATGAGCGCCGACCTGCTCTACAGCGACACCGAGGACGCGCTGCGCGAGAGCGTGCGGGCGCTGCTCGCCGCGACCTGCCCGTCGGAGCGCGTGACCGAGGCCTACGACGGCGACACGTCCGTCGCGTCCGACGCGTGGCGGGCCGTGAGCGACGCCATGGAGCTGGCGGGCCTCGGCATCGACGAGTCGCTCGGAGGCGGCGGGGCCACCTCCCGCGAGGTGGCCGTCGTCATGGAGGAGCTGGGCCGCGTCGTCGCACCCATCCCCTTCCTCACCTCGTCGGTGATCGCCACGCGCGTTCTCGTGTCCTGCGGCGCGGGCGATCTCGTCCGCACGCTGGTCGACGGCTCGGCGGTGGCCGTGCTGACGGTGCCGCTGACGACGATGGACCTCGGCGACCTCACGCTGCCGACGGTGGCCGGCGGACTCGTCACCGGTCGGGTCCACGCGGTGGCCGGCTGCGAGCTGGCCACGCTGATGATCGTGCCGGCTCTCGACGGCACCGTGCTGACACTGCAGGCGATCGAGCCGCAGTCGGGGAGCACGTCCGTCACGATGCGGTCGTCGTTCGACATGACCCGTCCGGTCGCCGACGTCGGGTTCACGGCGGCACCGGCCACCGAGCTGGCGCGCGGCGCGGACGCAGAGTCCGCGGTTCGCGCGGGGCTGCTGGCGGGCGGCGCGATGCTCGCCTCGGAGCAGGTCGGGCTGGCCGAATGGTGCCTGGAGTCGACCGTCGCCTACACGAAGCAGCGCAACCAGTTCGGCCGTCCGATCGGGTCGTTCCAGGCGCTGAAGCACCGCATGGCCCGGCTGTGGATCGCCGTGAACTCGGCGCGCGCCGCCGCCCGCAACGCGGCGGTCCTCGTCGATGCCGGCGGCGACGAGGCGGCGGTCGCCGTCGGGCTGGCGCAGGCCTACTGCTCCGACGTCGCCGTGCTGGCGGCCGAGGAGTGCGTGCAGCTGCACGGCGGGATCGGCATGACGTGGGAGCATCCCGCGCACCTCTACCTCAAGCGCGCGAAGGCCGACCAGGTGGCGCTGGGCACCGCGGCGCACCACCGCGCGGTGCTCGCCGAGGGGCTCACCCCCACGTGAGGACGGTTTGACAAGAAGTCTTTAGAAAGATATCTTTATATGCATGACCACCCCGACCGGCGTCCGGAAGATCGATGACGCACATGCCCTTCGCGCCCTCGCGCACCCGCTCCGGCTCGAGCTCCTCGAGGCGCTGACGCTCCACGGCCCGCTGACCGCGACGACCGCCGCCGACCTCGTCGGCGAGAGCCCGGCCAACTGCTCGTGGCACCTGCGCCAGCTCGCGAAGTACGGGCTGATCGAGGAGGTGCCCGGTGCCACCGGCCGGCAGCGGCCATGGCAGCGCACCAGCCAGGGCATGGAGTGGCACGAGACGAGCAGCGACCCGGCCTTCACCGAGGCCGCCCGATCCCTCACCGCCGTGTTCATCGACCGCGAGCTCGCCCTCGTCAAGGACGCGATGTCGCGGGTGCAGCCCGACGGATGGGGCGACGCCGTCATCGCCACGCAGAGCATGGGGTGGATGACCGCCGCCGAGATGGAGGCCCTCGACCAGCTGGTCTTCGACCTCCTCGGGACCTACCGCGAGCGGATCGCGGACCCTGCGCTGCGACCCGAGGGCTCACGACCCGTGCGGATGCTCGCGCTGGCCGTCGCCGACGACCGCATGCAAGGCCCCACCGACAAGCCATCGAAGGGAGGCGACGATGCCTAGGCTCCCCCGACGCGAGAACCGCGTCCCCCGCACGCCGTACTACCCGAGCCAGGAGCGCGGCAACCAGATGCTCGTCCTGGATGACCGCACCATGATCGGCGTTCCACGCATCTCCTAGAGACGGCGACGGCAGGACTGCGCACGCCTCCCGGTAGCAGGATGGGCCCGGCACATCCGCGAGCCGCCGACCGGCGGCGGCACTCGTGGCCGAGCAGCCTCCAGGAGGAGCACATGGTCATTGTGGGATCCGCCAGTGGAGTCGTGCGCACCGTGGGCGACGGCGACACCGCCATCGCCCTCGGCAGCGGCGACCTTCCGGTCCTCGCCACCCCGATCCTCATCGCGCTCATGGAGGCGGCCGCCTGCCAGGCGCTCGCCGGGCAGCTCCCGCCCGAGCGCACGTCGGTCGGCTCGCGCGTCGACGTGCGCCACCTCGCCCCGTCCCCGGTCGGCACGCACGTCACGGCCCTGGCCGAGGTCGTGGCCGTCGAGGGCGCGATGGTGCGGTTCGACGTCAGCGCCACGCAGCAGGTCGGCGACGAGACCGTCGACATCGGCCGCGGCAGCCACGTGCGCTTCATCGTCGACCGCGACACCTTCCTGCCGGAGCAGTCCTAGCCCCCGAAGACGTGCTGCGGCCGTCCGCGCACCCCGGGCCGGAACCGAAGCAGGGCACCGGCCAGCGGCTGCTCGGCCAGTGCCTCGTCGCTCAGCTTGTAGCGCCCCGTCGTGACAT
>CALGTB010000173.1 GCA_937902285.1 uncultured Actinomycetes bacterium | reverse complement strand
GTGATGGGCCGGCCGATCACCAGCAGGTCGGCCCCGTCGGCGATGGCCCGGGCCGGCGTGGCCACCCGGCGCTGGTCGTCCAGCGACGCCCCGGCGGGACGGACCCCCGGCGTGATGAGGGTGACGTCCGGCCCCACGGCCGCGCGGATGGCGGCGACCTCCTGGGGGGAGCAGACGATGGCGCGGGCACCGGCGCCCACTGCGAGGACGGCGAGGCGGACGGCTGCGGCCTCGCTCGGACCGGCCATGCCGATGGACTCCAGCACACGGTCATCCAGCGATGTCAGCACGGTGACCGCCGTGATGCGGGTCTGCGGCAGCGCCTCCGCCGCGGCGGCGATCATCTCCGCTCCGCCCGCCGCATGGACCGTGAGGTAGGCCGGCTCCAGCGCGGCGACGGCCAGGCAGGCGCCGCGGACCGTGGCCGGGATGTCGTGCAGCTTGAGGTCGAGGAAGACGTCGACGCCGCCGGCCGGCTCGGCCGCGAGCCGCGCTGCGTGGACGGCCGCTCCGCCGTCCCGGCAGAACACCTCGAGGCCCACCTTGACGGTCGACACCGCGTCGGCCACGGCGGCCACCCACGCAGACAGGACCGTCAGCGACGGGGCGTCCATCGCGACCGCGATGGGAGCGCGGCTACTCGCTGATGAAGTCAAGGTCGTCCTCCTCGAAGACCGGATCCGGCGGGCGGTGGGCGTACGAGACCGCCCCCGCCAGGCTCCGGAAGCCCCGATCGACGAGGGCCTGCTCGAGCTCCTCGTGGATGCGCATGGGCGAGGACGGGTCGTGGAAGACGACGGTGCCCACCGAGACGGCATTGGCGCCCGCGAGGATGAACTCGAGGGCATCCAGGCCGGTGCGGATGCCGCCCATCCCGATGATGGGGAGATCGGGGAACGCCTGCCGGATCTGCCACACGCACCGCACCGCCACCGGTCGGATGGCCGGGCCGGACAGCCCTCCGGTGATACCCGCCAGGTGCGGCCGCATGGTGTCGGGGTTGATCACCATGCCGAGCATCGTGTTGATGACGGAGACGCCGGTGGCACCTGCCCGAACGACGGAGCCGGCGACCGCGACGATGTCCGTGACGTCGGGCGACAGCTTCGCGAAGATCGGGGTGCGGGGATCGCTGTGACGCTTGACGGCCTGGATGACGCTCGCCGCCATGTCCGGATCGCACGCGAACACCTGGCCCCGGTTCTCGACGTTGGGGCAGGAGATGTTGACCTCGATGCCCGCGACCCCCTCCGACACCCGAAGCCGCGCCGCGAGCTTGGCGTACTCGTCGACGGTGCCGCCGGCGATGGACACGATCGTGCGCGCGCCCCGGTCGGTGAGCCAGGCGAGGTCCTTCTCGAGGAAGACATCGATGCCCGGACCCTGAAGCCCGATCGAGTTGAGCATGCCGCTCGGCGTCTCGGCCATCCTCGGGGTCGCCCGGCCCGATCGCGGCTGGAGCATGACGCTCTTGGTGACGACCGCACCGATGCGCGTGATGTCGAAGAACTGGTCGAGCTCACGTCCCGCGGCGGCGCAGCCGGAGGCCGTCAGGACCGGGCTCGGCATGAGGATGCCGTCCAGGTCGGTGCTCATGTCGATGTGGACGACCGGCTCGTTGCCGCCGATCGGTCCCGAGGAGATCACGGCACGCGTCATCAGTGGCCTCCCTCGACCGGTGCGCCCAGCGTGTCGGGCGGGATCGTGCCGACGTCGGACCAGCGCACGCGGTCGCCGCGGAAGACGGGGCCTTCGACGCACGAGCGCAGCATGCGCGTGACCCCGTCCTCGCCGACGACGGGGATCACGCAGGTCATGCACACCCCGATGCCGCAGGCCATGGCCTCCTCGACCGCGCACTGGCTGTAGATCCGCCTGGCGGTTGCCATGTCGGCCACCGCCTGCAGCATGCCCATCGGCCCGCACGCGTAGACGAGCGCGGCGTCGACCCGGTCCATCAGCTCGGGCAGCACGTCCGTGACCCGGCCTCTCTCCCCGAGCGAGCCGTCGTCCGTGGTGATCGTCAGTGTCGATGCGAGCCGCTTGAGCTCGAGGACCCCGAAGAGCCTCTCCTCCGTCGCTGCGCCGACGACCACGTCGACGCGGCAGCCACGCTCGCGTAGCTGCTCGGCCAGCATGAACATGGGCGCGGATCCGTATCCGCCGCCCACGAGGACGCAGGCCACCCGCTCCCTGGGGAGGATGAAGGGGCGGCCGAGCGGGCCGACGATGTCGATGACGTCGTGGCGACGCCGCTCCGACAGCCAGCGGGTGCCCTTGCCATGCACGCCGATGACCACGTCGAGGGTGCCGCCGTAGACGCCGCGCGACTGCACCTGGTGGATGGCGAAGGCCCGACGCAGCAGCATGCTCGACTCCTCGCCCCCGATACCGAGGGTGACGAAGTGCCCGGGACGCGCGATGTCGGAGATGCCGGGCGCCGTGAGCGACAGCACCTGGTAGGAGCCGACCCGGCGGATGTCGAGCACCTCGCCCTTGACCTGAACCGGCACGTCTAGCCCCTTCCGGACTGGTCGGCGGCATCCTGCGCCGCGCGGAGGATGCCGAGCGCCGCAGCGTGCTCCTGGAGGGAGCGGACCGTGGGCTCATCATGCTGCAGCGAGTCGATCCCTTGCACGGCAGCAGCGAGCCCCTGCACCGTGGTGATGCAGGGCACGCCCTTCATGACGGCCGCGGTGCGGATCTCGTACCCGTCGACTCTCGGCCCCACTCCGTAGGGGGTGTTGACGATCAGCTGGATCTCGCCGTTCATGATCGCGTCGACGGTGGTCGGCTCGCCGGCCGGGCCGCGCCCCTCGTGCTGCTTGCGCAGCTCGTCGACGCGCACGCCATTGCGACGGAGCACGGCAGCGGTGCCGGCGGTGGCGGTGATCCGGAACCCGAGGTCGGCCAGCCGCTTGATCGGGAAGATCGCCGCCCTCTTGTCGCGATTGGCGAGGGACACGAAGGCCGTGCCCGAGGTGGGCAGTCCCCCCGCGTACGCGGCCTCCTGCGACTTGGCGAACGCGATGCCGAACGAGTCGTCGATCCCCATCACCTCGCCGGTCGAGCGCATCTCGGGGCCGAGCACGGTGTCGACCCCGTGGAAGCGACCGAAGGGCAGCACCGCCTCCTTGACGGAGATGGCAGCCCCGACCGGCATCGTGCCGCCGTCGCCGCGCGCGGGCAGCAGCCCCTGCTCCCGCAGCTCGCGGATCGACTGCCCGACCATCACCCGCGCCGCGGCCTTCGCGATAGGCACGGCCGTGGCCTTCGACACGAACGGCACGGTGCGCGAGGCGCGCGGATTGGCCTCGAGCACGTAGAGGACGTCGCCGGCGAGGGCGTACTGCACGTTGAGGAGGCCGAGGACCCCGACCCCCTCGGCGATGGCCAGGGTCGACGCGCGGATGCGGTCGATGTCCTGGGCACCCAGCGTGATGGGGGGCAGGGCGCACGCAGAGTCCCCGGAGTGGATGCCGGCCTCCTCGATGTGCTCCATGACGCCGGCCAGGAACAGCTCCGTCCCGTCGTACAGGGCATCGACATCGATCTCGACGGCATCGTCGAGAAAGCGGTCGACGAGCACCGGATGCTCGGCGTTGACGTCGGTCGACCGCTCGAGGTAGTCGGCCAGCATCGCGTCGTCGTACACGATCTCCATGCCGCGGCCGCCGAGCACGTAGCTCGGGCGCACGAGCACGGGGTAGCCCACGGTGGCGGCGATCGCCTGGGCCTCCTCGAACGACCGGGCGGTGCCGTGCCTCGGGGCCGGCAGCCCGGCCCGCGCCAGCACCTGTCCGAACGCCCCCCGCTCCTCCGCGAGGTGGATCGACTCGGGGCTGGTGCCGATGATGGGCACGCCCTCGTCCTTCAGGGCCTGGGCCAGTCGCAGCGGCGTCTGTCCGCCCAGCTGGACGATGACGCCGACCAGCCGGCCAGCGCTGCTCTCGGCGTGCACGACCTCCAGGACGTCCTCAAGGGTCAGGGGCTCGAAGTAGAGGCGGTCGGAGGTGTCGTAGTCGGTGGACACCGTCTCGGGGTTGCAGTTGAGCATGATCGTCTCGTAGCCCGCATCGCGCAGCGTCAGCGCCGCGTGGACGCAGGAGTAGTCGAACTCGATCCCCTGGCCGATCCGGTTCGGGCCCGATCCCAGGATGATCACCTTGTCGCGGTCGCTGGGCACGACCTCGGTCTCCTCGTCGTACGCGGAGTAGTGGTACGGCGTCATGGCGGCGAACTCGGCCGCGCAGGTGTCGACCGTCTTGTAGACCGGGCGGATCCCCAGGTCATGGCGAAGCGCACGCACCTCGGCCTCCGAGAGCCCCCGCAGGTCCGCGAGCTGGCGGTCGGAGAACCCGGCCCTCTTCGCCCGGACCAGCAGCGCGCCGTCGAGCGACTCGGCGGCCCGCACGGTGTCGGCGATCTCGTTGATCAGGCAGATCTGATCGAGGAACCAGGGGTCGATGTTGGTCGCCTCGTGCACCGCGTCGATGCCCGCCCCCGCCCACAGGGCCAGCTGGACCTCGGACAGCCGGCCCTCGCGCGGCTGCCGCATGGCCTCGAGCAGCGCGGACACGTCGACGCCCCCCGCCTCCCCGGGCCACGTGAAGACCGCCTCAGGGCGCTCCAGCGAGCGGAGCGCCTTCTGCAGCGCCTCCGGGAAGCTGCGGCCGATGGCCATGGCCTCGCCCACGCTCTTCATCGTCGTCGTGAGCGTCGGATCGGCCTGCGGGAACTTCTCGAAGGCGAACCGGGGCACCTTGACCACGATGTAGTCGAGGGTGGGCTCGAAGGATGCGGGAGTCTTCCGCGTGATGTCGTTGGGGATCTCGTCGAGGGTGTATCCGATCGCCAGCCGGGCCGCGATCTTGGCGATCGGGAACCCGGTCGCCTTCGAGGCCAGCGCCGACGAGCGGGACACGCGCGGGTTCATCTCGATGACGATGAGCCGGCCGTCGTCGGGGTTGATGGCGAACTGGATGTTGCAGCCGCCGGTGTCGACCCCGACCGCCCGGATGATGTCGATCCCGACATCGCGCATGTGCTGGTACTCGCGATCGGTGAGGGTCAGGGCGGGAGCGACCGTGATGGAGTCGCCGGTGTGGACGCCCATCGGGTCGAGGTTCTCGATCGAGCACACGACCACGACGTTGTCGCTGCGGTCGCGCATCAGCTCGAGCTCGTATTCCTTCCAGCCGATGATCGACTCCTCGAGGAGGACCTCGGACGTGGGGCTCGCCTGCAGGCCGAGACCGGCGATGCGGTGCAGGTCGGCCTCGTCGTAGGCGATGCCGGAGCCCGATCCGCCCATGGTGAACGACGGCCGGACGACCACCGGGTAGCCGAGGTCGCCGACGGCTGCGAGGCACTCCTGGAGGGTGTGGCACACCGCCGAGCGCGCGCTCTCGGCCCCGACGTCGGCGACGATCTGGCGGAACAGCTCGCGGTTCTCCCCGCGCTCGATGGCGTCGACGTCGGCGCCGATCAGCTCGACGCCGTAGCGCTCCAGGACGCCGTTGCGGTGCAGCGCCATGGCGGCGTTGAGGGCCGTCTGGCCGCCGAGGGTCGGGAGCAGCGCGTCGGGCCGCTCCTTGGCGATGATGCGCTCGATGAACGCGGGCGTGATCGGCTCGACGTAGGTGGCGTCAGAGAACTCGGGGTCCGTCATGATGGTCGCGGGGTTGGAGTTCACCAGCACCACGCGAAGGCCCTCATCACGGAGGACCCGGCACGCCTGCGTTCCCGAGTAGTCGAACTCGCACGCCTGCCCGATCACGATCGGCCCCGAGCCGATGACCATGACCGAGCGGATGTCGTCGCGCTTCGGCATCAGCCGACCTGCCGTTCTGCCATGAGCTGGGTGAACTCGTCGAAGAGGTAGTCGGCGTCATGCGGCCCGGCCGCCGCCTCCGGGTGGTACTGCACGCTGAAGGCCGGCACGTCGAGGCAGCGCAGCCCCTCGACGACGTCGTCGTTGAGGCAGACGTGACTCACCCGCGCACGGCCGAAGGGCGTGTCGAAGTCACCCGTCCTCGGGGCGTCGACAGCGAAGCCGTGATTGTGGGCGGTGACGGCCACCCGGCCCGTGGCGAGGTCCTGGACCGGCTGGTTGATGCCGCGGTGCCCGTACCGGAGCTTGTAGGTGCCCAGTCCCAGTGCACGGCCGAGGACCTGGTTCCCGAAGCAGATGCCGAAGACCGGGATGCGGGCGGCGAGCAGGTCGGTCATGACCGAGACGGCGTGATCGGCCGTGGCCGGATCGCCCGGCCCGTTGGAGAAGAAGACCCCGTCCGGGCGCACCGCCATGATCTCCTCGGTCGTGGACCGGGCCGGCATGACGTGCACCTCGATGCCGCGCAGCGCCATCTGGTGCGGGGTCATCGACTTGATGCCGAGGTCGATCGCGGCCACCGTGAAGCGTCGCTCGCCGACCGCCGGCACGACATACGCCCGCGCCGTCGACACGTCGCCCGTGAGGTCGGCCCCTGCCATCTCGGGGCTCGCCTGCACCTCGGCGAGCAGCTCGGCCGGCGTGCGCAGGGCCGCGGCTCCGCTGAAGATCCCGACCCTCATCGCGCCCCGCTCGCGCAGGTGGCGGGTCAGTGCGCGCGTGTCGACTCCGCTGATCCCCACGATCCCCTGGTCGCGCAACTGGTCCTCGAGTCCGCGCGTCGCCCGCCAGTTGGACGAGATGCGCGACGGGTCGCGCACGACGTAGCCCGACACCCAGATGCGGGAGGACTCGCCGTCCTCGTCGTTCATGCCGGTGTTGCCGATGTGCGGCGCCGTCATGATGACGACCTGCCGGTGGTACGAGGGATCGGTGAGCGTCTCCTGATAGCCGCTCATGCCCGTCGAGAACACGGCCTCCCCGAAGGTCGTGCCGAGCGCGCCGTAGGCCCGCCCGTGCGACGTCCGGCCGTCCTCGAGCACGAGCACTGCGGGCTGGTCGAGCCGATCCGTGGTCACTTCTCCCCCGCCTCGTGTGCGCTCGCCGCGAACGTCGCGGTGAGGCCATCCAACACAGTCCCGTGCCCGTCGGTGTCGTCCGCCCGGAAGCCCGTATCGAGCACGGCCTCGCCCAGCCGCCACGTCACGACGATGACGCTGTCCCGGGCGCGCACGGTGCCGGCGACACCCCGGTCGGTGCGGATCGACTCGACAGCCGCCGCCGGCACGAACAGGTCGCGGGCGCCCTCTCGCTCGAACCACAGGCCGTCCTGCCCCCAGGAGGCGTCCGCGCGGCTGCGGACGCCGAGGTCGAACACCACCACACGGTTCATCCAGTCGCCGTGGATCGCGGTGCCCACGAAGAGCCCGGGCACCGGGGCACCGAGCGCTCCCGCATCCGGCGGCGCCTCCATCGGCTCGGCGATCCATGACTGGGACCGCTGGCGACGACGCCAGCCCCGGCGCATGCCCCACAGGGCGAGGGCGATGAGGCCCAGCACGACGGCGACGAGTGCGATGCGAACGGGCCAGTCGGTCACCGTGGCCTGCTGCGTGTAGTCGGCGGTGAAGGCTCCCCAGGGAGACGTGTTCATCGCACCACCATGCCGTTGGCCACCGTGGGCACGCCTGCCTTCAGCACGTGCTCGACCCGGGCCGGCAGCTCGAGCCCGGCATACGGGCTGTTGTGGCTCTTCGACGCGAGGAGCGCGGGCTCGACGATCCACGTGGCGTCGGCGTCGACCAGCGCCACGTTGGCCGGCTCACCGACTGCCAGGTCGCGTCCGTGCTGCAGGGCCCGTCCGATGCGCGCCGGCCTCACGCTCATGCGGTCGGCCACTCCCCGCCAGTCGAGCCGTCCCGTGCGATGCATCGTCTCGACCACGACGCTGAGCGCCGTCTGCAGGCCGAGCATGCCGAAGGAGGCAGCGCCCCACTCGCAGTCCTTGTCCTCCAGCGCGTGGGGTGCGTGGTCGGTCGCGACGATGTCGATGGTCCCGTCGGCGAGCCCGTCCCAGAGCGCGGCGACGTCGTCAGCGGTGCGCAGGGGCGGGTTGACCTTGTAGACCGGGTCATAGCTGCGGACGAGATCCTCGGTGAGCATGAGGTGGTGCGGTGTCACCTCGGCCGTCACGTCGATGCCCCGGGCCTTGGCCCACCGGATGATGTCGACGGAGCCGGCCGTCGACACGTGGCACACGTGGAGCCGCGACCCGACATGGTGCGCGAGCAGGACGTCGCGCGCGATGATCGACTCCTCCGCCACGGCGGGCCACCCGGTGAGGCCGAGCACGCCCGAGAGGGCGCCCTCGTTCATCTGGGCGTTCTCCGTGAGCCGGGGCTCCTGCGCGTGCTGGGCGATGACGCCGTCGAACGCCTTCACGTACTCCAGGGCCCGGCGCATGAGCACGGCATCGGACACGCAGTGCCCATCGTCGCTGAACACCCGCACGTGGGCCGCCGAGGCCGCCATCGCCCCGAGCTCGGCCAGCTGCGAGCCGCCGAGCCCGACCGTCACGGCGCCGACCGGGAAGACATCGACGAGTCCGGACTCCTGGCCCAGCCGCCACACCTGCTCGACCACGCCCGCGGTGTCGGCGACGGGGAACGTGTTCGCCATGGCGAAGACCGCGGTGAAGCCGCCGAGTGCTGCGGCCTGGGATCCGGTGTCGACCGTCTCGGCATCCTCGCGACCGGGCTCGCGCAGGTGCGTGTGGAGGTCGACCAGCCCGGGCAGGGCGATCAGGCCGGTGCCGTCGATCACCCTGTCGCCGCCGCCGGCGCCTGCCCCGGTGACCTCGGAGATGACGCCGTCGCGCACGACGATGTCGGCCGCAGCCTCGCCGTAGGGGTGCACCCCGCGCAGGACGATGGTCTCGCTCATGCCGCTCCGTCCGTGAGATCGCCTGATCCGCCCAGGAGCAGGTAGAGCACTGCCATGCGCACGCTGACGCCGTTCGCCACCTGCTCGACCATGACGGCCCGGTCGCTGTCGGCGACCTCCGCGCTGATCTCCATGCCGCGGTTCATCGGGCCGGGATGGAGCACGATCGCGTCGTCCGGCAGGGCGGCCATCCGAGCCCGGTCGAGCCCGTAGGCCCGGCTGTACTCGCGCGCCGACGGGAAGAACGCAGCCTGCATGCGCTCGGCCTGGACCCGCAGCATCATGATCGCGTCGCTGTGCGGGAGGACCTCGTCGATGTCGTAGGAGACCCGGCACGGCCACGTGCCGACTCCCGTCGGCAGCAGCGTCGGCGGAGCGACGAGCGTGACGTCGGCCCCGAGGGTGCTCAGCAGCAGCACGTTCGAGCGCGCGACGCGGCTGTGGAGCACGTCGCCCACGATCGTCACGCGCAGTCCGTCGAGGTCGCCGCGACCGCCCCGCAGATGGCGCCGCAGCGTGTAGGCGTCAAGCAGCGCCTGAGTCGGGTGCTCGTGGGTGCCGTCGCCGGCGTTGATGACCGTCCCGCCGATCCAGCCCGCGTTCGCCAGGCGGTGAGGTGCCCCCGAGGAGCCGTGCCTGATGATGACGGCGTCCGCGCCCATCGCCTCGAGGGTGAGCGCGGTGTCCTTCAGGCTCTCGCCCTTCGACACGCTGGATCCCTTGGCCGCGAAGTTGATGACGTCGGCGGACAGTCGCTTCGCGGCCATCTCGAAGGAGATGCGCGTGCGCGTGGAGTCCTCGTAGAAGAGATTGACCACCGTGCGCCCGCGCAGGGTCGGCAGCTTCTTCACGGAGCGGTCGGTGACCGTGGCCAGCTCTGCCGCGGTGTCGAGGATGAGGCACGCCGTCGCCGCGTCGAGGTCGCCGGCGGAGAGCAGGTGCCTCATGCGGCACCGTCCTCGCCCGAGCCCGTGAGCGTGACCTCGTCGACGCCGTCGGTCTCGACGAGCGCGACCCGGACCTGCTCCTCAAGCGACGTGGGGAGGTTCTTGCCCACGAAGTCGGGACGGATCGGCAGCTGACGGTGCCCGCGGTCGACCATGACCGCGAGCTGCACGGCGCGCGGCCGGCCGAGGTCGCTGATGGCGTCGAGAGCGGCGCGGATGGAGCGTCCGGAGAAGAGGACATCGTCGACGAGGACCACCACCTGGTCGTCGACGCCGCTGGCCGGGATGGAGGTGGACTCGAGCGCCCGCGCCGGCCGCAGCCTCAGGTCGTCGCGGTAGAGCGTGATGTCGAGCGAGCCGACCTGCGGGGCGACCCCCTCGATGCGCTCGATGGCCGCGGCGATGCGCACGGCGAGCGGGTGTCCGCGCGTGGGGATGCCGAGCAGGAGGAGGTGGCTGGCGCCCTTGTTGCGTTCGACGATCTCGTGGGCGATGCGCGTGATCGCGCGCCCCATGTCCGAGCCATCCAGGATGACGTTCGTCAACCGGACCTCCTTCCCCGCCTCTCTGGACGGGCCTTAAAGGATGTCTGCCAGCGTCACTCTAGCGGGCCCGGATCGGGCGCGGTCGGGCCCCCGGGTCGGTCCGGATCGGGCTAGACGCCGCCGCCGCGCTTGGCGCTGCCCATCTTGTGCACGCGCATCCCGTTGGTCGTGCCGGGCACGCCCGGCGGGACCCCGGCAACGATGACGACGCGGTCGCCGAACGTCGCGCGCCCGATGTCGAGCAGGGCCTTGTCGACCTGCACCACCATGTCATCGGTGTGCTCGACCTGCGGCACGAGGAACGTCTCGACGCCCCACACGAGGGACAGCTGGCTGCGGACGCGCGGGTTCGGGGTGAAGGCCAGCAGCGGCGGCTCGGCCCGCCACCGGGAGATGAGCCGGGCCGACGACCCGGTCTCGGTGAAGGCGATGAGGTGCGTGGCGCCGACTCCGGCGGCCACGTCGACCGCCGCGTGCGTGAGCGCCCGGGCCGTCGAGCCGGTCCAGGGGTCGCTGAGACTGGGAAGCTGATGCAGGGCCTCGGTCTCGACGTGCTCGATGATCCGGCTCATGGTCTCGACGACGAGGTTCGGGTGGTCGCCGACGCTGGTCTCGCCGGAGAGCATGAGCGCGTCCGCCCCGTCGAGCACGGCATTGGCGACGTCGCTGGCCTCCGCGCGGGTCGGGCGGTTCGAGACCGCCATGCTGTCGAGCATCTGGGTCGCCACGATGACCGGCTTGCCGGCCTCGCGGCACAGGTGGATGGCCCGCTTCTGCACGAGCGGCACCGCCTCGAGCGGCAGCTCGACGCCGAGGTCGCCGCGGGCGACCATGACGCCGTCGAACGCCGCGATGATCTCCTCGAGGTTCTCGACGGCCTGCGGCTTCTCGACCTTGGCGAGGACGGGCAGCCTGACGCCCTCCTGATCCATGATCTCGTGCACCTCGGCGATGTCGGCAGCGCTGCGCACGAACGAGAGCGCGATGAGGTCGGCGCCGGCGCGTAGAGCCCACCGGAGATCGTCGCGGTCCTTGTCGGACATGGCGGGGACGCTCACCGCGACGCCGGGCAGGTTGAAGCCCTTGTTGTCGGACACCCGGCCGCCCTCGATGACGGTCGTGTGCACGCGGGGGCCGTCGACCCGGGTCACCCTGAGCTCGATGCGCCCGTCGTCGACGAGGACCAGGTCGCCGGGGGTGACGTCCTGCGGCAGCCCGTCGTACGTGGTCCCGACCATGTGCACGTCGCCGGGCACGTCCTCGGTCGTGACGATGAACTCCGCCCCGTTCTGCAGCAGCACCGGACCGTCGGCGAACCGGCCCAGACGGATCTTCGGCCCCTGGAGGTCGACGAGGATCCCCACGCCGCGCCCCGCCGCGTCGGCCGCGGCGCGCACGTTGTTGTAGACCTGCAGGTGCACGGCGTGATCGCCGTGGGACAGGTTCAGCCGGGCCACGTCCATGCCGGCATCGACGAGGCCGCGAATCGCCTCGAGCGAGCTGGTGGCGGGCCCGAGTGTGGCAACGATCTTCGCGCGACGCATGAGGGGAAGCCTATCCGTAAGCGGTTGCAGGAGTGAGGAGGGTCACACGAGGAGCTGACGGGCCGTGGCCGGGATCGGCGACGGCAGGTTGGTGCTCCCCATGAGGTACTGGTCCACCGATGCGGCAGCCGCCCGCCCCTCGGCGATCGCCCACACGATGAGCGACTGGCCGCGGCCCGCGTCCCCCGCCACGAACACCCCGTCGGCGACGGATCGGTACTCGGCATCCCGCACGATGGCCCCGCGGGCGTCGAGGGTGAGGCCGAGCTGGTCGACCATGCCGCCGCGCTCGGGCCCGACGAAGCCCATGGCCAGGAACACGAAGTCCGCGGGGATCTCGCGCTGCGAGCCCTCGACCGGACGGAAGCCGCCCTCGTGGGGCTCCACCTCGACCAGCCGCAGTGCCGACACCGAGCCGGTCCCGTCGTCGATGAACTCCTCCGTCGAGACGGCGAACATCCGCTCGCCGCCCTCCTCGTGAGCGCTCGACACGCGATACGTCATCGGGTACGTGGGCCAGGGCTGCGAGTCCGGCCGGGTCGCCGGCGGAGTCGGCATGATCTCGAGCTGGGTCACCGAGGCGGCGCCCTGACGGTGGGCGGTGCCGAGGCAGTCGGCCCCCGTGTCACCGCCGCCGATGATGACCACATGCGCCCCCGACACGTCGATGGGCGACACCGCCAGGTCGCCCTGCTGCACGCGGTTCGCAAGGGGCAGGTACTCCATCGCCTGGTACACGCCGGCCAGGTCGCGGCCGGGCACCGGAAGGTCGCGCCACGCGGTCGCCCCGATCGCCACGACGACCGCGTCGTAGCGGCCCCGCAGGTCGTGCCCCGCCTCGTCGATGCCGACGTCGATGCCGGTGCGGAACTTGACGCCCTCGGCCTCCATCTGAGCGATGCGGCGGTCGAGGTGCGACTTCTCCATCTTGAACTCGGGGATTCCGTAGCGCAGGAGCCCGCCGATCCGGTCGGCCCGCTCGAACACGGCCACCGTGTGCCCGGCCCGGGCGAGCTGCTGGGCGGCTGCCAGGCCCGCGGGTCCGGAGCCGATCACGGCCACCGTCTTGCCGGTCAGGCGGGCCGGCTGCTGCGGCGTGACCCAGCCCTCGTCCCAGGCCCGGTCGATGATCGACACCTCGACCTGCTTGATGGTCACGGGGTCGGCGTTGATGCCGAGCACGCAGGCTGCCTCGCAGGGCGCCGGGCACAGCCGCCCCGTGAACTCGGGGAAGTTGTTGGTCGCGTGCAGGCGCTCGGCGGCGTCGCGCCAGTCGTCCTGCCACACGAGGCTGTTCCACTCGGGGATGAGGTTCCCGAGGGGGCAGCCGTTGTGGCAGAACGGGATGCCGCAGTCCATGCAGCGTCCGGCCTGCTTCTCGATGCGGCCCGCCTCGAACTCCTCGTACACCTCGCGCCAGTCGCGGATCCGGACGTCCACGGGACGCCGGGTGGGCAGCTCGCGGCCCGTGGTCAGGAAGCCCCTCGGATCAGCCATGGAGTCCTCCCATGACCGCGACCATCGGATCCATGCCCTTCTCCTCTGCCTCGGCGCGCAGTCTCAGCACGCGCTTGAAGTCCTTCGGCATCACCTTGGTGAACCGCTGCACCGCCTGCGGCCAGTCGGCGAGCAGGTCGGCCGCGTGGACCGATCCCGTCTCCTCCGCGTGCCGCGCCACGACCTCACGGAGCTCGGCCACGTCGGTCGCGCTGAGCGGGTCGAGATCGACCATCTCGGGGTTGACCCGGCCCAGGTCGAGGTCGAGCACGTAGGCGATCCCGCCGGACATGCCGGCGCCCAGGTTGCGGCCGGTCTCGCCCAGGATCACGACGAGGCCGCCGGTCATGTACTCCAGCGCGTGGTCGCCCACTCCCTCGACCACCGCGGTGGCGCCGGAGTTGCGGACGCAGAACCGCTCGCCCACCCGCCCTCGCAGGAAGATGTCGCCGGAGGTCGCCCCGTACCCGATGACGTTCCCGGCGATGATGTTGTCGTGGGCCGCGATGGTGGCGTCACGATGAGGCCGGATGACCAGTCGCCCGCCCGACAGCCCCTTCCCGACGTAGACGTTCGCATCCCCCTCGAGGCGCAGCGTGATGCCCCTCGGCAGGAACGCGCCGA
>CALGTB010000172.1 GCA_937902285.1 uncultured Actinomycetes bacterium | reverse complement strand
AGCGGCTGCTCGGCCAGTGCCTCGTCGCTCAGCTTGTAGCGCCCCGTCGTGACATACAGGTCGCCCAGGTCGTCGCCGCCGAACACGACGGACGTGACCGGGGTCGTCGGCAGCCGGACCCTGCGGTCGAGAGTGCCGTCCGCCCGGTAACGGCGCACCTCACCGCCGCCGAACAACGCCACCCACACTCCGTCCTCAGCGTCCACGGTGAGCCCGTCGGGGCGGCCCTCGGCCTCGGCGATCTCCACGAAGGTCGCCCGCTCACCGAGGGCTCCGGTCTCCGGATCGCGGGGGTAGCGGTCGATGCGTCCGGTCGCGGTGTCGGCGTGCAGCAGGTCACCGTCGAGGAAGTCCATCCCGTTGGAGATCGTCAGCCCCGAGAGCACCTCGGTGCAGTCGCCGGCGGGGGTCACCATGAACAGCGCCGCAGCCCCCTGCGTGCGGGTCGACGACAGCGTCCCGACCCAGAGTCGGCCGGCCGCGTCGCACACCGCGTCGTTGAAGCGCTCGCCGTCGCGGGAGCCGGTCAGGTCGACGAGGGTGCGGCGGCTGCCGTCGGCGTCGATCAGCACGATCGTCAGACCGAGCCCGACGACGAATCCGCCGCCCTGACGGGGCATCACGAAGCCGATCGGCGGCCCGAACTCCAGGGACTCCTGGATGCCCGTCTGCGGATCGAGGACGTGCAGCACCCCCGGCCCCATGTCGATCCGCGCGAGGCGACCCTCGGCGGGCAGCCACTGCGGCGACTCACCCAGAAGGTCGCCGGTGGCCATCACCTCCAGGTCGGGCGGCGCCTGGGCCTCGTCCACCGCCACGCCGTCAGATCCCGGTCGTCGACCGCGGGTAGGCCGCTGCGGGGTCGGTCATCACGTTGACGAGGTAGGGAATGCCCGACGCCATGGCCCGGTCGATGGCCGGGCCGATCTGTGCCGGGTCGGTCACCGTCTCTCCCCCTCCGCCGAGCGCGACGACGATCTCGTCGTAGTGGGTGGGCGACAGGTCGGCGATGACGTCGTAGCCGTAGATGAGCTGCATGGGGCCCTTCTCGAGCCCCCACCCGGCGTTGTTGCCCACGATCATGACGGCCGGAATGCGATGCCGGACGAGCGAGTCGACGTCCATCAGCGAGAACCCCGCGGCGCCGTCGCCCATGAGCAGGAACAGCGGCGACTGCGGGTGCGCGATGCCCGCAGCGAGCGCGTAGCCCGGTCCGGTGCCGAGGCAGCCGTACGGACCGGGATCCAGCCAGCGCCCGGGACTGGTGGGCTCCACGTACTTGCCGGCGAACGACACGAAGTCTCCGCCGTCGCCGATGACCACCGCGTCGTCGGTGAGGCGCGGGAGCAGCTCTCCGTAGATGCGGGCAGGGTGGATCGGGGAGCTGTCGCTGGCGAGATCGGCCTGATCGGCGGCCACCGCCGCCATGGCGATGTCGCGCAGCGACGACACCCAGGACGGGTCGGACGGCCGCCCGCCCACGAGGGCGGCGACGGACGCCGCGATGTCGCCGACGACCGTGCACGACACCGTCATGGCGTTGGAGCGCTGGCTGTCTGAGTCGACCACGTGGATGACCTTCGCCGGGGGATCGCCGAAGATGCCGTAGCCCAGGCGGAAGTCCAGGGGCGTGCCGACGACGACGACGAGGTCGGCGCCCTTGAAGGCGGCCGACCGCGCACGCGTCACGAGGTGCGGGTCGCTCGGCGGGATGATGCCGCGGCCCATGCCGTTGGCGATGACCGGGAGGTTGCGTGACGCCACGAGTTCGCGGGCGGCCTCGACCGCATCGCCCATCCAGACCCCGCTGCCGAGGATGACGACCGGTCGCACCGCGGCGTCGAGCAGGGCCCGTGCCTCGGCGACCGCCTCCGGGTCGGGCTCGCCTCCGGTGTCGACGACGACCGGCGCCACCTGCTCGCGGGCGGCCGGGGCGAAGATGACGTCCATCGGGATGTCCCAGAACACCGGGCCGCTGTGCGCCGACGCGGCGAGTGCGAACGCACGGTCGCCGTCGGAGCGGATCTCCCCGGCGTCGTGCGTCGTCCAGGCATCCTTCGTCACGGGAGCGAGGATCGGCGGCTGATCGAGTTCCTGCAGCGCGCCCGAGCCCCAGCGCGAGTCCGGCGACCGGCCGCCGAGCACGACCATCGGGGTGCCGTTGAACCACGCGCTCGTGATGGCGCTGACCGCGTTCGTGACGCCCGGGCCGGCCGTGACCGCGGCGAACCCCGGCGTGCGGGTGAGCTTGCCGGTCGCCTCCGCGGCGAAGGCGGCGGTCTGCTCGTGCCGGGTGTCGATCAGGCGCAGCGGTCCGTCCTTCTCCGCCGACCGGCGGTCGGGGGCCGCATCCACCCGCGACCGGCCGCCGACGGCCGCGTCGTAGACGGGGAAGATGTGCGCTCCCGAGAGCGTGAAGACGGTCTCGACCCCGGCCGCGCGGGCTGCGTCGACGATGTGCTCGCCACCATGAACGGGTTCCATGCCCGCACGCTACCCATCGGGTCGCCCCGAGGGGCGACGACGCAGGGCAGGACTCCCCGAGATCGGCCGACTAGC